>JBOFLG010000203.1:0-7981 GCA_051657745.1 Dermatophilaceae bacterium | reverse complement strand
GCGACGGCACCTGGCTGCGGGTGACGGACTTCCGCGACGGCACCACCGAGAGCATCGACACGAGCGTCGGCCCCGAGGACTCCACGCCCGGTGGCCACGGCGGCGGGGACGTGGGCCTGGTCCGGGCCTTCGTGGCCGCGGTCGCCGCGGGCGACCCGTCCCTCGTCCCGTCCGACGAGGAGACCAGCCTCGCCACCCACCGCATCGTCTGGGCCGCGGAACGCGCCCGGCACTCCGGCACAGTCGAGGATGTCGCTATCGCAATGGGATCGGGGTAGGAAGACTGACACCGATCCGATGTGGCGCTGGCTGACGCTGCGACGCCGATCCGATGACGCCCTGCAGTAGTGTGCTTGGCGAGCCCCCGATGGGCCGATGCCGGGAGGTCGTGACCGCTCGCCGCTGGCGAGGTCGACGAGTGTCACACGTGTGATGTCGGTCCGCGCTGCCCGGTTCGCTCGGGCTGCTGACGTGCCCTCCCGGATTCGTCACATCGGCGGTGCACTCGTCACCCCTCCATGGTGGGTAGTCCGCTGTTCCCGGTCGCCACGCACGACCGGAAGGAAACACATGACCGAGCAGGACGTCCATGCTGAGAGCGAATTCGACGCCTTCCAGCGTCAGGTCGTCGAGGAGTTCCGCGCCAACGGAGGGCGCGTCGGTGGCATGTTCGAGGGGTCGACCCTCGCGCTGCTGACCACGACTGGGGCCCGCACCGGCCAGCGCCGAACGACGCCGCTGGCTTACCTGAACCTCGAGGGGACACCCGCCGTCGTGGCCTCCGCGATGGGCGGGCCGAAACATCCCGCCTGGTACTTCAACGTGCTGGCCAACCCGATGGTCACGGTGGAGGACGGACGCGAGGTGTTCGACGCTGTCGCCTCCGCGCCGACCGGGATCGAGCGGGACCGCCTCTTCGAGCAGGTCGTCGCGCAGGACCCCGACTTCGGCGCCTACCAAGAGCGCACCACCCGGGTGATTCCGGTCGTGACCCTGCAGCGGGTCCAGACCCCCACGACGTGGTCCCGCGGCATGGGCGACTTCATCGTCGAGAGCCACGACTGGCTACGCGCCGAGCTGGACGAACTCGGCGCACAGGTCGACCGCATCGCGGCGGGCGAGGCCGACCGTCTGGCCACTGGTGCTCAGCCGTTGGGCCTCCAGATGCGTTCGCACTGTCTGGAGTTCTGCGCAGCGCTGACCCGGCACCACACTGGTGAGGACATGGGAGCCTTCCCTCTGCTGACGCAGCAGTTCCCTGGGCTGGCGCCAACCGTGGCGAAGCTCGTTGACGAGCACCTGGTCGTTGGTCAACTTCACGAGGAGTTGCGGATGCTCATCGAGCACTACGAGCCGGGCCGGTCCGACCCGGACCATCTGCGCAGCGAGGTGAACCGGCTTCGGACCGAGTTGGAGAACCACTTCCGCTACGAGGAACGGACGCTAGTCACGGCGCTGAATGCGCTAGGGCCGGCTCCCGAGATCGACTGACCGTTCGCTGCTGACGGAGGTGCCCTGCCACGCGCCCAGCGACACGCGAGGAAGATCCTCGTCACCGTCCCGCGTGCGCTTACCGAACTTCGGGCCAGCCCTGGCGCTCGGCCCCTCTCCGAGTCCGGTGCGGATGCCCATCGAGCCGACCTGTGACCCGGCAGCCACGACCCGAACCAGCACGCCTCGACGACCGGTACGTTCGCGGCGGCCCGCTGCTCGATCGGCTTACCGCCCTTTACCAGCAGCGGTCCCGGTCCCGGTCCCGGATCGGGGCTCTCGACCGCGGCGTCGTCATCATCATCCGCTTCACTCCGGATCCCGACGACCCACCGTCCTGGCGACTCCGGATGGCTGCCTCTGCAGTCTCCGCCCGGTCGAAGATCCGTGCCACCAGGGCCATCGGCTACTGCACTGCGGAGGTCGAGTTGCCGGCCTGGACCCGCTCGACGTCCTCGAACGACGGTGACTCGCGGCGCCGGTGCCCGACGTACCGGATGACGCCACTAGCGGAAGGCGGGCACGCCAGTGAGCGCCTGGCCGATCACCAGGGTGTGCATCTCGACCGTGCCCTCGTAGGTCAGCACCGACTCCAAGTTGTTGGCGTGCCGCATCACCGGCCACTCACCACTGACTCCGTTGGCGCCGAGGATGGTTCGCGCCAGACGGCAGATCTCGATCGCCTTGGTGACGTTGTTGTACTTGCCCACCGACACCTGCTCCGGGCCCAGCCCGACGGCGTCCTTGCGGCGCCCCAGATGCACCGCGAGCAGCTGCCCGAGCTGCAATTCGGTGCCCATCTGCGCGAGTTTGGCCTGGGTCAACTGGAACCCGGCGATCGGCCGCCCGAACTGGTGCCGCTCCACCGAGTACCGCCGCGCCGCCTCCAGGCTGGAACGGGCCGCGCCGAGCACCCCCCACACGATCCCGTACCGCGCCTCACTCAGGCAGGACAGCGGGCCGGTCAGCCCACGCACACCCGACAACACGGCATCCGCGGGCAGGCGCAGGCCCTCGAAGGTGAGCTCGGCGGTGACCGAGGCCCGCAGTGACATCTTGTGATGGATGGTGTGCGCGCCGAATCCCGTTGTCTCCGTGGGGACGACGAACCCTTGGATGCCGCCGTGCTCCTCGCCCGCGTTCGCCCACACCACCGCGACGTCAGCGACCGAACCGTTCGTGATCCACGTCTTGCCACCGTCGAGCACCCAGTCCCCGCCATCGCGACGGGCCCGGGTGCGCATCGACGCCGGGTCCGAGCCGTGATCGGGTTCGGTGAGCCCGAAACAGCCGATCGCGTCACCGGCCGCCATCCGCGGCAACCACTCCTGCTTCTGCTCCTCGCTCCCGAACGCGTGGATCGCCTGCATCGCCAGGCTCCCCTGCACCGAGACCATCGACCGGATGCCGCTGTCGCTCGCCTCCAACTCCAGACAGGCGAGGCCGTAGTCGACCGCCGACATGCCCGCGCAGCCGTACCCGTCGAGGTGCATGCCGAGCAGGCCGAGCGCCCCGAACTCCTTCGCGAGTTCCCGCACCACCGGCAGCTCGCCCTGCTCGTACCACCGCGCAACGAACGGGTCGACCAGCCGCGCACATGCTTCCCGGACACTCGCCCGGACCGCGCGCTCGTCATCCGAGAAGAGCCGGTCGACATCCACCAGGTCCAGCGGGTCGCTCATGGCGCTGATTCTCCCACCCCACGGCGCCGATAGACCCGACAGTGATGGTGCGGAGGAACACCATCCCCCGACCGGGCCTGGCAGACCGGTCTGCTAGAACTCAGGGGTGCAGCTTCTCCATCGCGGCAAAGTCAGAGACGTCTACGAGGACGGTGGTGACGTCATCCTCGTGGCGTCAGATCGGGTCAGTGTGTATGACGTCGTGCTGCCGACCCCGATCCCCGACAAGGGCGCCATCCTGACCCAGTTGTCGCTGTGGTGGTTTCGACACCTGGCGGACATCGTGCCGAACCACGTGCTCAGCGAGGACGTGCCCAGCGAGTGGCAGGGCCGGGCAATCCGGTGCCGCAAGGTCGAGATCATCCCGGTGGAATGCATCGCGCGCGGCTACCTGGCCGGCATGGGCCTCACCTCCTACCGCGAAAATGGCTCGGTGTCCGGGGTGGCGCTCCCGACGGGACTGGTGGAAGGGTCCCGACTCGACCCGCCGGTGTTCACCCCGTCCACGAAAGCCGAGCAGGGCGAGCACGACGAGCACATGAGCTTGGGTGCGGTGCGGGAGGTGGCCGGCCGCTCCCGCGCCCGCGACCTGGAGCAGTTGACGTTGGCCATTTACGAGCGGGGCGCAGAGGTCGCGCGCGAACGCGGGGTGATCGTGGCCGACACCAAACTGGAGTTCGGCACCGACGACTCGGGGCAACTACTCCTGGCCGACGAAGTGCTCACCCCGGACTCCTCCCGGTTCTGGCCCGCCGACGACTGGCAGCCCGGCCAGCCACAGCACGCCTTCGACAAGCAGTTCGTGCGGGACTGGTCCTCGACAGTGACCGACTGGGATCGGACCGCGCCCGGCCCGGCCATCCCGGATGACGTGGTGCAGGAGACCCGCGCCCGGTACGTCGACATCTACGAGCGGATCACCGGCGAGACGTGGTCGTCGTAGATCGGTGACCCGACCTGTGGAGTCGACCGGATCATCGGTCCAGATTAGGGAGGTCGACGACGCGCAACGCGGACTCGAGACCGGCGAAGTCACCACCGTTCCGGGTCACCAGCACGAGGTCGTGACGCGCGGCCGTCGCCGCGATCTGCAGGTCCATTCGGCGGGGTCGGGGGTTGCGGCCATACCGGCGCACCAGCGCCGCCAGTACCCCGTAGTGCTCCGCAGTGCCCGTGTCGAACGGGAGCACGTCGAACCGATCCATCACCGACTGAACGCGCCGCCGGCGGCGCATCTGCACCAGCGGGTCAGCCGCCGAAGTCACACCGAACTGCAATTCTCCGATCGTCACCGCCGAGACTGCGACTTCATCAGCAAACTCGGCGACCTGCGCTGCGGGGAAGTCGATCACCACCGAGGTATCCAGCAGCGCACGACGCGGCGTCGGAACGGTCATCGGGCCCCGCGCTCGAACGGATCGGTGGGCTCGTCGGGCCCGAATGCCTCGTCTGCCGCCGCGAGATCAGCCTGCCATGCCGCCGCGTCCGGCACCGGTTCCGAGTCGAACGCCTCGGCCAACTCTGCGACCGGCACGAACCGGCGCCTGCGCATTTCCTCCCGGTGCGGCACCACATCGGCCACCGGACGGCCGTTGACGGTCACGACGAAGGACTCCCCCTGCGCCACTCGCCGCATGACCGCCGCGTTGTCGTTCCGCAATTCGGACTGCCGGATCACCACACTCATAGCGCTATGGTAGCGCTCACATAGCACCTCGCTCGATGTGGTCGCCGGAATCGGGCGCGCCGCCGTCGGGTGGCCCCGGTCCGAATCCGCACTCACGGGCGGGCGCCGGCGACGCCGAGCAGCGCGGCCACGCCAAGCGCGCTCCGCGGGTCGTAGGCGGCCCGCCAGAGCCCACCGTGCGCGGCAGCCCACGCCTCGTCCTGCCACGGGTGCTCGTGGCGCGGCGTCCCGGCGTGCAGGTCGTGTACCAGTAACGCCGCCATCAGCGTATTGGCCGTGCCGGGCTCGAACACCTCGACACCGAACCGGTGCGCCCCGGCGTAGGCCGCCGCGAGCGCACGGTTCTTCACCACCGATCGGGTGCGGGTGGGCGGTGCGACCTTGAACGACACCACCGCGCCCTCATGCCGCGCCACCGTCGCCCGCCAGCGCTGAATTCGCTTGGCCAGCAAGTAGTTCGGGCCCTGCTGGAGCACCACCGAGTCGTTGACTCCGGGGCTCTCACCCGGGACGTAGTTGCGACGTAGCAACCGCCCACCCGACACCGCGCGCAGCGGCACCCGAAGCACCTTCGAGGTGCGGCGGGCAGCGTACGCGGCGGCCGACGCCGAAACCGCCTCACCGGGGACGGCGAACACATCGGTGGGCGTCGCCAGGAAGGCAAGCGCAAGGCCGGGCCGGATGCCGCGCACCACCTCGGTGAGCGCGTCGACCGCGACACTGACCCGCACATTCGTGCCACCGTCGGCGTAGACGTAGTTGCCGACGACGAGGTCGCCGTCGAGCCCGGCGACCCACCGGATCGCGGCCGGCAGGTCGTGCACCAGGTCCAGGCCGGCCCGGGCGGCGAGCGGTTCGGCTCCCGGCCGGGCGGGCACGACCAGTCGCCCGGCGAGCTCGGCGGTACCGCCGATCAGGTGCTGCCACAGCGCCGGTCGAGGCAGGTCGACCGCGGCCACAGTCGCCCCCCACCGCAGCAGCGCCCGCAGCGGCCCCATCTCGGCAGCGGCCCCCAACACCACCACGGTGCGGCCGTCGAGTCGCAGCCACTCGGGGTGGTCGAGCACCGCGCCGACCGCGTCGCGCAGACTCGGCTCAACCACACCGGCGTCGACCCACGCATCGAGCCGCCGCCGGAGGTGGTCGCCGCCGATCCGCTGGCCGCGATACGGGATGGTCAGCGCCGTTTCGGGCTCACCACGACCCTCGACAATCTCGGCGCCCACACCCCCGACGACGTCGACCCCCGCACTCCGCGAGCCCCGCGCGGCGCCGGCACCCGGGCCGACCGCGACGCCCTCACCCGGCGCGCCCTCCGCACCGCGCCCGGATGACGTGAGGTCGCCGAGGACCGCCGGGTCGGCGACGGCCTGGGCCATCGTCACCTCCGCGCCACCACCCGGCGGACGCCACGTCATCCGGGCATGGATTGACCCGAGCCCGGCGACGGCGATGGCGCGGGCGGCATCCCCATCGGTCAGGCCGGCTTCGACCAGCCGGAGGAAATGCGCGGCGTATCCACTGCGCCAATTGGTTTCGCGCAGTGCGGCATCGGCGCCGACCGGGTCAGCCGCGCGAAGCGCATCGGCCACCACTGCGCGACCGGTAGCGGCCGTGGAACGGCGCCCGCCGACCTCCGGGAAACCCACCCCGTGGGGATGCCGCCCTCCCGAGGTTCGCTGAGCCGGATGCTCATCCAACTCGGTCATCGACGTCCTCACCTGGCATGGCTATTGGTATGCCCCAGACCAGACCGCGGGCGGGGTTCTCGAGCACCGCGGCGACGTCGGCGAGGTAGCGGCTGCCACTCTCCCCGTCGACCAGGCGATGGTCGAACGACAGCGCGAGCGTGGTGACCCACCGCGGCACCACCGACTCGGTCCCGTCCTCGCCGGTCACGACCCACGGGCGGCGGGCGACCGCGCCGAACGCGAGAATGGCCGACTCCCCCGGGTTCAGGATCGGGGTGCCTGCCTCGACACCGAAGACGCCGACGTTGGTCACCGTGATGGTGCCACCGGCCAGGTCGGCCGGGGTTACGCGCCCCTGGCGCGCCCGCTCGGTGAGGGCACTGATCGCCTCGCCCAGCTCGCGCATCGTCATCCGGTCGGCGTCCTTGACGTTCGGCACGACGAGGCCTCGAGGAGTCGCCGCCGCGATGCCAAGGTTGACGTAGCGCTTGAGCACGATCTCCTGGGCCGGCTCGTCCCAGCTGGCGTTGATCCCAGGGTTGCGACGTACGGCGAGGCACATCGCGGTGGCAAGCACCAGGAGCGGGGTCACCTTCACGTCGCGAAACTCGCTGTCGCGCTTGAGTGTTGCCACGAGTTCCATCGTTCGAGTGACGTCGACCGTGACCCATTCGGTGACGTGCGGAGCGGTGAATGCCGAGGCAACCATGGCCTGGGCCATCACCTTGCGCACTCCCGTGACCGGCACCCTGGTCTCACGGCCCGACGGTGGCGCGGGCACAGGTGCCCCGGATGACGCGGGCGCAGGCGCCCCGGCTGGCGCTGGCGGTGGCGCTGGTGAAGGTGCCCCGGATGACGCTACCGCTGACGTACCAGCTGGCGGTGGCGCTGGTGATGGCGGTGGCGTGATCGCCGCGTCGGCCGCCGACTCGACATCGGTCCGGGTGACGACGCCACCGGCTCCAGTGGGCGTGACCGAGCCGAGGTCGACACCGCGGTCGTGAGCGAGCTTCCGCACCGCCGGCGTCGCCAGCGCGCGCACCTGAACTGACCTATTGGTCGACTCCGCCTCGGAGGGTGCAGGTGACAGCCGTCCCTGAACTGACCTATTGGTCGACTCCGCCTCGGAGGGTGCAGGTGACAGCCGTCCCTGAACTGACCTATTGGTCGACTGAGGCAGAGCAGGCTCGTGCTGTTCCTCCAGCCCGCGCGCCGCCAGCGGCCCAGTCTGCGAACTCGTCCAATTGGGCGATTCTGCAGGGGTGGTCGTCGTGGCTTTGCGGGGGCGACGTCTGGCCTCGGTCGGCTTGACTCCGTAGCCCACGAGCACCGCAGTACGTCCGGCCATCGAGCTCTCCGACGCGCCCAGGGATGCCGCCGCATCACCGGCAGGCGCGGCCGCATCGACAGGCCCGGCATCACCGGCAGGC
>JBOFLG010000202.1:0-39677 GCA_051657745.1 Dermatophilaceae bacterium | reverse complement strand
GGGTGTCCAGGTCGTCGGCCACTCGGGCGCGAACGTCCGCGATCGTGGATGCCGCGTCGGCGCCGCGGTTGACCGACAGCGCCGTTCGCCACCGCTCCAGCCGCGCGTTCGCGGCATCCAGCAACTCGGGCGTGTAGTCCCAGTCCCGGCGGTAGTGCTGGGCCAGCAGCAGCAGCCGGATCGCCATCGGGTCGACACCGTCGGCCCGCAATCGCGATACGAGCACGAGGTTGCCGCGCGACTTGCTCATCTTCTCCCCGTCCAGGCCGACCATCGCCTGGTGCACATAGTGGCGCGCGAACTCCTCGCCACCGGTGAGCGCCATGGCCTGGACCGCGCTCATCTCGTGGTGCGGGAACACCAGGTCGGAACCGCCGCCGTTGACCTCGAACGGGTGGCCCAGGTGGTCGAGCGCGATCGCCGTGCACTCGACGTGCCACCCCGGGCGGCCGGCGCCGAGCACGTCATCGGGCCAGGAGGGCTCACCCGGCCGCGCGGCCCGCCAGAGCAACGGGTCGAGCGGGTCGCGTTTGCCGGCCCGGTCGGGGTCGCCGCCGCGGTCGGCGAACACCTCGGCCATCTGCTCGCGGCTCCAGCCGGAGACCTCCCCGAACGATGGTGCGGCCGCGAGATCGAGGTATACGTCACCACCCACGCCGGCGTGCTCGACCCCCGCGGATGCCGCTGGGTCAGCAGAGCCACTCGCAGCCGCCGCTGGCGCAGGTGAGTCGCTCACGGATGCCGCTGGGTCGGGAGAGCCGGCCGCGGCGCCATCCGGGACCGGTACGCGATACGCGGCGCCGAGGTCGAGCAGCCGGCGCACCGCATCGGCGATCTCGGGCACCACCTCGGTGACGCCGACCAGCTCGTCGGGTGGGAGCACGGCCAGCGCGGTCATGTCCTCGCGGAACAGCGCGATCTCGGCCGCCGCCAGCTCGCGCCAGTCGCGGCCGTCGCGGGCCGCGCGCTCGAGCAGCGGGTCGTCGACGTCGGTGACGTTCTGCACGTAGCGCACCTGGTGCCCCGCGTCGCGCAGTGCCCGGCCGACGACATCGAAGGTGACGTACGTGGCGGCGTGGCCGAGGTGGGTGGCGTCGTACGGGGTGATGCCGCAGACGTACATGCCGGCGACGTCGCCGGGCGACACGGTAGCGAGCTCGCCAGTGCGGGAGTCGTGCAGCCGCAGCGGCTCACCGTGGCCGGGGACGGCGGGAAGGAACGGTGCGGGCCACGACTTCACGGGCGCGAGCCTACGGGCCGGCCCTCCGGTCGGGCCGGAGACCCAGGTACAGCGGGGTCCGCGTCGGGCGGCGCGGGCGGACGCGAACACGGCGGACCTCGTCGTCGGCGCGGTAGAGGTGCCGAACTCGTCGTTGGTGCGGACCTCGTCATCGGTGCGGGAGAAGCGACGCCTCGACGATGCCCGCCAGGACGACGCCGTCCGGCATCGTCGCGGCGACCGCGGATCGGCTGGTCGGTCCCTCGCCGCCGACGGCGGGGAGCCCGGCGCAGCAGAGCGAGTCAGGCCGATGCGATGCCAGCCGGGAGAGAGCACCCCGCAGCGGAGCACCGCCCGGCGACTGCCGACCGGCTCCGCGGTGCGACTGCCGACCGGCTCCGCGGTGCGACTGCCGACCGGCTCCGCGGTGCGACTGCCGACCGGCTCCGCGGTGCGACTGCCGACCGGCTCCGCGGTGCGACTGCCGACCGGCTCCGCGGTGCGGTGGCCGGCCGGCCCGGCCGCACTCTTGCACTGCGAACATATGTTCGATACAGTTGCCTATGCCCTCCTCGAAAACGCTTCTCGCAGCGTCGGTTTCGACGCTCGAGGCAGCGCGGACGACGCTGGCCGGTGTGGGCGAGGTGCTGCACCACGCTGGCGGAGCGGAACTGTCGACGCTGCTGTCTCTGGTCGACGAGGTGGCCGCAGCGGCGGAGGCTGCTCGTGCCCGGGTCGTGGCAGAGGCGGTGGGCCGGGGCGAGGTGTCCTTGCGTGAGGCCCGGGGGTGGGTGACGACACACGCGCCGTCGTTACGGCAGGCCGGGGCAAGCCCACTCGCGCGGCTGGTACGGGAGGTTGCCGAGGATGGCGGGCAGACCGCCCTGACCACCGCGGCCGTCACGGCAGAGCTGCACCGGGAGAGTCCGGTGGGGATGGTGTGGAGCCAGGTCTGTGAGGGTGCGCTGGCGCCGCGATCCGCGCTCGCGGTCCTCGGTGAAGTCCGCGCCCTGGAACGGCGACTGGCGTCCGATGCGGTGCCGACGGTGACCGGGGCATTGATTGAGCTGGTTCGGGAGCACGGGACGGCCACGATGCGTCGGCTACGGCCGCGGCTGCTCGCCGAGCACGGCGCTCCGGGTGAGCTGGGCCGGCTGCAGGAACGATTGGCGCCGGGGGCGCACCTGTCCACCCCGTGGGTGCGCTCGGCCGACCTGACGGAGTATGCACTGGCGTTGACCCCGGAGCAGGCCGCGACCGTGGAGGCCGCGATCGGGCCACTGGCGGCGCCACGTCCGAATGAGGTGACCGGAGAGCGTGACCTGCGCCCGGCGGGGCAGCGCCGCGCGGAGGCTCTCGCCGAGGTGTGTCGCCGCGGCGCTGACCTTGGCGGCGCCGAGAACGGGCCGGCCGAGTCTTCGTCGGCGGTCCACGTCACGATCGCGGTGGGTGATCTGGAGCGGCGCACCGGATGCGGCGAGGTCATCGGATCGATCGCGTCAGGCACGGTCATCGCGCCCGAGTCCCTGCGGAGGATCGCCTGCGACGCCGCCCTGATTCCCTACGTTCTTGGCAGCGCCGGCGAGATCATCGACCAGGGTCGCGCGGTGCGGCTGTTCACCCGGGCGCAACGGCGGCGGTTGTGGCTCCGGGATGGCGGCTGTAGCTACCCGGGCTGCCACCTACCGGCAGCCTGGTGCCGGGCGCATCATGTCCAGCATTGGGCCGACGGTGGTGCGTCCGACCTCGGGAACGCTGCGTTGCTGTGCAGCAGCCACCACACCCTGGTCCACCAACGTCGGCTCTGGGCACAGGTGCACGAGAAGTCCGACGGAGACGGCCGACACGTCATCTGGAACCTCCGGCCCGGGTCCTACGACGACGCCATGCACGCCATCCGAGAACGAGATCGGCGACACAGTCTCCAAGAACGGCGCCGCGCTCAGGCGCTCGACGACGCACATCGCCTTCCCGAGGTCCAACGCGCCATATGGCAGCACCACGACGACCTCGACGCGTGGTACGCCACCGATCCCGAGACCATGCCGTGCGATGGAGAGACGTGGACCAACGCCGGATAGGAGGTTGGCTTGGCTGCGCGTGCGGCCTTCGAGCTGCCGTCGGTGTCAACGGCGGCCGGCTGGGCCGCGCGTGCGGCCTTCGAGCTGGCTTCGGTGTCAGCGGTGGCCGGCTGGGCTGCGCGTGCGGCCTTCTCCGCTGCGTCAACGCTCAGCCGTGTCCTCTCAGCCGTGACCTCTCACCCGCGTCACCCTCTTACATGGCCGGCCAGGGGATGGCCGGCCAGTCCGGCTGCGGCAACGGATGGATGCCCTCGCGCAGCAGCGTCTCGACCCGGCTGGCCAGCGCGGCCACCTCACGCCGGGTGAGCAGCGGCTCCAGCTCCACGGCGAGCTCACCGGCCCGACCGTCGCCGAGCGCCCCGGCCAACCGCTCGAGACGCCCGCGGTCGGCATCCGGGATGGTCGAGCCGGCCCACCCCCAGAGCACCGTGCGCAGCTTGGGTTCCACGCCGAGACTGACCCCGTGGTCGCACCCCCGCACCTGCCCGTCGTGGCAGATGACGTGACTGCCCTTGCGGTCGGAGTTGTTCAGCGCGGCGTCGAGCACCGCCACCGTGCGCACCCCAGGGTCGGGGCTGTGCGACACCACCACCCGCTGCCCGGTGGGCGTCTCCCCTTCGAGCACCACCAACCAGCCCTCGCGCACTGCGGTCGGCGGGGTGACGTCGACCAGCGGCTCGGCCTCGTCGTCGACCGGGCCCACCCACAGCTGCACGCTGCCCGGCCCGAGCGGCCCGTCGCGCAGCACGGTGGGCGGGACCACGCCGAACCCACCCGCCTCGCTGACTAACCACGCAGCCCGCTCCCGTGCGACCAATGTGCCGTCCGGGTAGTCCCAGAGCGGGCGCTCGGTCGCCTCCGGCTTGTGGATGACGATCGCCTCCTCGCTGCCCTCCCGCACCGTGCACAGCAACGCACCGTTAGACGAGCCGACAACCCGCCCCACCGGAGTCAGCGTGCCTCGGGCCAACAGGCCCTCGAGCTCAGCGTCGGTACCCGTTGGCACGAGGGCAGATGTGGCCGGTGGGGTCGAGCGGCTGGCCGCAGAACGGGCAGGCAGGCCGCCCGGCGCCGATGACTGCGGCACAACGTCGGGCGAAGGCCCGGGCACTGGCCGGGTCGAGCACGACCCGCAGCGTCTGCATCGGTGGCTCGCCGGCCTCGTCCGGGTCTTGGTCGTGGGCCTCGATGACGACGACCGCGCGCTGTGGGTCCCAGGCCAGGCTGAGCGTGTCGACGCGGAACTCATCGTCGATCGGGGTGCCGAGCGGGTCGGTGTCGCCACCGCCACCGGGCTCCTCGGCGACACCCGCGGCGTGGGCATCAAGCAGGTCATTGACCCGGTCGGCGAGCACACTCACCTGCACCTTTTCGAGCGAGACGGAGACGATCCGCCCGGCGCCGCTCGCCTGCAGGAAGAACGTGCGACCCCCAGGCGGGCCGACGGTGCCGGCGACAAAGCGCTCCGGCGGGTCGAACTCGGTGGACGGCATGACTCCCACCCTAGATCGAGAATCCGGTAGGCAGTTCCAGCCGGTGCGCGGTGAGCAGGTCGGTGTCGCCGAGTACGTCCCGAGTCAGCCCGTCGGCCACGACCGCGCCAGCCGAGAGCACCACCGACCGCTCGCACAGCTCGAGTGCGTATGGCAGGTCGTGGGTGACGAGCACGATGGTCACCGCCAGCCCACGAAGGATGTCGGCGAGTTCGCGCCGTGATGCGGGGTCGAGATTGGCCGACGGCTCGTCGAGCACCAGCACGTCAGGCCGCATCGCGAGCACGGTGGCGATCGCCACCCGCCGGCGCTGGCCGAACGAGAGGTGATGCGGCGCGCGATCGGCGAGGTCGATCACGCCCACCGCGGTCAGCGCCTCCGCGATCCGGGCATCGAGCTCGGCCCCCCGCAGCCCGAGGTTGGCCGGGCCGAACGCCACGTCGTCGCGCACCGAGGGCATGAATAGCTGGTCGTCGGGGTCCTGGAAGACGATGCCGACCCGGCGCCGCACCTCGAGGAGGTTCTCGCGTACGACCGGAACGCCCGACACCGCCACCGAGCCCCGTTCGGGTGTGAGGATGCCGTTGAGGTGCAGCACCAGCGTGGTCTTTCCGGCACCGTTGGGCCCGAGCAGCGCGACTCGCTCCCCTCGGTGCACGTGCAGGTCGACTCCGTGGAGCGCCTGGTGCCCGCCTGGGTAGTGGTACACGACATCGCGCACATCGATCACCGGGACGCTCACGACAGCCGCACCGCCGCCGATACCAGGGCGGCCGCCGCCGCCGGCGCGAGAGCGAGAGTCCACTGCGCCGGGGTCGCGGCCAGTGGCTCGGTGACCGGCAACCGGCCCGACCAGCCCCGGCTGAGCATGGCCAGATGGACCCGCTCGCCCCGCTCATAGGTGCGGATGAAGAGCGCGCCGGTGCCAGCGGCAAGCACCGGCCAGGCCTGCGGCGACCGGGCCACGAACCCGCGCGACGTGCGGGCGACCCGCATCCGGCGCACCTGGTCGGTGACCACGTCGGCGTACCGGATCATCGAACCCGCGATGACGACGAGGGCGTCGGGTACCCGGAGGTGCTGCAGCGCGCGCAGGAGGTCGCGCGGGCGAGTGGTGACCGCGTAGGCGACCGCGGTGAGCACGCCGCACGTGCCCTTGAGCAACAGTGCCACCCCGGCGTCGAGCCCGAGCTGCGACACCGTGACCGGGCCGAACGCGACGCGGGGCCCGGTGGCCACGAACGGCAGCACCAGCGCGAAGACCGCGAACGGCACCTCCACCACGAGTCGAGGAAGAAGACGGCGCGGGGGGACGCGGGTGCTCGACACCACTCCGACCGCGACCGCAAGCAGCACCAGCAGCGCCCCGTGCTCAGGTGCCGGCACCGACACCACGAGCACCACGAAGGCCAGCAGGCCGACCAGTTTGGCGTGCGGCGGCATCCGATGCAGGACGGTGTCGCCCTCGACGTGCAGATGCGCCCGGTGCCCGGCACCCACCTCAGCCGCTCCGGCGGGCCAGCCGCCGCAACAGCAGCACCAGCCCGCCCATGACCAGCCCGGTGACGAGCACTCCGATGACGCCGGCCAGCCCGCCCGAGAGCCGAGCGTGCTCGACTCCGCGCACGCCGTAGTCAGCAAGCGGAGAGTTCGCGGTGGCGGAGTCCCGGGCCGAGTCCAGGAAGCCGACCCGGCCGGCCACGTACTCGAGCCCATCGGGCTGGCCAGAGGCGTAGTACGACAACCCGCCGGCGAGCAGCAGGCTGACCGCCACCCCGACCAACAGCAGGCGACGCATCGTCATCCTCGAGCTCGGTGCGGAACTGCAGCTGGTGGCCGTGGTCACGCGGGCACCTCTGCGCTGGTGGGGATGCCGCCGACGCGCGCTCGGGAGGCGATGTGCACCAGGTCGGGGCGACTGCGAACCACGCTCGCGACCACGAGCGCGGTGATGACGGCCTCGCCGATCCCGATCAGTGAATGCCAGCCAGCCATTGCCGCGGCAAGGTCAGCGAGCGGGACCGGGGCGGCGCCGCCAACGGCGTAGAGACCGGTAAAGACGAGCGCCGCGGCAGGCACGCTGAGGAATGCCCCGACCGCGGCAGCCGCCGGCACGCCCCACCGCCACCGGCGCAGCGCCACCAAGGCGAGGCGGCACCCGCCGTAGCCGACCCAGACGGCGACCACCGCCATCAGGACGACGTTCGTGCCGAGCGCGGTCACGCCGCCGTCGGCGAACAGCAGCGCCTGAACGCCAAGCACCACGGTGAGGCACAGCGTGGCGGTGGCCGGACCGACGAGCACCGCGGCCAGCGCGCCACCAACGAGGTGGCCTGAGGTACCTGCTCCGATGGGGAAGTTGAGCAGCTGCGCCGCGAACACGAACACCGCCACCAGCCCGGCGAGCGGCGCGGTCCGGTCCTCCAGGTCGCTGGGCGCCCGACGCAGCGCAACCGCGACTGCCCCACCGGCGACGACTGCGGTGGCCACTGACGTCGTGGCGTTCAGGAAACCGTCGAACACGTGCATGGCTGCTCCTGACGTCGTAATGTCGGCCGGTCGGGGGTCGGGGGTCGGGGGTCGGGTGGCTCCGAGCTCCTGCGAAGACGCTGTCTGCCAGCAACCCTATGCGGCGGTCAGCCGGCGCCGCCCCCGACCGTCGAGTCTCCCGTGCGGTGTGCCGTGGGCACTGCCACCAGCCGGGCGAGCGCACCATCGACGGTGTTGCTGGCGAGCAGCATCATCCGCTCCCCGCTCACCAGCACCGCGCTCACCGAGCCCGGATCCACCCGTACCCGCTGCAGACCGGCCAGCCCGGCACCCGCAGCCTCGGCGACGACGGCCTTGATCGGGTCGCCATGGCTGACCGCGACCCACACTCCGGCTGGCCCATACTCGGCCTCCACCGCGGCATCATGTGCGCGGACCGTCGCGAGCACCCGAGCGGCCATCCCGGCCATCGACTCCCCGGCGAACCGGTCGTCATCCGGGAACCGCGCCTGGGCTGGGTCGTCCTGGACCACCCGCCACAGCGGGTCCGTCGCGACGTCGGCGAGCCGTCGGCCGGTCCATGCCCCGTACCGGCACTCCCCCAAGCCATCGTCGACCATGACCGCAACTCCAGGGGTGGCGCGGGCGGCGGTCTCGAGGCACCGCTGCAGCGGGCTGGAAGCGACCCGGCGCACCATGACCCCGTCCAGCCGCACGCACAGCCTCTCGGCCTGCTCCCGCCCCGTGTCGGTAAGGCCGACTCCATCCGACCAACCGGCGAGCACCCCGTCGGCGTTGGCGGTGGAATGACCATGACGGACGAGCAGGACGATGGCCACGGGTCACGATCCTATGCGCCCCACCCTCCGGAGCCCGCGAGGCGATTCCCCGCTGTACCTGCCACGCGACGCCCGACCATGGCCGCTGCCGCACAATGACACGCGTGATCGTCGACCTCGCTGTCTACACTGCCGGCACGCGCCGCCCCTGCGGCGACCTCAGCGACGAACTTGCGATGCTGCGGAATGGGGGCGAGGCCGGCTCCTTCCTGTGGGTCGGGCTGAAGGACCCGACGGCCGCCGAGTTCAGCGCGGTCGACGAAGAACTCGGCCTCCATCCGCTCGCCGTCGAGGATGCCGTGAACGGCCGCCAGCGCCCGAAGGTGGAGGTCTACGACGACATGGTCTTCGTGGTGCTGCGGCCGCTGCGCTACGTCGAGGAGACTTCCGACATCGAGACCGGCGAGCTGATGCTGTTCCTCGGAGCCAACTACCTCGTCACGGTGCGCCGGGGCGAGGTAGGTGGCCTGCATGACGTGCGGCGGCAGCTCGAGTCCGACGCCGAACTACTCGGGCACGGGCCCGCAGCGGTGCTGCACGCCGTGGTCGATGAGGTGGTTGACACCTACCGGGTGATCGATGAAGAGATCGCCGCCGACCTCGAGACCATCGAGGCCGAAGTGTTCTCCGACAACCCGGTCGACACTGGCGGGATCTATCGGCTCAAGCGCGAGGTACTCGAGTTTCGCCGGGCATCACAACCACTGCTGGCGCCATTGCACCAGTTGCACATCTCGCCACACAGCCCGATACCCGACGGTGAGTTGCGGTTGTTGGTGCGCGACGTCTCGGATCACCTGCACGGCGTCATCGACCACATCGAAGGCTACGACCGGCTGCTGACCGACATCTTGGGAGCGCATCTCGCCCAGCTGGCGGTGCGGCAAAACAACGACATGCGCAAGATCTCGGCGTGGGTCGCGATCGCCGCGGTGCCGACCATGGTGGCCGGCATCTACGGGATGAACTTCGACACCATGCCCGAACTGAGATGGCGCTACGGCTATTTCGTGGTGCTTCTCGTGATGGCCACGGCGTGCGGGGCCATCTATCGCGCGTTCAAGCGGTCCGGGTGGCTGTAGCTCAGCTCTCCTCACGCCGGTTTGCTCGAGGCCACACTGTGCCTGGGGAACTTCATGTCCGCCGCACAACGGAACCCACGCACACACGAAGGTTTCGAGTGCGGGCGGGAAAGTAGAGGCAGGTGGCAGGGACGCAGCGGAGCGCTCAGGTCGCGGCGAGCCAGCCGGTGGCGAGCGCGACGGCAAGCGCCGCACCCAGCGCCAGCCGATACCAGACAAAGGGCCGCAGCGAATTGGTCGCCACGAAACGCAGCAGCCAGGCGATCGATGCGTAGGCCGTCACGAACGCGACGAGGATGCCGACCAGCACCTGACCCACCCCGAGCGCGATCACCTCGTGAAACTCCTCGGCGAGCTGAAAGACCCCGGCCGCGGTGAGCGCAGGGATCGCCATGAAGAAGGCCAGTTCGGTGGACGTGACCCGATCGAGCCCGCGCGCGATGCCGGCCGAGATGGTGGCCCCGGACCGAGACACCCCCGGCACCAGGGAGAAGCACTGCACGACACCGATAACGACGCCGTCGGCCAGCGTGACCGAGTCCTCGCCACGCTGCTGGCCGGCAGCCTCGAGCCGGTCGTGCCGCGCCTCCGCCCACCAGATGACCGCGCTCCACAGCACCAGCGCCGCCGCCACCACCCACAGGCTGCGCAACGGCCCGGCAATGACCTCACGGCCGACGAACCCGACCACCCCCACCGGGAGCGAACCAACGATCACCGCCCACGCCAGCCGGTAGTCGGATGCCGCCCGCGCCTGCTCCGAGCGCAGCCCGCGCACCCAGGCCAGAAACAACCGGGCGATCTTGCGCGCGAAGTAGAGGAAGGTCGCCGCGATCGCGCCGACCTGAATGATCGCGGTGTACGCCGTGACCGCGGGCGCATCGACCGGCAGGCCCAGCAACTTCGACGCGATGGTGAGATGCCCCGTCGAGGAGATCGGCAGGAACTCGGTGAGCCCCTCGACAACTCCGAGAACGATGGCCTGGACGTAGGTCAGCTCGACGGGCACGAGCCGAGAGCCTAGGCCGTGGCGGCCAGGGCATCGGCAACCACCCGGAGCACGGCAGCACGTTCCGCCGCGGTGGCCGCGTAGGGAACTACCGCAACGGTGGTCACGCCGGCATCGGCGTACCGGCCGAGCCGGGCCGCGATCCGCTCGGGTGGCCCGATCAGGGCGGTGGCGTCGACCAGGTCCAGTGGCACGGCAGCCGCCGCATCACGCGGCCGCCCGGCCAGGTAAAGCTCCTGGATGCGGTCGGCGTCGGCGTCGAAACCCATCCGCCGGGCCTGGGCGTTGTAGAAGTTCTGCTCCCGACTGCCCATGCCGCCCAGGTAGAGGGCGGTGTAGTCGGCCACCGCGGCCCGGCCGGCCTCAAGGTCGTCGGTCACGACGACCGGCACCGTGGCCACCGTGTCGAACCCGGCGAGCGGGTCGTCATCCGTGCCCTTGCCCGTGGCGACCCGCCCCTCCCGCACCGCGGCGAACTGGTCGGCGCTGTGCTCGGGCGAGAGAAACACCGCGAGCCAGCCGTCCGCGACCTCGCCGGCGAGCCGCAGGTTGCGCGGCCCGACCGCGGCGAGGTAGATCGGCAGGTCGGGACGCGGCGGCCGGATGGTGAGCCGGAGCGCCTTGCCCGGGCCGTCGGGCAAGGGCAGGGTGTGGTGCTGCCCGGAGTAGACCACCGGGTCGCGGCGCAGCGCCATCCGGACCACGTCGACGTACTCGCGGGTGCGGGCCAGCGGCGACCCGAAACGCACCCCATGCCACCCTTCGCTGACCTGCGGCCCGGACACCCCGAGGCCGAGGCGAAAACGCCCGCCGGACAAGGTGTCGAGGGTCGCTGAGGTCATCGCGGTCATCGCCGGGGTGCGTGCCGGGATCTGCATGATCCCGGCCCCCAGACCAATGGATGACGTCTGCGCAGCAAGCCAGGCGAGCACCGTCGGGCCGTCGGAGCCGTACGCCTCGGCCACCCAGGCCGACGCGTAGCCGAGGCCCTCGGCCTCCCGCACGAGGTCGAGGGTGTCGTCACCGAGACCCATTCCGGCATACCCGCAGATGAGTCCAAGACGCATGCGCCACAGGCTAGTGCGCCCGGATGCCGCCGCTCCCAGTTCCACGCCAGGCGTCGCTCGTGGCGCCGATCAGCCGGAACCTCGCGGCTGGCCGCCGCACCAGGGCCCGCGGGGCTGTGGGCGTCCCGGCGATAGGGTCGCCGCCATGCTCACCCGCCGTCTCGGAGGCTCCGGCCTCAGCGTGTCCCGGCTCGCGCTCGGAACAATGGCCTGGGGGACCCGCACGTCACCCGAGGATGCCCGCGACCTGCTCACCATGTTCCGAGCCGCCGGAGGGACGCTCGTCGACACTGCCCACGGGTACGCCGGCGGCGCCGCCGAGGAGTTGCTGGGCAGTTTTCTCGACGGAGCCGACCGGGACGAGATCGTGCTGCTGACCAAGTCAGGCGTCAGCCGCTCCTCCGGCGAACGGGTCGTCAACTGTTCCCGCCGGGCGCTGATGCACCAACTCGATGCCTCGCTCCGTCGGCTGCGTACCGACTACATCGACATCTGGCTCGCGCACGCCTGGGACCCGGATACGCCGGTTGAGGAGACCGTGAGCGCGTTGACCTGGGCGGCAGAGTCAGGACGTGCGCGATATGTCGGGGTCTCCAACCACCTCGCCTGGCAGACCGCGCACACCGCAGCGCTGCTCCGCGCTGCGGGGGTGCCGCTGATCGCGAGTTCGGTCGAGTACAGCCTGGTCGACCGCACCCCCGAACGCGAACTGGTCTCGGCGGCAACGGCGCTCGGAGTCGGGCTGCTGCCGTGGTCACCGTTGGGTCGTGGCGCCCTGACCGGCCGGTACCGCACCGGCATCCCCGGCGACTCCCGGCTGGCCAGTGAGGAGTTCAGCCGGTTCACCGGACGGCACGTCGGCGACCACACCCAAGGAGTGCTCGACGCCTTGCGCACCGCCGCCGATGGGCTGGGCGCCACCCAGGCCGCAGTGGCGCTGGCGTGGGTCCGGGACCGCCCCGGCGTCGCCGCGCCAATCATCGGTCCGCGCACCCCCGGTCAACTTGCGGCACTGCTGGAGGCCGGGGACATGACCCTGCCCGAACAGATCGTGCACGCCCTCGACGAGGTCTCCGACCCGCACGGATGACTCTGTCCACCGACGTGCGTCGAACTGGCCGCAGCGTGCGGTGCGCTGGAGGTCAGCGGCGCTCGCCGGCTGGCTCGCTCGCGGGGTCGTCGTACTCGATGTCGTCGTCGAGCCCGGCGTAGATGCCGTCGGCGTCAATGTCGTCGTCAGCGATGTCATCGGCGTCAACGTCGTCGGCGTCGCCGACGACGGGGTCCTCGTCGTCATCCGGCTCGTCG
Source organism: Dermatophilaceae bacterium (assembly GCA_051657745.1). Lineage (GTDB taxonomy): Bacteria > Actinomycetota > Actinomycetes > Actinomycetales > Dermatophilaceae > JBOFLG01. The sequence goes on along the minus strand of JBOFLG010000202.1, from coordinate 27,089 downwards.
TCATCCGGCGCCTCGTCATCGGTCAGTGCATCGTCGTCATCGCCCTCGTCGTCGCCGGTGTAGATGTCGAGCGGGGTCATCTCCCCGTACGCGTCATAGAGCGCACCGTCGTATTCCTCGAACGCGTCGGCGAGATCGTCGTACGCCGCCATGACAGTGGGGTCGTCGTCACCACGCCGGATAGTGCTCGCCTCCAGGTGCCGTTCGAAGGCGGTGACCAGCACGGTGAGGGCGGCACGAGGATCGGCGCTCATAGTGGAGACCGTACCGCTCCTGACGCACAATATGCCGGTGGCTGTGGCAACCGCGGTGGAGTACGAGTACCTCGTGCTGGTGTTCGGGCGCGAGACCGCTCGCGACGAGGTCCGCCGTGCGCTCACCGACCACGCCGAGTACGGCCACTGGGAGTTGGCCCGAACCCGCACCTACCTGGGCGGTCTCACTCGAGCCTGGTTGCGGCGCCGGATCATTCGGCCGCGTGCACCGCTCAGCAGGTCGTGACGAGTCGGCGCAGCACGCGCGCCCCGAACCGCAACGAGTCCGTCGGCACGCGCTCATCGACGCCGTGGAACATCGGGGCGAAGTCGAGATCGGCGGGCAGCCGCAGCGGCGCGAACCCGTAACCCCGGATGCCGAGCAGCGAGAGCGCCTTGTTGTCGGTGCCACCGGACAGGCAGTACGGCAGCACCTCGGCATCCGGGTCCTCCGCGCGCAACGCTGCCACCATCGCCTGTACCAGGTCGCCCTCGAACGGCGTGTCGAGCGCGATGTCCCGGTGCAGCACCGCGACCTCGACGTGCTCGCCGGCCAGGTCGCGGATCGTCGCCATCAGCGCATCCTCGTGACCGGGGAGGAAGCGACAGTCGACGTTGGCCGAGGCGTGCTGCGGAATGACGTTGTGCTTGTAGCCGGCATCAAGCATGGTGACGTTCGCCGTGTCCTGCAGCGTGGCACGCACGAAACCCTGCGCCCCGCCGAGCTGGTCGAGCAATTCGTCGAGGTCCTCGTCGGACCAGCCGGTGCCGGTGAGTTCGGCAAGCCCGTCGAGGAGGGTGCGCACCGACGGGATGTACTCGCGCGGCCACGTGTGCGTGGCGATCCGGGCGATCGCCTCGGCGAGCCGCACGACCGCATTCTCGTCGTTCGGCACGGAGCCATGCCCGGCCCGACCATGCGCAGTAAGCCGGAGCCAGGCGATGCCCTTCTCCGCCGTCTGCAGCAGGTAGGTGCGCCGTTCCTGGCCGGCCGCGTCGGTGACCGTGACGCTGTACCCGCCGACCTCGCTGATCGCCTCGGTCACCCCCTCGAACACCTCAGGGTGCTGCTCAACCATGAACCGCGAGCCCTTGACCCCGCCGGCCTCCTCGTCCGCAAAGAACACCGCGACCAGGTCCCGCGGCGGCGCAATCCCGGTGCGGGCAAGATCGCGCAGCACGGCGAGAATCATCGCGTCCATGTCTTTCATGTCCACCGCACCGCGGCCCCAGATACAGCCGTCCCGCTCCTCCCCGGCGAACGGAGGCACTGACCAGTCCTCCGCGGTGGCCGGTACGACGTCGAGATGGCCGTGCAGGCACAGGGCTCCCCGCTCGCGGTCGGCGCCGGGCAGACGGACCACCACCGTGGTGCGCCCCGGATCTGATTCGTAGAGGGTCGGCTCGAGCCCCACCTCGCGGAGCGAGTCGGCCACGTAGGCGGCCGCTGCGGCCTCCCCCGGGCCGGAGCCGTCACCGTAGTTGCTGGTGTCGATGCGGATGAGGTCGCGGCAGATGTCGACGACCTCGTCCTCGGGCCGAATGATGCCGGTCATGGTCAGCCACTCTAGGTGCCGAGGAGCCCAGGCCGCGCCGCTCACCGACGACCCGGTCGCGTTCTCCCGGCGGACAGCCGGGGTGGCCGGCCGCACGCTGGACCGCCACGCATTGGACGAGCGGGACCACTGGCGGGTGTCCATGGCCTCGGGCAGTTACGTCCGATGGTGCGGAGCAGTGGTTGGTGCGGTGTGGGCTGCCTGAGTCTTCGCGATGCGGGTGCGCCACTGCTCGACCTCCCGAGTCACGCACTCCGGCGAGGTCCCGCCCACGCTGCGACGCGAGTTCACCGAGTCCTCGACACCGAGCACGGTGAAAACATCACCGGTGATGCGCTGGTCAACGCCCTGCATCTCGGTGAGCGGCAGTTCGTCGAGGGCGCGGCCCTGATCGTCGGCCAGCCGCACCAGGCGGCCGGTGATGTGATGCGCCTCGCGGAACGGCATCCCGAGCGCGCGCACCAACCAGTCGGCCAGGTCGGTGGCCGTCGAGTGGCCCGACCCCGCCGCGGCCCGCATCGCCGCCGCTCGCGGCGTCAGATCGCCGATCATGCCGATCATGGCCGCGAGGCAGAGTTCGAAGGTGTCGGCGCCGTCGTAGGAGCGTTCCTTGTCCTCCTGCATGTCCTTGGAGAACGTCAACGGCAGCGCCTTCATCACGGTCAGGAGCCCGACGAGCGAGCCGTAGACCCGCCCGACCTTGCCGCGCACCAGCTCGGCGGCGTCGGGGTTGCGCTTCTGCGGCATGATCGACGAACCAGTGGTCCACGAATCGGAGAGTTCAACGAACCGGAACTGCGGCGACATCCACAGCACGATCTCCTCGGCGAGGCGGGAGAGGTGCGTCATGCTGATCGACGCGGCCGCGAGGTACTCCAGCGCGAAGTCGCGGTCGGAGACGGCGTCGAGCGAGTTGCGCATCGGCCCGGCGAACCCGAGGCGGTCGGCGGTGAACTCGCGATCGATCGGGAACGATGTGCCGGCCAGCGCTGCGGCGCCCAGCGGCGCCTCGTTCATGCGTTCGCGGGCGTCGCGCAGCCTGCTGTGGTCGCGCCCGAACATCTCGACATAGGCCATGAGGTGGTGGCCGAACGACACCGGCTGCGCACTCTGTAGGTGCGTGTAGCCGGGCATGATCGTCGCGGTGTTCTGACTGGCCACCTCGACGAGGGCCTCGATCAGCTGTCCGACCAGGTCGATCGCGCGGTCGGTGGCGTCGCGCATCCAGAGCCGGAAACTCGTGGCGACCTGGTCGTTGCGGCTACGCGCGGTATGCAGCCGCCCAGCCGCCGGCCCGATGAGATCGTGCAGGCGCGCCTCGATGTTCATGTGAATGTCCTCGAGCTCGACGGAGAACATGAACGAGCCGGCCGCGATCTCGCCGCGGACCACCTCGAGCCCGTCGGAGATGGCCTTGGCGTCCTCCGCCGAGACGATGCCCTGCTCGCTGAGCATCGCGACGTGCGCGAGTGAGCCGTCAATGTCCTGCATCGCCATGCGCCGGTCGACGCCGATGGAAGCGTTGATCTGTTCCATCACGTCGGACATCGCCGCGGTGAAGCGCCCCCGGATCAATCCGCCGCCGTCGGCCGTGGTGTCGTCCATGCCTGAATCGCCTTTCTGTCAGTGCCGGTGTGGCGCCGTCGAGCGTTGAGTATCTCGCTGCGCCCGGTCGCTCCCTCGCTGCGCCCGGCCACGACCCCGGTCGGAGCGGGTCGGCACGTGCTCTCCGATTTCGGCTCGGATACGCCGACCGTGTAGCATTCACGCTCGCAGGACGGCCTCCCCGGCTGTTCACGCACCACTCGTCCGGGTGGCGGAATTGGCAGACGCGCTAGCTTGAGGTGCTAGTGCCCTTTATCGGGCATGGGGGTTCAAGTCCCCCCTCGGACACCACACCAATCACCGATGAAACCCCGGTCCTCGTTGGGACCGGGGTTTCGTGGTACCGGCGAGGAAGTTCGCCATTCGGCCGCGGGATGGCGTCCGGCGTGCGGCGCCTGTTCCCGCCTGGCACGTCGTGCGCCCGTGGGCACCGCCGCGCTATTCGCCGTTCGTCAGTTCGATGCCGACGCCTCCAGGTACGCGCCGACGGTGCGCTCGACCTCCCCGATGGCCCGGTCGAGCTCACCGGCAGCCTGGTCGGAGATCGCCCCGTCGCGCCGTTGCGCGTCATAGTCGCTTCGGAGAGAACTCGAGCGCTGGCGCACCCGGCGAGGGTTGTCCTGCTCCAGGGCCTGCTCAATATCGCTGACCTGGTTATCCAGCGACCCGGCGATTCCTCGCTCGATGACGCCACCGTCCGCCAGGGCAGTGATCTGGCCCGACAGCGCGGCCAGGGCGGCGGCGGCATCCGCTGTGGTGGTGTCATCAGCGGGGGTCGGCTCCGGCGTCGGCTCGGGCTCCACCGTCGGCTCTGGCGTCGGGGTCGGTTCCGGGGTCGGGATCGGGGTGTCCTCGTCGGTGTCAGACTCCTCCGGCGTCGGGGGGTCGGTCGGTGACGGTGTCTCCTCGGGTGTCTGGGTCGGCTCCTCCTCCAGCTCCGATGCCGTCACGCTGGGAGCAGCGCTCGGGACGGTGGTCGGCTGCGCCTCACCCTCCCCGGGGCCTGACAGCAGGACGTAGCCGAGCACGCTGACTGCGGCAACTGCGAGCAGCGCGAAGAACCACGTCGCCGCGGACGCGCCACCCCGGCGCTCCCACTGCTCGGGGCCCGGCGGCGGGTCGGGCGGCCCACCCGTCCCGGACGCCGGCATCCGGGACGACACGGGTGCCATCCGCTGGGTCGACGGTGCGCCGGCCGCAGAGAACAGCGTGGTGGTGGCTGAGGATGGGGGGGCCTGATGCGCGTCGAGCGCGGCCACCACCACCGCTGCGCCCGAGGGCCGGTCGTCCGGGCTCTTCGCGAGCAGGGCATCGACAAGATCGGCCAGCCACACCGGCGCGTCCGGACGATCGACGAGCAGGTCAGGAACAGGGTCGTGGGTGTGCATCACCATGGTTGCGACCGGGGTTGCACCACTGAACGGCGCCCGGCCGGCGAGCAACGCATAGAGCAAGCACCCGAACGCGTACAGGTCGGCGCGGCCGTCGACCCGGCCACCCGTGGCCTGCTCGGGCGCCAGATACTCGGCGGTACCCATCACCGTGTGGGTCGCGGTCAAGGCCGGCACCCCGGTGCTGTCACCGAGCTGGGTGATGCCGAAGTCGAGCACCCGCACCCGCCCATCGTCGGCGTAGGCCACATTGCCCGGCTTGATATCGCGGTGCACCAGACCCCGGCTGTGGGCGGCGTCGAGCGCGGACGCCACCTGCCGCCCGACCTCGATGACCTCGTCGACCGGGAGCGGACCTTCCCGCATCCGCTCGGCCAGGCTCGGGCCCGGCAGGAGTTCCATGACGAGGAACGCCGTGTCACCCTCGACGCCGCTGTCGTGCACCGTGACCACGTTGGGATGGGTGAGGGATGCCGTCACGCGCGCCTCCCGCTCAAAGCGTTCGGCACCAGCCTGGTCAGGGACGCGGTGCAGGTCGATGGTCTTGACCGCCACCGACCGACCGAGCACCGTGTCGGTGGCCCGCCACACCTGGCCCATGCCTCCGTGCCCGATTGCCGACTCCAGGACGTACCGGCCGGCCAAGCGCCGCTGCTCGCTGCTCACCGCGCCACCCTAACGGGCGCAGGCGCGACCACGGATGCCGCGCCAGTTACGGTGTGCCACGTGCTCGAGACCGTCACCGCCGCGCGCTACGTGACGCCGTTACGAGAGGGTGGGTCGCTCCCCGGCCTGGTCGAGGCCAACGACCTCGGGACGTACGTCGTGAAGTTCACCGGAGCCGGCCAGGGCTCGCACAGCACTGGTCGCGGAGGTGTTGGTGGCCGGGCTGGCTCGACGGGTCGGCATCCCCACACCGCGCCTTGCGGTGGTCGACCTGCCACCGGAAATCGCGCGGTACGAGGCCGACGAAGAGGTTCAGGACCTGCTCACGGCAAGCCCCGGACACAACCTTGGTGTCGACTTTCTGCCCGGGTCCTTCGGCTACGACGGTAGCCGGCCCCCGGATGCCGACGACGCTGCAGCGATCCGCTGGCTCGACGCCTTCACGGCGAACGTCGACCGCACCTGGGGCAACCCCAACCTGCTTGTCTGGCACGGCCGCACCTGGGCGATCGATCACGGCGCGGCGCTCTGGTTCCACCACGCCTGGCCCAACCGACCACCGGATGCCGCACGCTTCGCGACTCAGCCGTTCGACGCTGGGGCCCATGTGCTGGCCGAGGTCGCGGGGTCGGTGGCCGACACCCACCAGCGACTGGCCGCCATCCTCACCGAGGACCAGCTGCGCGAGGTGGTCGACGAGGTGCCCGAGGTGTGGCTGGAGACCACCCCGAACCTGCCCGCCACGGATGACGTGCGCGCGGCGTACCTCGAGCACCTCACCCTCCGGCTGGCGTCAGCCTCGGCCTGGCTCGGCGGTACCCGGTGAGCCACCCGTACCAGTACGTCCTCCTGCGCTTCGTTCCCCGGGTCGACCGCGGCGAGTGCCTCAATGTCGGGGTCGTGGTGCACTCGCAGTCCGCCGGAGTGCTGCGCTGCGCCTGGCACCTTGACCGGGCCCGGCTGCGAGCGGTGGCGCCCGACGCCGACCTCGACGGGCTTCGCGCCGCACTCGAAGCCGTCCAGGCCATCTGCGAGCAGCCGCCGCCGGTCGCCAACGCGACCCTCTCGACCCCAGGTAAGCGGTTCGGCTGGCTGAGCGCACCACGCTCGACCGTGGTCCAGCCCGGCCCGGTGCACGGGGGGCTGGCATCCGACCCACAGGGCGAGGCCGACCGGCTGCTGGAGCGCCTCGTCTGGATTTCCCCACCCCCAAGTCAGACGGGAACCTAGGGCCAGACCCCCCGAACTTCTCGGTGTCTGGCTCCGGGTTCGCGCGCCTCATTGCGAAGCTCAGGTCGAGCCGCGCAGCGCCCAGGCGGCCACGGCGGATGCGGCGGCGACGTTGAGCGAGTCCACGCCCCCGGCCATTGGGATCCGCACCGCAAGGTCGACGGTGGCCATGGTCCGGCTCGCGAGCCCATCGCCTTCAGTGCCGAGCACGAGAGCGAGCCGGTCCGGTGGCGCCGACGCCAGGTGGTCCAGCGGGACAGCGTCGTCGGTGAGAGCCAAACCGGCGACGGTGAACCCGAGCCGCTGCAGACCGCCGATACTGCCCGGCCACGGGTCAACGCGGGTCCACGGCACCTGGAATACCGTGCCCATCGAGACGCGAATAGCCCTGCGGTACAACGGGTCCGCACACCGGGGCGTGACGAGCACCGCATCGACCCCGAGCGCAGCAGCACTGCGGAAGACGGCACCGACATTCGTGTGATCCACGATGTCCTCGAGCACGATGACCCGGCGAGCGGCCCGAAGCACGCCCTCAAGCTCCGGCAGCGGTGAGCGGTGCATCGACGCCAACGCGCCGCGGTGGAGATGGAACCCGGTGAGCTGTTCGATGACCTCGTGCTCGCCCACGTACACCGGCACCCCGTCATCCGCTGCCTGGTCGACGACGTCGGCAAGGTCAGTGAGCCACCGCTGCGTCATCAGGAACGAGCGCGGCCGGTGCCCCGCGGCCAGCGCTCGCCGAATCACCTTCTCGGACTCAGCGATGTACAGGCCCCCGGCCGGCTCACACCGGGTGCGCAGGGCGACGTCGGTGAGACCCACGTAGTCCGCGAGGCGTGGGTCCTCGGCTGAGGTGATCCGTTCGACCGTCATCCGCGAGTCACTTCGGCACCCACCGCGACCACGCCCACGATGACCACGATCGCGCGGAGCATCGGCGGCGAGAGCCGCCGACCCAGCGTGGACCCCACCACCCCGCCGACGGCCGAGCCGACGGCGATGAGCGCGGCGGCGCCCCAGTCGACCAGTTCCCACGCGGCAGCGACGAAGACCGCCGCGGCCACGGCGTTGACGACCGCGGCGAGGACGTTCTTGTAGGCAGTGAGCCGCTGGAGTGGCGCCGTTGACACCATCCCCAGGACACCGACGAGGATGACGCCCTGCGCGGCGCCGAAGTACCCGCCGTACACCCCGACGACGAGCGCGCCCACCTGCATCGCGCCGCGCCGACCGGCATCCCGCACTGGTCGCTGCTGCTGCTCACGGCGCTGCGCGGCCCACGCGCTGACCCGTGGACCAGCGACGACCAGCACCACACCCACGGCGATCAGCACCGGGACGATCGCCGCGAAGATGGCCGGGTCGAGAACGAGCAACAGCACGGCTCCGGCAACGCCGCCAACGAACGACATCGGCGCCAACCGGATCAGGTCGCCACGGGCGCCGACGAGTTCGCTGCGGTAGCCGAGTGCGCCGGTCACCGACCCTGGGACCAGGCCGATGGTGTTGGAGATGTTCGCAGTCACCGGGGACACGCCGAGCAGCAGGAGCGCCGGGAAAGTGATGAGGGTGCCGGAGCCGACCACCGTGTTGATCGTGCCGGCCCCGACCCCAGCCGCCACGACGAGCAACGCTTCGGCCAGGGACACCGCACCACCCTAGTGATGCAGCCGTGCCCGACCGCGCGGTGAGTGCACCGGAACCTTCAGGTTCGCCCCGCCACGGTTCTGGGGCGAACCTGAAGGTTCCGGGCGCGGGCGGGAAAGTTGCGACTTAGGGGGCGGCCGGCGGCACCGGGCGAGGCGGCACGGCATCCGCCGGTCGCCCGATCGGCGGCTGCACCCGAGAGGCTGGGTAGGCATGCCCCTCAGCCTCCTGGCTCGCCAGCGCGGCCTGGCCGCGAGCGGTGGCCAGCGCCTGCGCGGGATCCTCGAGCTGGGTGTCTTCGAACGCGTTTGCCCGAGCGATCGACTCGTCTGGGTCAACCCACTCCTCGCCGTCACCATCGACGCCGCCACCCTCACCACGGCCGAGCATGCCCCCGATGCCTTTGAGTGCATCGGTGAGTTCGCTCGGAATGATCCACATCTTGTTGGCGTCACCACGCGCAATCTGTGGCAGCACCTGAAGGTACTGGTAGGCGAGCAACTTCTGAGTGGGCCGCCCGCGGTGGATGGCGTCGAAGACCTGCTGGATGGCTCGGGCCTGGCCCTGGGCCTCGAGGATGCGGGCCTGCGCCGACCCTTCGGCGCGCAGGATCTGGCTCTGCTTCTCACCCTCTGCGGTCAGGATCTGACTGGCCTTGACTCCTTCGGCATTGAGGATGACCGCTCGCCGGTCGCGCTCGGCCTTCATCTGCTTCTCCATCGACTCCTGCACCGACGTCGGCGGGTCGATGGCTTTGAGCTCGACCCGGTTGACCCGAATTCCCCACTTGCCGGTGGCCTCGTCCAGCACTCCGCGGAGTTGCCCGTTGATCTGGTCACGGCTGGTCAGGGTCTGCTCGAGGTCGAGCGAGCCGATGACGTTACGCAACGTGGTCACGGTGAGCTGTTCGATGCCCTGGATGAAGTTCGCGATCTCGTACACCGCCGACTTCGGGTCGATCACCTGGTAGTAGATGACGGTGTCGATGCTGACCACCAGGTTGTCGCTGGTGATCACCGGCTGCGGCGGGAACGACACGACCTGCTCGCGGAGATCAATGTTGGCGCGCATCAGATCCACGAACGGCACCAGGAAGTGGATGCCGCCTTCGAGTGTTCGGGAGTACCGGCCCAGGCGTTCGATGATCTGCGCCGTTTGCTGCGGCACGATGCGCACGGTGCGCACCAAGACAATGATCGCGAATCCTGCGAGCAGGAGCAGAACGATCAGGGGGAACAGCCCATCGGGCATGAGGTACCACTTCCTAGCGGATTCGTCAGCGGTCAGGTGGTGGGGTCGGACGGGGGCGTGGGCGGCGAGACAGGGGCGACGAGCGCGGTGGCCCCGTGGATGGCGATGACCCGCACCGAGTCGCCGGGAAGCACCGGGGCTGCCCCGGAGGCGAGCCGCGCCGACCAGGTCTCGCCCGCGAGCTTGACCCGGCCGTCGGTGTCGGTCACGGCCTGCAGTACCCGTGCCTCACGCCCGACCAGGCCGGAGGTGCCGATCTGGTGGTCCACCTCGCCGTCGGTGAACTTGCGCCGCACCAGCGGCCGGACCACGGCGAGCAGCAGGCAGGCCGCGACCACCGCCACCACGATCTGCACCGACAGCGGGGCCCCCACTCCAGCCGCCACCGCACCAGCGAGGGCACCGCCCGCGAACATCAGGAACACAAAGTCGACGGTGACGGCCTCGATGGCGGCGAGCACCAGAGCGAGACCGAGCCAGGCCAACCAACCTTGACCCGTGAGCCAGTCCATGACCAGACCCCCTTTCCGATGATGGCCGCCGGGGAGCGCCGTGGCTCCAGGATGCCGGATATGCGCGACTGGTGGCGTGTTCAGCGTGCTCGGGCAGCGTACCTTCCGCCGCGAGTCTCGACCTCGAGCCGCATGCCGAACGCGGTCTCGAGATTGTCGCGAGTCAGGGTCAACTCGACCGGCCCCTGGGCGACGATCCGGCCGCGACGAAGAAGCAGAGCGTCGGTGAAGTGCGGAGGCACCTCCTCGACGTGATGAGTGACGAGCACCATGGCCGGCGCGGACAGGTCGGCGGCGAGCGCGCCGAGTCGGTGCACGAGATCCTCGCGCCCGCCCAGGTCGAGCCCGGCGGCCGGCTCGTCGAGCAGCATCAGCTCGGGGTTGCTCATCAATGCCCGCGCGATCTGCACGCGTTTGCGTTCGCCTTCGGACAGCGTGCCGAACGTACGTTCGGCCAGATGGCTCACGCCGAGCCCGGCCAGCATGGCTGCCGCGCGCTGTTCGTCGGCGTCTTCGTACGTCTCGCGCCACCGCCCGACGACCGCGTAGGACGCCGTGACGACGACGTCGCGAACCCGTTCGTCGTCGGGGATGCGGTCGGCGAGAGCAGCCGACGCCAGGCCGATCCGCGGCCGCAGGTCGAACACGTCGACCGTGCCGAGCACCTGGCCCAGAATCCCGACCACTCCGCTGGTCGGGTGGATTCGCGCAGCGGCGAGCTGAAGCAGGGTGGTCTTGCCCGCACCGTTGGGGCCGAGCACTACCCAGCGCTGGCCCTCTTCGACCTCCCAGGAGACATCGTCGAGGATCGTGGTGCCGTTCCGGATGACGCTTACACCCGACATCGCTAGGACGTCACTCATGGAGGCAGACCCTAACGGACGCTCCGCGACGGGCTGCGGCGCCTCAGCACGTCGAGGTAGACCTGGTGCGTCTGCTCGCCGATTCGGGCCCAGGAGAACGACTTCACCGCTCGCGCTCGCCCGGCCCGACCCAGCCGGGCGGCGCGGGCCGGGTCGCTGACTGCCTCGGCGAGCGCGGCGCCAAGATCGGCGACGAAGCGACCCGGATCGACCGGGGCGCCGGTGCCATCCGTCACCTGGTCGATGGGGACCAGCCATCCGGTCTCGCCATCGACGACAACCTCGGGGATGCCGCCGGTGGCGGTGGCGACGACCGGCAGCTCGCAGGCCATGGCTTCGAGGTTGACGATGCCCAGCGGTTCGTAGACCGACGGGCAGACGAAGACAGTGGCGCTGCTGAGCACGGCGATCACGTCGCGCCGCGGCAGCATCTGCGGGACCCACACGACCCCATCGCGGGTGGCCCGGAGTTCACCGATCAGATGCTCGACTTCGGCCAGAATCTCCGGAGTGTCGGGTGCTCCGGCGAGCAGCACGAGCTGTACTTCGGGCGGCAGTTCGGCCGCCGCTCGGAGCAGGTACGGCAAACCCTTCTGCCGGGTGATTCGGCCGACGAACACTACGCTGGGCCGGTCGGGATCGACGCCGTGTCGGCGCACGGCATCCTCGTCACGCTCCCGCTGCCACCGCTCGGAGTCGATGCCGTTGTGCACCACTCTGACCCGGGCCGGGTCGACCGCGGGATAGGCACGCAGGATGTCGGCCCGCATGCCCGCACTGACCGCGATCACGGCATCCGCCGCCTCGATGGCGGTGCGCTCGGCCCATGACGAGACCCGGTAGCCACCGCCGAGCTGCTCGGCCTTCCAGGGCCGCAGCGGCTCCAAGCTGTGCGCGGTGAGCACATGCGGGATGTCGCCGAGCAGCGACCCGAGGTGGCCGGCCAGGTTGGCGTACCAGGTGTGGGAGTGCACGAGGTCGGCGCCCTCGGTAGCCGCCGCGAGGCGCAGGTCAACGCCAAGGGTGCGCAGTGCGACGCCCGCGCCAGCCAGTTCGGACAGCTCGGCGTGGCCGGTGCTGCCCGGCTCAGCGCGAGGCTCGCCGAAGGCGTGGACCCGAACGTCGAGCCCGGGGCGCTGCCGCAAGGCGGCCACCAACTCGGCGACGTGCACGCCGGCGCCTCCGTAGACCGCCGGTGGGTACTCCTTGCTCAGGACATCGATCCGCACACGTTTCACCCTAGTGACGCCGCTACCCTCCCGACGAGACCGCCGAGCCCATAGGTTAGGCGCTATGGCGTACCGCAGCGGTGGTCCCACAGTGCTCGTGATCGTGCTCGCCGGCGGGGAAGGCAAGCGCCTGATGCCGCTGACCCGGGACCGGGCCAAACCTGCGGTGCCGTTCGGCGGCATCTATCGCCTTATCGACTTCGCGCTCTCCAACGTGGTCAACTCCGGCTACCTCAAGGTGGTCGTGCTGACCCAGTACAAGTCGCACAGTCTTGACCGGCATGTCACCAAGACCTGGCGGATGTCGACCATGCTCGGCAATTATGTCGCCCCGATCCCGGCCCAGCAGCGGATGGGCAAAGACTGGTATCTGGGCAGCGCCGACGCCATTTTCCAAAGCCTGAACACGATCACCGACGAGCGGCCCGACATCGTGGTGGTCGTCGGAGCCGATCACGTATACCGCATGGACTTTTCGCAGATGGTCGAGCAGCACGTGCAGTCCGGGGCCGGAGTCACCGTGGCGGCAATCCGGCAACCCCGCTCGACCGCCAGCGAGTTCGGTGTCATCGACGTCTACCCGGACGACCCGACCCGAATCCGCGCATTCCTGGAAAAACCGGCTGAGGTCGGTGGTCTACCTGGCTCTCCCGACGAGATCTACGCCAGCATGGGGAACTACGTGTTCACCGCCGACGCGCTCGTCGAGGCGGTCACGGCCGACGCCACGAATGCGGGCAGTAAGCACGATATGGGTGGCGACATCGTGCCCGCACTGGTCGAGCAGGGCGCCGCCAACGCGTACGACTTTCGCGACAACGTCATCCCCGGGGGGACCGAGCGAGACCTCGGATATTGGCGCGACGTCGGCACCATCGACTCGTATTTTGAGGCCCAAATGGACCTGGTCTCAATTCACCCAGTCTTCAACCTCTACAACTACGACTGGCCGATCTTCACCACCTACGGCCCGTATCCGCCGGCAAAGTTCGTGCACGGCATCCACGGCCGGTTCGGAGAGGCGCTCAACTCAGCGGTCTCGCCCGGCGTGGTGATCTCCGGGGCCCGAGTCACCGGCTCAGTGATCTCTCCCGATGTGCACGTGCACAGTTACACCGAGATCGACGACAGCGTGGTGCTCGATGGCGTCCAGGTCATGCGACACTGCCGGATCAGACGGACGATCATCGACAAGAACGTGATCGTCCCCGAAGGAACCAGCATCGGCTACGACGCTGAGCACGACCGGGCGCGGGGGTTCGAGGTGACCCCGTCCGGGATCACCGTCGTCGGCAAAGGCCAGGAGGTCACCTAAGTGAGCAACCACCCCATCCGGATCGGCGCGCAGGTCCAGCCGCAACATGCGTCCTATGCCGAGATCCGCCGGTCGTGCGCCGAACTTGAGGAGATCGGCGTTGACGTGGTCTTCAACTGGGACCACTTCTACCCGCTCTACGGTGAGCCCGACGGTCCGCACTTCGAGTGCTGGACCATGCTCGCGGCCTGGGCCGAGGCCACCGAGCGGGTCGAGATCGGCGCACTGGTCTCGTGTAACAGTTACCGCAACCCGCAGCTGCTCGCCGACATGGCCCGGACTGTTGACCACATCAGCGCCCGCGACGGTGGCGCAGGCCGGGTGGTGCTCGGCATCGGGTCGGGCTGGTTCGAGCGCGACTACACCGAGTACGGCTACGAGTTCGGCACGGCCGGAGGGCGGCTCGATGCACTGGCCCGCGACCTGCCGCTGGTGAAGCAGCGGTGGGCCAGGCTGAACCCGGCGCCGACCCGCGACATCCCGGTGCTGGTCGGCGGGGGCGGTGAGCGCAAGACGCTGCGCATCGTCGCCGAGCACGCCGACATCTGGCATGGCTTCGGCGGGCCGGAGGTCATCGCACACAAGCACGAGGTGCTCGACCGGTGGTGCGCCGAGGTGGGCCGCGACCCGGGCGAGATCGAGCGATCGGCCGGGGTCTCCCCCACGCCCGGCCGGCTCCCGGAGGACGCCGAGGACTACGCCGCCGGCGCCGAGCAGTTGTACGCGGTGGGCACTCGGTTGTTCACGGTCGGGCTGAACGGGCCCGACTACGACCCCGGCCCGATCCGCGACCTCGTCGCGTGGCGCGACTCCCACCCGGGCTCGGGCGTGGGATGACGGGGGGCGCCAGTAGCGGACGGCTCCGGACTGATCGCGGTGCCGATCCGCGTCATCCATTCAACGTCGCCGCACGGACCACCCGGTTCAATGCCTTGCTCGCGTGCTCCACCGACATCGCGGCGCGCGATGGGGTCAGGCATCTGCTGCTCCGATGCTCCGGGCCAGGTCGCTCGCGGCCCGAACTGACTCGGCACGCTCCCGAACCCCGTCGTGCTCGGCCAGATCGGCCGCCAGCAGCAACGGATACCTGACCGCGACGCCAAGGTCGATGTCCAGGTCGAGCTGGTGATGGACCACGTGGAGAACGACATTGGCCCTCGATCGAGAGGCCGGCGAGAGCAGATAGCCGTCCAGGACAGCATCGACGTCGGCAGCCATCACATAGCCCTCAACCATGTCACCGGCGGAGATGTTCGACTCGTCGAGTGACACGCCGGAGAGGTGCAGCCGCTCATCGTCACGCAGCTCCGACAGGTCGAGCGGGGACGCGCGAAACGGGGTCGAACCGGCCCAGGGCGACCGGGCCCTAGCTCGCTCGTTAACCTGCCGTCGTGGCCGCTGAGGATGAGTTCGACCGCCCCATACCGCCCGACCCCGAGCAGCGGACCCTGATGGTCTCGCTCAACGGGCCCGACCGGCCGGGTGTGACCCGAGCACTCTTCGAAGCGGCCTCGAGCGTCGGGGCCGAGGTCATCGACCTCGAACAGGTCGTAGTCCGCGGCCATCTCACGCTCGCTGCGCTGCTCGCTCCGGGGCGCGACGAGAACGTGCTCGCCGATCGGCTGACCCGCGCCGGGGATGCCATGGGGATGACGGTGACGCTCACCGTCGGCCACGGTGACAACGCCCACCGGCGCACCGGGCGAGTGGCCGTGGTGGTGATGGCAGCACCGCTGGAGGCCCGCCACGTCGCAGCGGTCGCCGCTGCCGTTGCCGAGCACGGGGCCAACATTGACCGGATCCGCCGGCTGTCCCGGCGGCCGGTCACGACCGTCGAACTCGATGTCTCCGGGGCCGACGTGGTCTCCCTGCGCCGGGC
The DNA here is from genome assembly GCA_051657745.1 of Dermatophilaceae bacterium. Taxonomy (GTDB): domain Bacteria; phylum Actinomycetota; class Actinomycetes; order Actinomycetales; family Dermatophilaceae; genus JBOFLG01. Next base: position 11,688 of record JBOFLG010000202.1, on the reverse strand, counting down.
GCTCGCACTCGCCGCCGCCGACACCGGGGCCGACGTCGCGGTCGCCCCGGCCGGCCTGGCCCGGCGCGGGCGCCGCCTGGTCGTCATGGACGTTGACTCCACGCTCATCCAGGACGAGGTCATCGAGCTGCTCGCCGAGCACGCTGGCCGGATGGCCGAGGTCGCGGCGGTCACCGCCGCCGCGATGCGCGGAGAACTCGACTTCGCCGCCAGCCTGCATGCCCGGGTGGCGACCCTGGCCGGGCTGCCGGTGAGCGTGCTCGACGACGTGCGGCGGGCCGTCCGACTCACCCCCGGAGCACGGACTCTGGTGCGCACTCTGAGGCGGCTCGGCTTCACCGTCGCCCTCGTCTCCGGAGGCTTCGCGGAGGTGGTCGAGCCGCTCGCCGCCGAACTCGGTGTCGCCCACGTGCGGGCCAACCGGCTCGAGGTCGCCGGTGGGCGGCTCACCGGACGGGTGCTCGGTGAGGTGGTCGACCGGGCCGCCAAGGCCGCCGCGCTGCGCGAGCTCGCCGACCTCGAGGGGTTGCCGCTGAGCCGCACGGTCGCGATCGGCGACGGCGCGAACGACCTCGACATGCTGGCGGCCGCCGGTCTGGGCGTCGCCTTCAACGCCAAGCCGCTGGTGCGCGAGCGAGCTGACGCCGCCGTCACGGTGCCCTACCTCGACACGGTGCTATTCCTCCTGGGCATCTCCCGCGAGGAGATCGAAGACGCCGACGCCGAACCAGCAGCGCCCCAGCGCGCCGACGCCGAACCAGCAGCGCCACTAGGCTGACCGGATGCCGCGCACCCGCCCGTCGAGCCCGACCCTGGTGGTCATCGGTGGCGCCGAGGACCGGACCGGCCGGGCCTCGCTGCTGCGCCGTTTCGTGAAACTTGCCGGCGGCCGGAAGGCCCAGATCGTGCTGGTGCCCACGGCGTCCACCCTGGCCGACGAGGTCGCGGCGTCCTATGCGGAGGTGTTCGCCCGGCTCGGCGTCTCGGCCATCGACGTGGTCGACCCCGCTAGCCGCGAGGACGCGCACGACCCCGCTGCGGTCGCGCTGCTCGACCGGGCGACCGGGGTGTTCCTCGGTGGCGGCAGCCAACTCAAGCTCTCGCAACTGCTGGCCGGCACGCCGGTCGGTGATGCGCTGCTGCGCGTGCACGACCGCGGCGGGGTCGTCGGCGGCACCTCGGCGGGCGCGTCGATCATGAGCGACTTCATGATCTCGCTCGGCGACCAGGGCGTCACCCCGCGACAGCGGGGCAGCCAGGTATCCGCCGGGCTCGGTCTGCTGCCTGGGGTGGTCGTGGACCAGCATTTCGACCAGCGCGGCCGTTACGGTCGGCTGCTCTCCGTGATCGCGGCGTCACCACAGCTGCTCGGGGTCGGCATCGACGAGGACACCGCGATGGTCGTCACCGATCGGCGTGCGGTCACCGTGTACGGCAGCGGTTCGGTGTTCGTGGTGGATGCCCGCCGGGCGACCACCGATGCCCCCGACGCCCGGCGGGGCGCGCCGCTGCTGGTCTCGGGGGCAGTCGTGCATACCCTGCCGGCCGGGTCGACCTTCGACCTCGTCGAGCGTCGACTCACCGGCTTCGTCGAACAGCACGCCGACGTCGCGGTTCGCCTCGCCACCGCGAAAGGCTGAGCGGCAACCGCGCCGCGTCATCCACTCACCGCATCCATCGACCGCAGGAGGTACCCGCATGGACCGGCCGACTCCCACCGGACCCGCGGCTCCCGAGCTGCGCATCGTCGAGTCACGCGTGTACCGCGGCGGGAACATCTGGTCGTACCACCCCGCGATTCACCTGGTTGTCGACCTCGGCGTGCTCGAGGGGTACCCCACCGACACCCTGCCGGGGTTCACCGCGCAGCTCCTGGAGTGGCTGCCCGGCCTGCACGAGCACGGCTGCTCGCGCGGGCACCGGGGCGGCTTCGTCGAGCGGCTCGAGGAGGGCACCTGGCTCGGGCATGTGGCCGAGCACGTCGCGCTCCAACTGCAGCAGGAAGCCGGCCACGACCAACGCCGCGGCAAAACCCGCGCGGTCAAGGGCAGTACCGGCGTCTACAACGTCGTCTACGGGTACACCAGCGAGGAGGTGGGCCTGGCCGCCGGCCGGCTTGGGGTGCGGCTGCTCAACCACCTCGTTGAGGCAGCGAGCGGCTTCGACTTCGCCGACCAGTTCGAGCGGTTCCTCACCCGGGCCGAGCGCACCGCCTTCGGGCCATCGACGACCGCGATCCTCGAGGAGGCGGTGAGCCGCGACATCCCCTACATCCGGCTGGGCACCGGCAGCCTGGTCCAGCTCGGGCAGGGCGTGCACCAGCAACGGATCCGGGCCACCATGACGTCCCGCACCAGCGCGCTGGCGGTCGACATCGCCTCGGACAAGGACCTCACCACCCGCCTGCTTGGGTCGGCCGGGCTCCCGGTGCCCAGGCAGGAGACGGTTCGCACCGCCGAGGATGCCGTGGCGGCGGCCCGCCGGATCGGCCACCCGGTCGTGGTCAAGCCCGTCGATGGCAACCACGGACGGGGTGTGTGCCTCGACCTCACCTCCGACGACGATGTGCGCGCGGCGTTCACCGTCGCCGAGGGCGAGTCGCGGCGGGGACGGGTGGTCGTGGAGTCGTTCGTCACCGGGCACGACTACCGCTGCCTTATCGTCGGGGGCCGGATGCAGGCGATCGCCGAGCGGGTGCCGGCGCACGTGGTCGGCGACGGCACGCACACGGTGCGCGAGCTCGTCGATGCCACCAACGCCGACCCGCGACGCGGGGTGGGGCACGAGAAGGTCCTCACCAGGATCAAGGTCGACCGAGCGGCCGAGCGGTTGCTCCGGCAGCAGGGCATGACCGTGGACGACACCCCGCCCGAGGGCACCGTGGTCAAGCTCGCACTCACCGGCAACATGTCCACCGGTGGCATCTCGGTGGACCGCACTGCCGACGCCCACCCCGACAATGTCGAGATCGCCGAGGAGGCAGCCCGGCTGATCGGGCTCGACGTGGCCGGCATCGACTTCATCTGCCCCGACATCGCGGCGCCGGTGCGGGAGACCGGGGGTGCGATCTGCGAGGTCAACGCGGCGCCGGGGTTCCGGATGCACACTCATCCGACAGTTGGCGAGCCGCAGTTCATCGCCGCACCCGTCGTCGACCTGCTCTTCCCTCCCGGTGCGCCGTCGCGGGTGCCGGTCGTGGCGGTCACCGGCACCAACGGCAAGACCACGACGTCACGGATGCTGGCGCACATCATGAAGGGCGTCGGTCGCCGGGTCGGGATGACGTCGACCGACGGCATCGTCGTCGACGAGCGCCTCGTGCTTCGCGCCGACGCCTCCGGCCCGAAGTCGGCCCGAATGGTGCTGCAGAACCCGCGGGTCGACTTCGCGGTCATGGAGGTCGCCCGCGGCGGCATCCTTCGCGAGGGTCTTGGCTACGACCGCAACGACGTCGCCGTGGTCACGAACATCGCCCCGGACCACCTCGGCATGCGCGGCATCGACACTCTCGACCAGCTCGCCGACGTCAAGGCCGTGATCGTCGAGGCGGTGCCGCGTGGGGGCTTCGCGGTGCTCAACGCCGACGACCCGCACGTGCGGCGCATGGAGCGCCGATGCTCTGGCTCGGTCATCTGGTTCAGCCTGGCCGCCCCGGACAGCCGCGTCCGGGAGATGATCGACGACCACTGCCGCCGCGGCGGCCGAGCCGTCGTCCTCGAACCGAGCGACCGGGGCGACATGATCGTCATCCGGCACGGGCGGCGCTCGATGCAGTTGGCCTGGACCCACCTTCTCCCGGCCACGTTCGGCGGGACCGCGCTGTTCAACGTCGCCAACGCGATGGCCGCCGCGGGGGCCGCGTTCGCGGTCGATACCGGGCTGCACCAGATCCGGCAGGGCCTGCGCACGTTCACCACGTCGTACTACCTGTCGCCCGGACGGATGAACCAGGTCGACGTGCGCGGAGTCGATGTGTTTGTCGACTACTGCCACAACGCTCCTGGCATGCGGGTCCTGGGCGATTTCCTGGACCGCTACTCCGCGGTCAAGGCCGGCCAGGCCGACCTCGGCCGGATCTCCCGGATCGGGATGGTGGCCACCGCCGGCGACCGGCGGCCCGAGGATATGCGCGAGCTCGGGGCGATCGCTGCCGAGTTCTTCGATGTCGTCGTCGTACGCGAGGACGGGCGGCTCCGCGGCCGCGAGCCGGGCTTCACCTCTACCGAGGTGCTCGCCGGCGCGCGCCGCCGGATGGACCAGGGCGGGGCGCGGTGCCGTCAGGTCGAGGCCGTGCTCGACGAGACCACCGCAGTGCGGCACGTCATGGCCCGCGCCAACCCAGGCGACATCGTGGTGCTCTCGGTCGACCGGCACGCCGACGTCATGGCCGAACTGGAGCGGATGACGCATCAGGCCCAGCCGGGCACCCACGTACCCGGGGTCGGAGACCCGGACCTGGACCCGGCCGCGCTGCAGGCCGAGGCCACCGAGGCCGGAGACTCCGCCGCCCGCGACGTAGGCCGCGACCTGGACCGCGCGGAGAGTCCCGCCGGCTGAGCCACCGCCACCGCACCGGGTGAGCCACCACCAGCCACCACCGCCCCGGGCGCGCCATCGCCGGGTCAGCGCTGGTCAGTGGCCAGGTCGTGGGCATACCCGGCAATGGCGCGGCGGTACCGGTCCACGTCGGCGTCGGTACTGGTGGCCGCCAGAGTCGACAGCAGCCCACGCAGCGCCCCGGCCGGGTCGCCGGCGGAGTGCTCGATGAGGGCCCGGAACGCGGCGATGCCGAGGCTTTCCGGATGCCGCGCGGCGGCTTGCGTGATGACCTCGCGCGCCGCGTCGTGATCGCCGAGGTTGCGCAGGCTCGACGCGAGCTGCACCTCCGCGTGATGCCGGTACGGCTCCCGCAGGCCGGCGGCGAGCGCCTCGCGATACAGCAGTACTGCGCGGGCTTCATCACCGGCGCTGTCGTACGTGCCGCCGTACTCGTAGGCGACCCGGGCGTCATCCGGGTGGGCCAGGTAGAGGGCCCGCCCAGCCTCGATGCGGGCGCGCTCGTCGTCCAGTTCCCAGAGCGCCGCGATGGCGCCCTCGGCCTCGTGCTCACCAGCCGCCGCAATAACCTTGCGGCGCAGCGTTTCCGAAGTGTCCGGCACTGCTCCTGCGTCGCCGAGCCAGCGGTACAGATCCGCGCGCTCGGCGTGACACATCACGGCCACCACGTCACCGCCGTCGGCCGCCGCCGCGGTGGCCTGCAGCGCCGACAACTCGGACTGGTACACCGCCACGTCGGCCACCCCCGCCGCCATCAATCCCTCGCGGAGCACCCGCTCCAGGTCGGACGCCGGGCGCCCTCGCAGGTAGCTAGGCTTGTGAGCAATGACGACGTGGTCGGCGCGGCGACCGGCCAATCCGGCGAGGGAGCGCAGCAGGTCGTCGGTGCGGTCACCTGCAGCGCCGAACACGAGATGGATCCGACTGCCGGGCAGCACGAGTCCGTGACACACGTCGAGCAGCGCTTCCAGACCGGCTTCATTGTGGGCGAGATCGACGATCACGGTGACCTCGCCCGGGGCGGTGGGCGCGTCAAGCGCTGGACGTGCGCCCCCGGCCAGCGAACGTGCACCCGTGGGCGCCGGACCCGCACCCCTGGACACCGCGTCGACGCCGCCGACCGCAGCCACCGTGAATGTGTTCATCCGACCGGGGTTGAGCTGGGCGTCGGGACGGAACGTGCGCAGGCCCTCGATCACCGCCTCGCGTGGCAGGCCCAGCCCCAGCGCTGCTGCCGTCGCTGCGAGAGCGTTGAGCACGCCCACCGACGACAGCCCGCTCAGCGTCACCGGCACCTCGCGCACCGGCAGCAACCGATCTGGGGCGCCGCCGGGAGTGAGCACCGTGAGCGAGCCGTCGAGCACGGTGGCGGCGCGACCGCCCGCGGTAAGCGCCTCCCGAACTGCCGGAGCGTCGGCGGTGGCGGTGAACACCCAGGGCCGCGCTGGACCGCCGGCATGCATCGCCCACACTCGGGGGTCGTCGCCGCCGAGCACCACCCAGCCATCGGGGCGAGTGACCCTGGTGACGATGCGCTTGACCTCGGCGAGCTGGTCGAGGGTGTCGATGCCGTACTGGCCCAAATGGTCGGCCGAGACATTGGTGACCACCGAGATGTCGTTGTGAGCGACCCCCATCCCGCGCAACAGAAGGCCACCGCGAGCGGTTTCGAGGATGCCGACCTCAACGCCGGGGGCAGTCAGCACGGTGCGCGCCCCGGCCGGGCCGGAGAAGTCGCCCGCCTCGATGAGTTCGCCCTGGACGAGCACGCCGTCGGTCGAACTCCAGCCGGTGCGCAGCCCGGCGGTCATGCAGAGGTGGGCCAGGAGCCGGGTGGTGGTGGTCTTGCCGTTGGTGCCGGTGACCGAAACCACCGGGATCGCCGGCACCAGCACGCGGGGCGGTTCGTCGTCATCCATCGCCTCGATCGCCGGAGCGTGCCGGGCAACCAGGTCCTCCAGCGCCCGGCCGGAAACCAACCCGGCGACGGTCGGTGCGATCGCGGCGGCCAGGGCTCGGGCGCGGCCACGATGCCGCCAGACGAACGCGCAGACGACGACGCCCTCCGGCGACCCCGGACGGGTCCGGATGCCGAGGCGCTTGGTCCCGGACTCGGTGGCCAGCGCGCGCGCCACGTGCTGGACGAGGCGAACGAGCAGGCGCTGGCGTTGGCCTGAGCCCGGCGCCCCCACCTGGACTCGGTGCAGCCCGGCCGACGCGCACACGGCACGGGCCTGGGCGGCATCCGCCCCGAGCACGCCCGGAAAGGCCAGGGTGACTTTCACCGCAGGTCGGGTGAAGTAGAGGTTGGGGCCGTCGAGAAGCCGGACCTCGAGGGTCTCGGTGACGGGCGACCCTGCGGCCGGCGCCTCGGCAGACGGTGTGGCCGGTACCTCGGCAGACGGCTGAGTCACGCCGGCGAGCCTAGTGGGGCGGGTGGGGTCACACCCCCATGGCGTGGAACCCGCCGTCGACGTGAACGATCTCTCCGGTGGTGGCCGGGAACCAGTCAGACAGCAGAGCGACGCACGCGCGGGCAGCCGGCTCCGGGTCGGCGACGTCCCAGCCGAGCGGGGCGCGAGCCTCCCAGGCCTCCTCGAACCGTTCGAAGCCGGGGATGGAGCGTGCCGCGGTGGTGCGGATCGGCCCCGCGGAGACGAGGTTGCAGCGGATCCCCGCGGGCCCCACGTCGCGGGCGAGGTAGCGGCTGGTGGCCTCGAACGCCGCCTTCGCCACGCCCATCCAGTCGTACACGGGCCAGGCGTAGCGGGCGTCGAAGGTGAGGCCGACGACACTGCCACCGGAACCGAGCAGCGGCAGCGCGGCCCGGGTGAGCGCCTGCAGGGAGTAGGCGGACACGTGCACCGCGGTCGAGACGTCCTGCCAACCGGCCTCCATGAATGTGAACGCCCCCGGCGGCGCGAAGCCGATGGAGTGCACCACCCCGTCGAGGTGCGGCACGTGCTCGCGCAGCCGGTCCGCGAGGGCGGCGAGATCGTCCTCGCTTTGCACATCGAGTTCGACCACCTCCGGGGTGCTCGGCAGGCGCCTCGCAATCGCGGTCGTGATCTTCATGGTCCGCCCGAAGGAGGTGAGGACCACGGTGGCACCCTGCTCCTGCGCCAGCCGAGCGACATGGAACGCGATAGAGGAGTCCATCAGTACTCCGGTGACGAGGAGCTTCTTACCCTCGAGCAGCATGCAAGCCGGCCTTTCGTCCGTGGTGAAATCGGGTCAGTGGCCCATACCGAAACCGCCGTCGACCGGGAGGACCGCCCCGGTCACGTACGCGGCATCCGGCCCAGCGAGAAAGCGAACCATGCTGGCGACATCCTCGGGTCGGCCGAACCGTCCGGCCGGAATGGCCGCGCGGTATGACCGCTGGACCTCGTCGGGGAGTGCGGCCGTCATCTCGGTCTCGATGAACCCTGGCGCGACGACGTTGACGGTGATGCCGCGGCCACCGACCTCCCGGGTCACCGCTCGGGCCAACCCGACCAGGCCGGCCTTGCTCGCCGCGTAGTTCGCCTGGCCGGGAGCGCCGTACAGCCCGACGACGCTGGACAGCAGGATGATCCGCCCGCGGCGCAGCCGGATCATCCCGGTGCTCGCCCGGCGGACGCACCGGAACGCCCCCGCCAAGTTGGTGTCGACCACGGTGTCCCAGTCGGCGTCGGACATCCGCATCACCAGGCCGTCCTTGGTCACGCCGGCATTGGCGACCAACACCTCGACTGGGCCACCGAGGAGACTCTCCGCTTCGGCGAACGCCGCATCAACCGACGCGGTGTCCGTGACGTCGCACCGCACCCCGGCAAGACCCTCCGGTGGCTCCCCCGACCGATAGGTGATGACGACGCGGTCGCCCGCCTCAGCGAACGCTCGGGCGATGGCGAGGCCGATGCCGCGGTTGCCTCCGGTGACGAGCACGGCGCTGGGGTCACTCATGCTGTCGAACGTACTGGGTTACCGCTGGGTACTCGGAATCTCCGGACGTAGAGTGAATGATGTGCCCGAGGCCAGCCGCGATACCGCCGCCCAGGTAGTCACCAGCGCCGCCGAGTCACGCGTCGACGACCAGCGGCGGCGGCTTCGTGGGTACCTGGTCACCATGTCGATCCGCACCGTGTGTTTCGTGCTGATGGTCGTCGTGGACGGCTGGCTGCGCTGGGTCTTCGCCGCCGGCGCGGTGTTCCTGCCGTTCTTCGCGGTGGTCGCCGCCAACGCGGTACGACCACGCACCCTCGGACGGGTCCGGCCGGTGGTTCCGGCGATCGACCGGACCCCCCTGCTCACCGCGCAGCCAGCCGCGCCCAGCGAGCCGGTGAGCCACGCCGACCGCTGAGGACCGCTGGCGTCATCCGCCGATCGCGGACATCGGCCGTTCGGGTTGGCGGAAATCGGGCCGGTCGATGCCGTGGCCGGGCTTCTTCGCCCACATCTCCGCGACCACGAGCTCGGCCAGCTGCGCGTCGGTGGCACCCTCGCGCAGCGGGCCCCGCAGGTCGACCTCATGTCGGGCGAACAGGCAGTTACGGAGCTGACCGTCGGCGGTGAGCCGGACCCGGTCGCACGCCCCACAGAACGGAGCGGTGACGCTGGCGATCACGCCGACCGTCGCGGGCCCACCATCGACGAGGAACAGCTCGGCCGGGGCACTGCCGCGCTCCGCCACCGCGGTGAGTTCGAACCGCTCGCCAAGCCGCTCCAGGATCTCGGCCTGCGGCACCATCAGGGAGCGATCCCAGGCATGTTGGGCGTCGAGCGGCATCTGCTCGATGAAGCGCAGTGCGTAGCCGCGGTCGAGGCACCAGCACAGCAAGTCGGCGACATCGGTGTCGTTCACTCCTCGCATCGCGACCGCGTTGACCTTGACCGGGGCCAGCCCGGCGTCGCTGGCCGCCGCCAGCCCGGCGACCACATCGTCGAACCGGTCGCGTCGAGTGAGCCGAGCGAAGTGCCGCGCGTCGACGGTGTCGAGGCTGACATTGACCCGGTCCAGCCCGGCCTCGGCGAGTGGTACGGCGAGCCGGTCGAGGCCAATACCGTTGCTGGTCATCGCGATCCGCGGCCTCGGCTCGAGCGCGGCGATACCGCGCACCACCTCGACCAGGCCGCGGCGCAGCAGCGGTTCGCCGCCGGTGAGTCGCACGTTGGTTACCCCGAGGTCGACCATCACCCGGACCAGGCGCACGACCTCGTCATCGCCCAGCATCTCGGGTTTGGGGAGCCAGTCGAGCCCCTCCGCCGGCATGCAGTAGGTACAGCGCAGGTTGCACCGGTCGGTCACCGAGACGCGCAGGTCGCGGCCCACCCGACCGAATCGGTCGAGCAGGCGCGGGGCCGGGCGGGCGCTCATTGCTGCCCAATGTACGACGGCTAGCGTGGTGGGGTGGTGCGTCGCCTCGTGACACCGCGCTGGCTCGGCGCCGTGCTGCTCGCTGCGCTGTTCGCGGTGGCCTGCTATCACCTGGGCTGGTGGCAGTACGACCGGCACGTGGCCAAGCTCGAACGCAACGATCGTCTCGACGCCTTCTACCGGGCCGACCCGGTGCCGCTGCGTTCGGTGCTCACCCCGGCCGGTGTCGACCCTGGCCGGGAGTGGTCCCGGGCTGTGGTGCGCGGCCGCTACGGCCCCGGTCCGGTGTTCGTCCGCGGCCGCACGCTCAACGGAAAGCCCGGCCTCGAGCTGCTGTGGGCGCTGATGCCGGATGACGGTGGGCCGGCTCTCGTGGTCGACCGCGGCTGGGTGCCGGTCGCGGCGGAGGGCGCCGCGGTGCTGCCACCCGCTCCCCCGGCACCCACCGGCCCGGTGCAGGTGGTGGGCTGGGTCCGGCGCAGCGAGGCCTCCCGCGGACACAACCTCCCTGCGGGTCAACTGGCCTCGGTGAACGTCGCCGAAGCCGGCCGCGAACTCGGGCTCGGCGTGCTGCCGGCCTACCTGCAGCTCGAGTCGGAGCGGCTCGCCGACGGGTCCTCCCCGCCCCGCCCTGAGCCGCTCGGCGAGCCCGAACGCAGCCTCGGCACGCATCTGGCATACGCCTACCAGTGGTGGCTGACGATGGCGCTGGGGTTCTGGCTGGTGTGGTTCGGCATCCGGCGCGAGGTGCGTGCCGAGGCGCCCGGGCGGCATCCGCCGAAGGCCGGGACGGTGCGCATCTGGGACGAGGACGACGACTGACCCGGTCGCGCGTCACTTTTTCCGCCCCATGCCAGAACCTGGGCCCAGACACCCCGAATGTCCTGGCGCCTCGGCCCAGGTTCTCCGGCGCCTCAGGCACCGGCGGCGGTCGTGTATGTGTCAGGGTGAGTCATGAGCCAGTCGACCAGTGAACGCTCCGGCCTGATCGTCGCCGCGTTGCTCGAGGCGTTCGAGCCGCTGATGGTGGCCGACCCACACGGGTTCCGCACCAAGTTCCGAAAGATGGCACGCGACCCGTTCGCCTTCTATCGCGGTACCGCGTGTCTGTTCTACGCCGACGTCGGAGAGGGCGGACGGTTCGCGTCCTTCGACGCCTCGTTCGTCGACGAGGAGTCGTCGCGGGTGTGGATCCAGGGCGACCTGCACGCCGAGAACTTCGGCACCTACCTCGATGCCGACGGCCGATTGGTATTCGACGTCAACGATTTCGACGAGGCCTACCTGGGCCACTGGACCTGGGACCTGGCCCGGTTCGTGGCGAGCCTGGCCCTGTTGTGCTGGCAGAAGGCCCTTCCCGACGAGGCGATCAACACGCTGGTGGCTGCGTATGTGCGCGGGTACACCGAGCAGGTCGGGCACTACCGCGAGGTCGCCGACGACACCGAGTGGGCCCTGACGCTCGACACCGCCGAGGGCGCCGCGCTGAACTCGCTGCACCGGGCCAAACTCGCCACCCGGTTCGGCATGCTCGACTCGATGACCGTCGTCGAGGGGTTCCGGCGCCGCTTCGCCGACGGCCCCGGCATCCGGCGACTCCCCGACGTCGAGGCGGATGCCGCCCGGGCCGCCTTCGCCAATTACCTCGACACCATTCCCCAGTCCCACCGGGGGTCGGTCACGTTCGACGTCCTCGACATCATCGGCCGGTCCGGGTTCGGGATCGGCAGCGCGGGCCTCCCGGCCTACAGCGTGCTCATCGAGGGCTTCAC
>JBOFLG010000201.1:0-8317 GCA_051657745.1 Dermatophilaceae bacterium | reverse complement strand
TCCGAACCGCTGATCGCGCCCGGGTTGCTGGCGGTGGAGGTGATGTCCGGTCTCCGGGCCGCGGCGAACCGGCCGGGGCATCCCTTCGACGCCGACGAGATCCCGCTGGCGCTCCAGGAGGCGGAGGCGTACGGCATCCGCCTCGAGGCGACGCCCTGGAGTGACGTGCGCCGGGCATGGGAGCTGTCGCGCTCGTCGTTGAGGTACGCCGACGGTGTCTACGTCGCAGCGGCCGAGCGCCACCGCGCACCGCTGCTGACCGCCGACGCGCGGATCGACCGCTCCGGCGCTCCGCTCCGGTGCGTGGTGCTGACCGTGACGGTCGCCGAGCGGCCCGGCTGACCGGCGCGGCGGTGGGGCGCTGCCGGCACCCCACTGCTCGCCGGCGCAGGGCCACGCGCGGCGGGCGCGTCATCCGGGAAGCGTGAAAATCGTTCGGTGCCAAGGCTTCTCGGCGACACCCGTAGTGTCGTGCATGACGTGCTTGACGTTCGTGTACTCGTCGAAGCTGTAGGCCGACATGTCCTTGCCGAACCCGCTGCCCTGATACCCGCCGTGCGGCATCTCGCTGATGATCGGGATGTGGTCGTTGACCCATACGCACCCGGCCCGGATGTCGCGTGAAGCCCGCCCGGCGCGGTAGGTGTCGCGGGTCCAGGCTGACGCGGCCAGCCCGAACTCGGTGTCGTTGGCGAGCCGGATCGCCTCGTCGTCGTCGTCGAACGGCACCACCGCGAGCACCGGCCCGAACACCTCGTCGCGCCACAGTTCGGAGCCCAGCGGCACGTCGGCGACCACGGTCGGTGCGTAGTAGCACCCGCGAGCCAGCGCACCGTCATCCGGTACCCGCCCCCCGGTCACGACCTTCGCATACTCGCGCGCCCGGTCGACCATCCCGGCGACCTTGGCCTGATGGGCCCGTGACGAGAGTGGCCCCAGGTCGGTGGACTCGTCATCGGTGGGGCCGAGGCGCACCGCGGCCATCAGGTCGGCCACGCCGGCCACGAACGCGTCGTACACCGACCGGTGCACGATCGCGCGGGTTGCCGCGGTGCAGTCCTGACCGGTGTTGATCAGGGAGGCCGCCACCGCGCCGTGCACCGCTGCCTCGAGGTCGGCGTCGTCGAACACCACGAACGGCGCCTTGCCGCCCAGTTCGAGGTGTACCCGTTTCCCGGTGGCGGCGGCCAGCGCCATCACCCGGCGCCCCACCGCGGTGGACCCGGTGAACGACGTCATCGCCACGTCGGGGTGACACACCAGCGCCTCGCCGGCCACCGCGCCAGTGCCGGTGACGACGTTGACCACTCCGGGCGGTGCGCCGGCGTCGGTGAAGGCCTCGGCGAACGACAGTGCGGTGAGCGGGGTGATCTCGGCCGGCTTGAGCACGATGGTGTTGCCGGCGGCGATGGCCGGCAGCACCTTCCACGCGGCCATCTGCAGCGGGTAGTTCCATGGGGCGATCGAGCCGACCACCCCGATCGGCTCCCGTCGGATGGATGAGGTGTGGTCGGCGCTGTACTCCGCGCTCGCCATGCCGTCGAGCCGGCGGGCGGCGGCGCCGAAGAATGCGGTGTTGTCGACCGTTCCGGGCACGTCGAACTCGCGGGCAAGTCGGATCGGCTTGCCGGCTTGGCGCGACTCGAGTCGGGCAAGTTCCTCGGCGCGCTCGTCGAGCAGCCGGGCTGCGGCGAGCAGCACAGTCGACCGTTCGGCCGGGGTCGCCCGGGACCACTCCTCGACTGCGGATGACGCTGCGCGCACCGCCGCATCGACGTCATCCGGCCCGGCCAGTGCGACCGTCTCGACGACTGTGTCGGTGCTCGGGTCGAGCACATCGAACTGCTCTCCGGTCGTTCCGCTTCGCCGCTCGCCGCCGATGTACTGGTGCATGCGCGCGAGCATACGGAGCGGGTCGCCCGCGGAGTAGCCCCCAGCAATATCGCCCTGTTGGTCGATGGCGATTTCGCCCTATTGGTCGAAAGTGCCGGGGTGGGCCCCGCCCGCAGTGGTCACCGGGTCGGCGACCGGCGGTGAGCCCACGGTCACCAGCTGGACTTGGTGACTCCCGGCAGCTCGCCGCGCAGGGCCATCTCGCGCAGCCGCACGCGGGACAACCCGAACGTGCGATACACCGCTCGGGGCCGGCCGTCGACCACGTCGCGGTTGCGCACCCGGGTCGGCGAGGCGTTGCGGGGCAGGCGCTGCAGGCCGGCGAGGGCCGCGGCACGGTCGTCATCCGAAGCGTGCACATCGACCGCGGCCGCCTTCAATGCCGCGCGCCGTTCGGCGTACCGGGCGACTACCACCCGGCGTTGTTCGTTTTTGGCGACGAGACTCTTCTTGGCCATCAGCGGCTCTCCTTAAACTCGACGTGCTGGCGGATCTTCGGGTCGTACTTGCGCAGCACAAGCCGGTCGGGGTCGTTGCGCCGGTTCTTCTCGGTGACGTAACTCGTGCCGGTTCCGGCGGTCGAGCGCAGGATGATCTTCGGGCGGAGGTCGCCGGTCTTCTTCGCCATCAGAGCCGCACCCCCCGGCGCAGCAGGTCGCGCACGACGGCGTCGATGCCGCGGGCGTCGATGGTGCGGATGCCGCGCGGGCTCACCGTGAGCCGGACGTGCCGACGCAGGTGCGGCACCCAGTAGCGCTTGCTCTGGACGTTGACGTTGAAGCGCCGCTTGGTGCGGCGGTGTGAGTGTGAGATGCGGTGGCCGAAGCCGGGCGTGGCGCCGGTGACCATGCAGATGCGGGACACGAGTGGACCTCCGGTGGGGGCTGGGCCGCGCCACGCACAAGCCATGCGCGATGCGGTGTTGCGACGAAGACGCGATCACAATACGATGAGAATCGTTATCAGTATGCAGACGGAACGGACGGTTCACAACTCTCATGCGCCCCGACATCCACCCCCGGTACGAGCCAGTCGTGTTCCGCGACCGCAGCACCGGCGCCACCTTTCTCACCCGCTCCACGCTGCAGCCGGAGAAGACCATCGAGTGGGAGGGCGCCACCTACCCAGTCGTCGACGTCGAGATCTCCGCCGACTCGCATCCGTTCTGGACCAAGCGCGCCCGCACCATCGACACCGAAGGTCGGGTCCAAGCGTTCCATCGCCGGTACGGCCGGCGAGGTCCGGACGCCGAGGTGAGCTCGGCCGGCACTGGAGCCGACGGTGAGGTGCGCCAATGACGGCCACGCCGGTCTTCCTGGTCACCGGTGTGCACGCTGACTCCATGGCTGCGGCGACTATCGGCCTCCAGTTCGACCTCCCCGACGCGGTCGTCGTGCGACACGAACTCGATTCCACCGCAGGCCATCTCGCGCGGACGGTGAGCGACCTCACCGGGGTGCTCGAGCGCGAGCTCGTGCCCCTGGAGCACGCCTGCACCAGCTGTGCGATCCGCGAGGACATCCTGCCCACCCTGCAGCGGCTCGGCAGCATCGGCCGCTGGGGGGCCATCGTCGCGCACCTCCCCGTCGCTGCCGACGGGCTGTCGGTCTGCCGGGTCCTTGGCTGGGATGCCGAGGTCGCCCCCGATATTCGGGTCGCCAGGGTGGTTGCTGCCCTGGACGGCACCACGGCCGTCGAGGACCTCCTCGGCGATGAGCTGCTCTGCGAGCGGGGCCTGGCCACCAGCGACGCCGACCGACGCGGCCTGGGGGAAGCGCTCTCGGGGATCGTCGAGTATGCCGACATCGTCGCGCTGTTCGGGGAGCCCACGGACAGCGCGCACGAACTGGCTCGTCGGCTCGCGCGTCCGGATGCGCTGGTCACCACCGACTGGCCGGGCCTGGCCGCCGAGCAGTTGCTGTCCAGCCTGCGCAGTCACGCCGCCGTCGAAGCCTGGGTGGGAGAGGTCCATGACGGCCCAGGCCGTGACGGCGAGGGTGTCCACACCTGGTCGCTCGACCTCAGCACCGACCGGCCGCTGCATCCGGGTCGGTTCCGCAGTGCCGTCGATGCGATCGGTGGTGGCCCGTTTCGCAGCCGCGGGTGCTTCTGGCTGGCCAGTCGCCCCGGTGACATCGGCGCCTGGGACGGGGCCGGCGGCCAGCTCAGCGTTGGCGTCAACGGCTCGTGGGGCCGCTCGGTCCCGGTCACCAGGGTGCTCGTCACCGGGCTGCGGGCGGATGACGTCCGCGCCGATCTCCGTGCCGCGTTCGCCAAAGCGGTGCTCACCGATGCTGAACTCGCCGCGCGCGGCCCGTGCTGGGACGTCCCGGAGGACGGGCTGGAGCCCTGGCTCGGCGTCATCCGGCAGGTTGCCTGAGGCCATCACCGCGTGACCCGCGCCGAGGAACCGATACTCGCGCCACGATGAAGGAGACCCCGAGATGGCAGTACCCAAGCGAAAGATGTCCCGCAGCAACACCCGGCACCGACGGGCGAACTGGACGGCCACGGTGCCCGACCTGGTGCCGGTGACCATCGACGGCCGTCAGGTGGTCGTCCCGCGACGGCTGGTGCGCGCGGTGGCCGAGGGCCGGGTGACCGTGCCATGAAGGTCCGGGCCAGCATTCGCTCGCTCAAGAACCTGCCCGGCTCCCAGGTGGTCCGGCGGCGCGGGCGGGTCTACGTGATCAACAAGAACAACCCGCGGTTCAAGGCCCGCCAGGGCTGAACGGTGCTGCCGGTGGAGTCGGCCCCAGCTGTGCGCCGACCCACCCACTGGGCCAGGCACCAAACCGCCCGCCGCGACATTGCGGCGGGCGGTTCGGTGTGTGGTTGGTCTCGGCCGGACTCGGCCGACCGGGACGTCAGTCGTTGACGGAGCGCTTGAGCTGCGCGGCCGGCTTGAACCCCACGGTGCTGGAGGCAGCGATCTGGATCTCCGCGCCGGTCTGCGGGTTGCGGCCGGTGCGGGCAGCGCGGGATCGCACATCGAACGTACCGAAGCCGGCGAGTCGAACCTCCTCGCCGGTGCGCAGTCGCTCGCTGATGACGAGCAGCGCCTCGCCGATGATTGCCTCGGCGGTGGACGCGGGGACGTCGACCCGCTGTGCGACGTTGTCGGCCAGGCTCTTGGTAGACATGGAGATCCCTCCGTTATTAAGTGAGAATCGTTCGCACGATCGACCTTAGCATCGCGTTCGCGGTCACGATGGGGCCTGGTCGCGATGGGGCCTGGACGGGATGATGCCAGGGTGCCCCGGTGTTGCACTGCCGTTCCGCACCATCCGTGTCATTTGACCGCGGCCACTGCCGGCCGTGCCCATCGATCCGAGGAGCGCCACCGTGGCCACCGTCGACCTCACCGCCGAGACGTTCGAGCAGACCGTCAGCGAGGGCGGGATCGTCCTCGTCGACTGGTGGGCGTCCTGGTGCGGGCCGTGCCAGCAGTTCGCGCCGACCTACGCCGCGGCGAGTGAGGGCCACGCCGACCTCGTCTTCGGCAAGGTCGACACGGAGGCCGAGCAGGCACTCGCTGGTGCCGTGCAGATCACCTCGATCCCCACGCTGATGGGATTCCGCGACGGCATCCTGGTATTCCGTGAGGCTGGCGCGCTGCCACCGGCGGCTCTCGAGCAGGTGATCGCCGGCATCAAGGGTCTCGACATGGACGAGGTGCGCGCGCAGGCCGCGCAGCAGCAGGCCGCGCAGCAGCAGCCCGCCGGGTGACCGACCTGCCGGGTGACCAACCGACCGGGTGATCAAACCCACGCTGGTCGGGTCACGGTTGGGATACGGCTCCGGGGATGGCGGTGGAGATCCGGCCGGGGTCGCTCACACTTGGCTCATCGGCATTCCGTGTGGATGCCGCCGGGTCCGGCCTCGTGCCGCAGCCGCCACATCGGGAACCCGGAGGCGGCGCGGGCGCCGGGCCCGCCCACATCGCCTCGGACTCTCACCGTCGCCTCGGACTCTCACCGGCCCCGCTGTGCCGCGATCACCATCCGGGCGGCCGAGCCGACCGAACGGGCCGGATTGCCGGGTCCCCACATTCGCGCCGCCGCCCAGGCGCCGTCGGTGAGGAGCAGTAACTGATCGGCGAGTTCCTCCGGGCGCGGTACCCGCATCGCGCGGGCTTCCCGCAGATAGCACTCCCGCACCGATTCCTTGTGCCGGATCGAGATCTCGTGCACGGCATCCGCGACTTCCGGGAACTCGGCCGCGCCGTTCTGGAACGGGCAGCCACGACAGCCCGGGTGGTTCGCTCGCTCGGCGATCCAGTCGAACACCGCCGCCAGCCGATCCGCCGGGTCGTCGTGGCCCGCCATCAGGTGCTCGTACTGCGCCGCGCTGCACTGGTCACTTCGGTCGAGCACCGCACAGATGAGGTCCTCTTTGGACGCGAAATAGCGGTAGAGCGTCATCTTCGACACCCCGGCAGCGGTGGCCAGAGCGTCGACTCCCATGGCCGCATAGCCGCTCTCGGAGAACGCGGTACCGGCTTCATCGACGATCCGTCGGCGCACGTCGTCACTCAGCGGACGGGCCATGGGTTGTTCCCGCTGCCTTAGGCGGAGGGCGCGTGCGGGGCGAGCTGCACGTCGGTGTCGCGCACGATCTTGAACTGGAACGGGATCTCGCCCAGCTTCCCGAACATCCGGATCCAGAGCGGCAGGAGCGATTCGGTGCCGCGTGCCGTGGTGATGTCGCCGAGGTCGACGATGTCGGTCCAGCCGAAGCTACCCAGCAGGTCGGCCACCGTGGCCTTGGCGGCGTCGTCGTCACCGCTGAGGAACACGGTGTGGTCGCCCTGGTTAGCCAGGCTGGGGTCGACCATCAGGAAGGCGTTCATCGTGTTCAGCGTCTTGACCACCGTGGTCTCGGGGAACGTGCGTTGGATGAGCTCACCGAGCGAGTCGTGGTTGCTGAGGAATAGTGTCGGCGGCATCCCTTTCGAGAAATCGAGCGGGTTGGCGATGTCGATGAGGATCTTGCCGGCGAGGTTCTCGGCGCCGGCGAGCGTCAGCGCATCGACCGACGCCGCGCCGTTGGTGGCGTTCACAACGATCTCGCCGTGCGCCGCGGCCTCGGCGTTGGTGGCGACCCGGCCGGCGGGGTTGGCTGTCAGCCAGTCGGAGAGAGTGCCGCCCATGCCCTTCGTCTCGGTCAGGTTCTGTGGATCACGAGTGCCGATGACGACGTCGTGGCCGAGCTCGACGAGCTTGGCGGCGACGACCTGTCCGACCATGGCGGAGCCGATCACGGCGATCTTCATGAGAGTTCCTCTCGCGGGGGTTGCTGACACGCATTGACGATACAGATCGGTATCGTCATGGGCAAGTGCGCCGCAACGTATACTTCCGGTATGCAAACCACGGTGAGAGTGTCCCGGGACAGTCGGGACGGGTTGGCCAAGATCGCCAGGGACGAGCTGGGCGGGTCCAGTCTGGAAGAGGCGCTCCGGGTGCTGCTCTTCGAGCATGAGTCACGGGTCGCGCTGGCCCGGCTGGCCGCCGATCCGCACGCCGCAGCGTCCTACCTGGCCGAGAGCGCCGGGCTCGCTGACACCGACGTCTCGGTTCACGGGTGACCGCACCGGTCGAACCGTGGCAGGTGTGGTGGGCGGACTTCGACCCGCAGGTGGGGAGAGAACAGGCCGGCTTGCGACCGGCCGTGGTAGTCGGAACCGACTTCGCCTGTCGGCTTCCGAACGGCCTGGTTCTCGTGGTCCCGTGCACGACCACCGACCGTGGGCTGCCGTTCCATCCGCGGCTCGGGAGCGTGCGACGTGACACCTTCGCGATGTGCGACCAGCTGAAGTCGGTGAGTCGACAGCGTCTGCGACGGCGTCACCGCGGCCGCCTGACCGACGACGACGTCGCTGCCATCCGCTTCGTGCTACGCCGGATGGTCGACGTCCGATAGCCACCGACGGCGAAGCCCGCCGACGCCATCACTGAGCGGGGGGCGTCTGTCATCGACAACCGAACTGCCGCAGCCCGGTTCGTCATCCCAGAGGGACCGGCCGCGCGGCGTGTGCTCGGGCCGACGGGCGCGGTGCGGGTGCAGCACGGCGGCGGACCGGCGGACTTCAGACCCGAAGGACCTCGAGGCCGTCGTGAACAGCGGCGATCCGGTCGAAGTCGCCGTCCTGGGTGACCACCGGAAATCCGTGTACGACCGCGGTGGCGGCGATCAGCGCATCGGTCACCGTGAGCGTCCGCTGGATGCCGCGCGCCTGGCACGCATAGATGAGCCGTGCCCACTCCGCCATTACCGTCTCAGGTCAGCGCGAGGAACCTCGGCCGTGCGGAGGCGCCAATAACGTCGTGCCGGTCACCGCCGCCGCAGTCAGCGGGCCGTAGAGGTGCGGGAACAATTCGTCGGATGACGGGTCGCCCCGTTCCCACGCCACGCGCGGGAC
>JBOFLG010000200.1:0-8820 GCA_051657745.1 Dermatophilaceae bacterium | reverse complement strand
GCTGGCTGGGCTTGCTGGGGCGGCCGGGCTTGCTGAGTTCCTCGGGGTTGCTGGTCGCGGTGAGGTGGGTGGGCGTGCCGAGTTCGTCGAGTTGGTGGGGCCTCCTGGACTGGCCGAACTCGCCGAGTTGGCCGAGTGCGGCATCCAGCGTCTCGGCTGCCACCTCACGCAACGACGCCACCCCGAGCCGCGCGGCCGCCCGCTCGCAGGCCGCCCGCCGCGATCCGTACTGGCCGTCGCCGAGCGCGTGGGCTGCCCGGGTGTCGGTGACCAGCAGTACCAGGCCGTACGCGGCGAGGTCGATGGGAACGTGCTCCACGGCGCCGCTGCGGCAGTCGAGCAGCAGGGCGTGGCCCTCGTGGCAGCGCAGTGACGCGGCCTGGTCCATGCCACCGGTGGGCGCGCCCGCGACCACATTCTCGGCACGCACGCAGGCGGCGGCCAACCGCGCCCGGCCGGCATCGTCATCCAGCCATCCCAGCCCGTACAGGTCGCTGGCCGCCGCGCCGACCGCGCACTCCAGGGCCGCCGAGCTGGACAGCCCGGCCCCGAGCGGCACCGCGCCGTCGACCGTGATGTCGAGCCCACTGCCGCCACCACCGTTCTCGCGCACCGCCCATAGCGTGCCCGCCACATAGGCGGCCCACCCCCGAGGCTGGCCTGGGCCGATCTGCGACAACTCGACCGAGACGGTGTCGCCGGTCTGCACCGAGTGCATCCGCACCAGGTCGTCCTGACGGATCGCCACCGCGACCGAGGTGCGCTGCGGGAGCGCGATCGGGAGCACCAGCCCGCCGTTGTAGTCGGTGTGCTCCCCGATGAGATTGACCCGCCCCGGTGCCGACCAGACGCCGGCCGGTCCTGTACCGAACACCTCGCGATGGGTGGCAGCGGCACAGGGCATGCCGCGAAGTCTAGAAGCGTCGCGCCTGCCAGAGGGGGAGCCTCGCGCCTGCCGGAGCGGGAGCGTCGCGCCTGCCGGAGCGGGAGCGTCGCGCCTGCCGGTGCGGGAGCGTCGCGCCTGCCGGTGCGGGAGCGTCGCGCCTGCCGGTGCGGGAGCGTCGCGCCTGCCGGTGCGGGAGCGTCGCGCCTGCCAGAATGGCGCCATGCCCGACGGTCCTCCCGCCACCGACGCCCGCCCACGCATCCTCTCCGGGATGCAGCCGACCAGCGACTCGCTGCACCTCGGCAACTACCTTGGCGCACTGGTGAACTGGGTCTCGTTGCAGACCGACTTCGACGCGTACTACTTCGTCGCCGACCTGCACGCCCTCACCGTGCCCACCGACCCCGAGGTGGTGCGTCGCCGCACTCGGGTCACCGCAGCGCAGTTCATCGCCGGCGGGGTCGACCCGGCGACGTCGGCGGTGTTCTGCCAAAGCCACGTGGTGCGCCACCCCGAGCTCGCCTGGGTGCTCGCGTGCCAGACCGCGATGGGCGAGATGAACCGGATGACGCAGTTCAAGGACAAGACCGCCCGCGGCCAGAACGCCAACGTCGGACTGTTCACCTACCCGGTACTGATGGCGGCCGACATCCTCATGTACGACGCCGCCTACGTGCCGGTGGGCGAGGATCAGCGTCAACACCTCGAGATCACCCGCGACCTTGCCGAGCGGGTCAACACCCGGTTCGGGCCGCTGCTCACGGTACCCGAGCCGTATATCGTCAAGGAGTCGGCCAAGATCATGGACCTCCAGGAGCCGACCGCGAAGATGAGCGGCTCCACGTCATCCGACAAGGGCCTGGTGCTGCTCAGCGATGACACGGCCCGCATCGTCAAGAAGATCCGCTCGGCGGTCACCGATGTTGGCGGCGAGGTGCGCTACGACCCCGAGACCAAACCGGGAGTCTCGAATCTGCTCGTCATCCACTCGATCCTGTCCGGCACGCCGCTGGTCGAGGTGGAGGCGCGTTTCGCTGGCCGCGGCTACGGCGACCTCAAGAAGGAGGTCGCCGACGTCGTGGTCGCGGCGGTCGAGCCGTTCCGCTCCCGGATGACCGAGTTGCTCGACGACCCCGCCGAGCTCGATCGGATGCTGGCCGCCGGGGCCGACCGTGCTCGCGCGCTCGCCGAGGCCACCACGGCCCGGGTCCGTGATGCGGTCGGTTTGCTCGCGCCCGCCCGGTAGGGTCCGGTCCCATGTCAGTGCACGGCGTCGCCGTCACCATCCCTGAGCCCTGGGGCAGCCAGCTGCAGCAGGCCCGCAAGCAGTTCGGCGACCCCGTGGCGGACGCCATTCCGCCGCATGTCACGCTGCTGCCGCCCACCTCGCTCGAACCCGACGTGGCCGACGAGTTCTCCCAGCACCTTGACACTGTGGCGGCATCGATGTCGGCGTTCGACATCGTGCTGGCCGGTACCGGCACGTTTCGCCCGGTATCGCCGGTGGTGTTCGTCCAGGTCTCACGCGGCATCTCGCAGTGCGAGCTGCTGGAGAAGGCGGTGCGCTCGGGACCGGTCGAACGGCATCTTGACTTTCCGTACCACCCCCACGTCACGGTGGCCCATCACCTCGACGACGACGCCTTGGATCGCGCTTTCGAGCAGCTCGCCGGCTTTCGGTGTCAGTTCCGAGTCACCGCCATCGAGTTGTACCAACACGACACCGATGGCGTCTGGCGGGTCGTCACGTCCTTCCCGCTCGTGCCGCGCCGGGCCTGAGCGGCCCGTCGTTCTCGCTGGCCCGAGTTGGCACCGGACAGTTCATCTTCGGGTGGGTTCGGAACCGGCGCGAAGATGAAGGTTTCGGGCGCGGGCGGAAAAGGTGAGCCTTGCGGGTCAGGCCGCAGCCCGCGTCGTGCTGGTCACGGCCCGGTAGTGACCGACGAGCTGGTCGACCACCGACGGCCAGGTCCGTGCCGACACCGCGTGTCGGCCGGCTGCGCCCATCCGCTCCCGCGCCGCGCGGTCGGCCACCAGCGCGCTGACACAGTCGCCCAGTTCGCCGAGCTGGTCGGGGTCGAAGAGCAACCCGGTGCGGCCGTGCTCGACCAGGTCGAGCGGGCCACCGCGAGCCGGAGCCACCACCGGGAGCCCGGATGCCGCCGCCTCCTGGAGGGTCTGCCCGAACGTCTCGCGGGTCCCCGGGTGCACGAACACGTCGAGCGTGGCGTACGCGTCGGCGAGAGCCGTTCCGGCGCGCTGGCCGAGCAGCACCGGTGACCGGTTGGGCCGCCGGGGCATCGTGGCCACCGCCTCGGCGAGCCGGACCGCGGTGTCGACCCGGCTCGGGCCGTCGCCGATGATGACGAGGCGGGTACCGGGGATGCGCGCGACCTCCTCGAGGCGGCCCAACTCCTTCTCGGGCGCCAGCCGCCCGACGTAGCCGACGAGCACCTCGCCGTCGGGCGCGAGTTCGGCCCGGGTCGCACCGACTCTGCCGCGGCGGTCCGGGTGGAACAGTGCCGAGTCCACCCCGCGCCCCCAGCGGGCGGTGGTACGGATGCCGTGCGCGTTCAGTTCGGCGACCGTCGCTGACGACGGGGCGAGGGTGAGGGCCGCCAGCCCGTGCACTCGCTGGATCCAGCGCCATGCCGCCGAGGCGGCGCCGCTCCCGATGCGCCCCGGGCCGTGCTGCGCCAGGTAGCTCGGCATGTCGGTCTGGTAGATCGCCACCGCAGGCACCCCGAGTGCGGCGGCGTCGTGGAGCGCGCGGGCCCCGACGACGAACGGCGAGGCGACGTGGACGACATCCGGCCCGAAACTGGCCAGCGCGGCACGGATCGCGCGGGTCGGCATCCCGGTCGGGAACGCCCGCACCGAGACCGACGGCACGGTGGCCACCGAAACCCCGTGGTACTCCCGTGGCGCGGGCCGGGGGGCCACCACGAGCACCTCGTGTCCGGCAGCGGTCAGGCACTCAACGACGCGGCACACGCTGGTGGTGACTCCATTCAGCGTGGGCAGAAACGACTCGGTGACGACCGCGACGCGCACCTTCCCAGAGTGCCCACCGGCGGGGGATGCCGGGCGACCTGCGGGCAAGGTCTCGATGGCCGGCGGATGACGGGAGGTTGTCCTATGTGCAGACAACACCCAGGGAGGCGAATGCGGCTCGTATCGATGACACGCCGACAAGCGACTCCGACACACCCCGTCGGCCTCCCTACGCTTCCCGCATGCCCGGGCACGCCTTTGTCGATGAGAACAAGTCCACGGGGCTCATCGTGTGCGTGGCGGTCCTCGACGAGCGCTGCGTCGGACAGGCTCGCCAGGCGATGCGGGCCTTGGTTCACAAGGGCAGTCGGCGGGTGCACATGACTCGCGAGTCTGATCGCCATCGCCGGATTGTTCTGAACGGCATCCGCGTCCTGCCGGTAAGGGTCGAGATCTACGCCGCGCGCCCGACCCCTGGATGGTGCCTTCTCGACGTCCGGGCGCGGTGCCTGACCCAGATCGTCGAGGACACCCCGAAACACGGGTACACGAAACTGACGGTCGAACTCGACGAGTCCCTCGGCAAGCGCGACCGGCAGGTGCTCTACGACGCCACCCGCACCACCGGGCGCGAGTACCTCGCGTACGACCTGGTCCCGGCCGCGCGCGAACCGCTGCTGTGGATCCCGGACGCGATCGCGTGGTGTTGGGCTCGAGGCGGAGAGTGGAAGCAGGCCGTGAAACCCCTCGTGGCTCAGGTCAACATCCTCTAGACAGCGCGAAACCCGGCTCACCAACCTCCGGAAGGCTGCCGGGTCCACTTCTGCGGCCCTACTGGACCGAGCAGCATCAGTGTTGCAAGCCACCTGGCCTCTCCACAACCCGAACCTGGAAACCGTGCACAACGAACCCGAGCTCCAGCACGGGTTCGAGGCCCGTGCTCGGTCGGGACGCAGCGGGCCATCCGGTGTGCCGTCGCGAGGCGGCGGGCGGTAACGTGCCCGGCCATGCCGGTGGTCGACAAGTTCTGGGCGATCGTGCCTGCCGGGGGAGCGGGCACCCGACTGTGGCCGCTCTCGCGCGCTGGCCGGCCGAAGTTCCTGCTCGACCTCACCGGGTCGGGGCGTTCGCTCCTTCAGTCGACCATCGACCGGCTCGCCCCGCTCGTCGGCGACCGCACCATCGTGGTCACCGGCCAGGCGCATGCGGATGCCGTGCGCGGGCAACTGCCGTCGGTTCCGGTCGATCGGGTGCTCGCCGAGCCGTCGCCTCGGGACTCGATGGCTGCCATCGGTTGGGCCGCCGCGGTGGTGGAGCGCGCTGACCCCGAGGCGGTGGTGGGCTCGTTCGCAGCCGACCACGTGATCCCCGACGCCGCCGCCTTCGAGGCAGTGGTGCGGGAGGCGGTGGCGGTGGCGCGCACCGGACTCGTGGTCACGGTCGGCGTCGAGCCGACCCGCCCCGCGACCGGCTTCGGCTACGTACGCGCGGGTGCTCCGCTGCCTGGCTTCGCGACGGCGCTGGAGGTGCGCGAGTTTGTCGAGAAGCCGGATGCCGCCCGGGCCCGCGCATATCTGGCCTCGGGCGAATTCCGTTGGAACGCCGGTATGTTCGTCGTCAAGGCAGCGGTGCTGCTCGATCTGCTCGCCCGCTGGCACCCCGAGCTTGCGGCCGGTCTCCGCCGGGTCGCAGCCGAGCCGGACCGGCTCGATGAGGTCTGGCCGGGGCTCGAGCGCATCGCCATCGACCACGCCGTCGCGGAGCCGGCTGCCGAGGCCGGCCAGGTGGCGGTGGTGCCCGCTGCGTTCGGGTGGGACGACGTCGGCGACGTGGCGAGCCTCGCCGGGTTGGTGCCCGAGGTGCGCCCTGGCCTGCGGGTGCTCGGGGACCCCGCGCAGGTGACGGTGCTGGACGGGGGCGGTGTCGTCATCCCGGCCGGTGGGCGGCACGTTGCGGTGCTGGGCCTCGATGACGTCGTGGTCGTCGATACCCCGGATGCCGTGCTGGTCACCACCCGTGCGCGCGCTCAGGATGTCAAGGCTGTGGTCGAGGCGCTGTCGGAGGCCGGCCGCGCTGACCTTCGGTGACTGCGGCCTCGCATCCGGGGAGGGATGCGGCGTCGCGCGGGCCGAACCGGCCGACGCGGGCCGAACCGGCCGAACCGGCCGAACCGGCCGAACCGTCCTGGCGCGTCGTCGCCGATAGACTCGGCGGCCTCATGAACGACGATGCCCTCCTCGTGGCGATCAGCGAGCGCATCACCTCGTTCACCCCGCAGCTCGTCCGTGTTCACCGTGTTCACCGTGTGCCCTGGGGGTCCGCATGACCATCGACCTGCCATGATCACCGACCCGCAGTGGTCCCTGCTCCGTGCCGAAGCGGTGCGGATGACGACCCTCGCCTATGCGCCGTACAGCCGGTTCCCGGTGGGTGTCGCCGGCCTGGTTGACGACGGCCGCGTCGTTGCGGGGTGCAACGTCGAGAACGCCGCGTACGGGGTGGGCCTGTGTGCCGAGTGCGGCATGGTGTCGCAGCTGCACGCCACCGGAGGCGGTCGGCTGGTGGCGGTGTGGTGTGTCGATGGCGCCGGTCAGACGCTGATGCCGTGCGGCCGGTGCCGGCAGTTGCTCTGGGAGAACGGGTCCGCGGACACTCTGCTGCAGACCCCGGCCGGCGTGCTGCCGATGCGCGAGGTGCTGCCTCAGGCGTTCGACGCCGAGAACCTGCGCTGACGGATGCCTGGCGGACCCCGGCCGCCGGCCTGCAAAATCGACCAATAGGGCGATAGTGCAGAGTCGGAGAAGCGGGCTCGGCGAGCGTCGTCATCCACGCTCGGCGAGCGTCGTCATCCACGCTGTCGTGCGGGCCGCCAGCCGGCAGGACGCCGTCCTGCCATGATGGCCCGGTGACCGAGACCCACGACGCCGTGGACGTCATCCGCGCCAAGCGCGACCGCCATGAACTCACCGACGAGCAGATCCGCTGGGTGGTTGACGCGTACACCCGCGGCGTCGTCGCCGAGGAGCAGATGAGCGCCCTGGCGATGGCGGTGCTGCTGAACGGGATGACGCGGCGCGAGATCACCACCTGGACCGCCGCGATGATCGACAGCGGTGCGCGTCTCGACTTTTCGCGGCTCACGCGCCCCACCGCCGACAAGCACTCCACCGGCGGCGTCGGCGACAAGATCACCCTGCCGCTCGCGCCGCTGGTCGCCGTGTTCGGGGTCGCGGTGCCGCAGCTGTCGGGGCGCGGCCTCGGCCACACCGGCGGCACCCTCGACAAGTTGGAGGCCGTCCCGGGGTGGCGCGCCGACCTGACCACCGACGAGATGCTGGCCCAGCTGGAGTCGGTGGGCGCGGTGGTGGGCGCGGCAGGGTCGGGGCTGGCTCCGGCCGACAAGAAACTGTACGCGCTGCGCGATGTCACCGGCACGGTCGAGTGCATCCCGCTGATCGCGAGTTCGATCATGAGTAAAAAGATCGCCGAAGGCACCGGCGCGCTCGTGCTCGACGTCAAAGTCGGGTCGGGCGCGTTCATGAAGACCCAGGCGGATGCCGCCGAGCTGGCTCGCACCATGGTCGACCTCGGCACCGACGCGGGCGTGCGCACGGTCGCGCTGCTCACTGACATGTCCACCCCGCTCGGGCGCACCGCGGGCAACGCGCTCGAGGTGCGCGAGTCGGTGGAGGTGCTCGCCGGTGGCGGTCCGCCGGATGTCGTCGAGCTCACCGCGGTGCTCGCCGAGGAGATGCTGGATGCCGCGGGGCGCGGTGGCCAGGATGTGCGCGCCGCGCTCGTCGACGGCCGGGCGATGGACCTCTGGCGCCGGATGGTCGCGGCCCAGGGTGGCGACGCCGACGCCCCGCTGCCCACCGCGCGCGAGACACACCAGGTGCGGGCGGCGTCATCCGGGGTGCTCACCGGCGTCGACGCCTACGCGGTGGGGGTCGCGGCGTGGCGGCTCGGCGCGGGGCGGGCTCGCAAGGAGGACCCGGTCCAGGCTGGCGCCGGGGTCGAGCTGCACGCCAGGCCCGGCGACGACGTGCGAGAGGGAGCGGTCCTGATGACGCTGCACACCGACGAGCCCGCGCGGTTCGAGCGGGCCGTGGCCGCACTCGACGGAGCGGTCGAGATCGATTCTGCCGGAACGGCATACGAACCCCGGCCGCTCGTCATGGAACGGGTCGCGTGATGGCCGCGACCGCCGATGGTGGGTCGGGCGCGGCACCGGCTACGGTCCTGCCGGGTGCCGTCCCGGAGAGCGTGCCCGGCGCGGTCCCGGCTGCGGTCGTGGCGCAGGTGCCCAAGGCGCTGTTGCACGATCACCTCGACGGCGGGCTGCGGCCCGTGACCGTGGTCGAGTTGGCCGAGGCGGCGGGGTACCGCGGGCTCCCCGCGACCGACCCGCAGGCGCTGGGCGCATGGTTTCGGGATGCCGCCGACTCGGGTTCTCTGGTGCGCTACCTGGAGACGTTCTCGCACACCGTCGCGGTGATGCAGACCGCCGAGCAGCTGGCCCGGGTGGCTCGGGAGTGCGCGCTCGACCTGGCCGCCGACGGTGTCGTCTACGCCGAGTCACGGTTCGCCCCCGAGCAGCACCTCCAGGGCGGGTTGTCGCTCGAGCAGGTCGTCGAGGCGGTGCTCGCCGGGTTCCGCGAGGGCGAGGAGGAGGCGGCGTCATCCGGCACGCCGATCCGCACCCGGGTGCTGCTGACCGCGATGCGGCATGCCGCCCGCAGCCGCGAGATCGCCGAACTTGCCGTGCGCTACCGCGACCAGGGGGTGGGCGGGTTCGACATCGCCGGCGCCGAGGCCGGGTTCCCGCCCACCCGGCACCTCGACGCGTTCGAGTATCTGCGCCGCGAGAACGCGCACTTCACCATCCACGCCGGCGAGGCGTTCGGGCTGCCGTCGATCTGGGAGGCCATCCAATGGTG
>JBOFLG010000199.1:0-2162 GCA_051657745.1 Dermatophilaceae bacterium | reverse complement strand
GGTGGGGCCGACAGTCGCACCTCGGGCGGCTGCGCCCGCCTCGACTAACAGAGCCTCCCGATTGGCCAGGATGAACTCTTTCAACGCGATCGGCTTCAGGTTGATCGATGGGAGATCGTGTCCCCGAAGGTCGACCCGGTCGAGGTCGTACCCGCCACGCGACGGGTCGCTGAACTCGGGGCCATTCCGGGCCGACTCGTCCAGGCTGGCCAACCGGGCCACAAAGAAGTGCTGCGCTGCCACCCCACTGTCCGACGGCCAACTGAACAAAAAACCTGCAAGGCACCCGCGACTGTCGCGCCCAGTTCCTCCGCCAACTCCCGATGCAGCGCCGCCTCCACCGAGGCATCGGCGTCCTCGACCCCGCCGCCGGGTGCGGTCCAGTACGGCGCCTGCCCCGGCGTGGTCCGCTTGATCACCACCAACCGGCCGAGATCATCGATCAAGATCGTCCGTGCTGCACGCCGTCCCACTGTCACCGTCATCCTGGACCGTCCTGTCACGGTGGTGAAACTACGGCTAGCAGCGCAACCCCCAGCGGCCCGGGAGCCGGGGCCTGTGGTGACTCACTGCCGCAACCAGACGGCGGCAAGGTTGACTCGATTCGCCGCCGAGCTGGGTGCATCCCACCGACCGCCTCGGCGCCTTCGTCGCCAAGGCGGGCATCGAACTCGCGGATTCCTGCACGGCGACCGTTCGTGGACCCAGGTTCGGCGGGATGTCGGGTTGCCGATTCGCGGCGGCGGCCCACGGGAGTCGTTGCGGCTCAGACGAGTTCTTGGGTCACCCTGGAGCGAAACGACCGCGGGCGGCGCGGCACGCGACGGCGAACCGGCGCGACGGCGAACCGGCGCGACGGCGAACCGGATACCGGTTCAGCACCGTCGCCCGCGTGTCGGCGTCCGCTATGGAGGGCCGTTCGTCAGCTCCCTCAGTTCGTCGGACCAGCGGATGAAGAACCCGCGAACTGCCGTCGGATCTGCGTTCGGGCCGAGGGCAAGCGCGTCGTCGTCGTACCTGGCGATGGTATCGACCATGTCGGCGAGGACACCGAGGTCGAGCCCAGGGTCGACATCCGCCGCCATCTCGAGCAGGTGCCGGGTGCCGAAGCGTTCGGCCAGCGCATGAACGTCGACGAACTCGCGAGCAGCGGCCCGGTCATAGAGGGCAAGCAGTTTGCGACCGGCCAGTTCGAGCGGATCGAAGGTCGGCCCGGCGACGCTGTCCTGCGATGGCTGACGAGGTACGGAGTCGACGGCCAGGTCGACGAGCACCGTTCCCTCGCCGTCGATGGCCACCCGAGCGAAAGTCTCACTGCTTCGGATGACGGTCACCGTCCACCCATGTCGTCGGCACACGACAGTCAGCTCGGCGAGACCTTCAACTGGAACGGGGTGAGTTGCTCACCTCTACTCACGCTGTCACCAGGTACGGCGCGACGAGTGGCCCCCATGCCCTCCGCAACGCCGCCGGGAGCACCAGGTCGGGCCACAGGTCGACCAGAAGCACCCCATCGACGTACCGCTCGACATCGGCCACCGCACCCTCACGCAGCACCATCTCGTAGAACCGTGCGCGCTGCGTGCGGTCGGCCAGGCTGACGACCCGACCAGGTGCAGACCAGTCCAGATGCAACGGCACCTCAACGGTTCCGAGCGCCTCCTCGACCGGCAGGTCAGGAAGTCGATCGGGGACGACGTACTCCCGCCCTCCCCGACCACTCACGGTGGCGAAAGACGGTCGCGGCCGAGCCTGGATCTCGTAGCCAAGGGCCCCCAGCAACCGTTCGAGCGTGCTCAGCGACGGCGACTTCCGCCCATGCTCGTACGCGGACACCGCAGTTCGCGAGGTCTTGGCGCGCTCGGCCAGCTCGGTCTGGGTCAGGCCCGCGCCGCGACGCGCGCGCTCGAGCACACCCGCACCACTCTCGGCCTCGCGACTCATTACTACCGCCTCCACGACAATAGTATCCGATCAGATACGTCACTGCTCGGAGCAAGAAGACATGAGGCCCGGGTGCGCGGTCGCACCACCTCGGGTCCCGTTCCAGCGCCAGCCCGATCGCTGGCACCGGAACGGGTGATCATTGCGCCGCCGGAAGTGCGAGTGCTGTTCTCTCACTGCGGTCTTGGCTCGTGGGGGCGGGTGGTGGTGATGGCCTG
>JBOFLG010000198.1:0-11001 GCA_051657745.1 Dermatophilaceae bacterium | reverse complement strand
TCAGGTGCCCTTCGGTGATCCCGTCGGGGTGGCTGGCGAGCAGCCTTCGGCCGATGTCGGTGATCCGGTAGTGGCCCCGAACCGGCCGCTCCACGGCGCGCGCGCGAGCAAGGTGGAACAGTGCCCATCCTCCGCGCTTGCGGAATACCTCCTTGCCTGAGGAGTTGAGAATCTGACGCTGCTCGAGGGTGACGCCGAGCAGATCGGCAGCGGCGTCGACAAGCTGGCGGCTGCGGTGCACCTCCCCGTCGGTGAGTACTCGCAAGCACGGCGCCATGTACTGATCCCTGGTAGGCCCGGTCATCACAACTCTCCTCGGAAAGCGCGGGACTGCAGGGACGCGAACAGCTCGTCATCGGCAGCCTGCGCTCTTTGGACAGTCAGGAGTTTTGCCGCGACGGCAGCGATCCGGTCCAAGAAGCGCAGCTGTTGGGTGATCGGCGGGACCGAGACTGGGGCTGCTCGCAACTGGGTCATGTTGATCGATGCGATGCCAGTTGTCTGCTTTGCGCTCCTCAGAAAGTAGTCTCGCGCATTGGCTCCCGCAAGGCAAGTCGATAGATACTCCGGTAGAACCTTATGCTCGTCGGGTCTAACTCGAAATATGTGATTCTGATGGAGGCACAGTGGCAACTGATTTCGCCACACCGTTCCCCTGCCGAGCTTGTCTGGATCGCCACCTTCGGTGAGCACGAGGTCGCCATCACGTAAAGCGTAGCGCTGGATCTCAGCCGCGGTCGCAGGAATCTCCTTCACCATGTCAAGCTTCAAGTAGCCAGCTTGTACGTTCGCGACCGCCAGGTAAGGCGTCAACTCCGTCGGGTCGCTGGTCCTCCGCCCTTTGGTGATCCCTGATGAGACGATGGCGACCTCCTCCAGTCGGGCCATCTCGCCGGCATGGTCGCCGAACATGTCGTGGAAGATTGATTGGGTGAGGGTGTCGAGGTGGGTGAGGACCTGGCGGCGCTTGGCACGGAGGGCGTCGGCGTGGTCGAGGATCGCCGCGATCCGCCGCTGCTCGGCCAGTGACGGAAGAGGAAGACCAATTGCCTTGACCTGGGCAGGGCGCGCCCGAACAAGGGAGCCGCCTACACCGGCGACAGTGTTCATGAACTGCCCGTGGAAGTCATCGCTCAGCAAGAAATGTCGAAGATAGTTTGGATCGAACGCGTCGCCGCGGAAAACGATCCACTCGCCCGAGGCGATCTGGCGGCGTCCCTGAGATGGACCCACAACTCTGGCACGTCTAATGTGCGGAATGATCTTCGAGACCATTACGTCGCTCGGCTGCACCAGCTGTTTTGACGATCCTATTTCGCATCCGAGAGTGACCTCCGGTCCGCCGCGGTCATGCGCCGGGATGCTATAGAGCTCGAACTCCTCTTGGGGGAACGTGCTCGGAGCTACGGAACCGCCGCGGCTGACCATCACGTCACCGAGGGTTGTCACGAGAGCATCGCCTTTAGTTCGGCGAGGCCCTTGGCGATCTCGTCCTCGAGGGTCTCGATGTCGGCGATGATGTCGAGCGGGGGGCGGTGTTCGACTTCGTCGTGGACGATCTCCTTGTACCGATTGAGCGACAGGTCGTAGCCCTGGGCGACGATGTCGGCCTTCGGCACCAGGAACGACTGCTCGGTGCGGGCACGTTCTTTCTCGCCGGCACGATCCCGCCAGCGGGCGAGCGCGTCGGGCAGGTCGTTCGCCTCCACCGGGTTGCGCTTGTCGTCCAGGGAGAATCCGTCGGCGCGCACCTCGTAGAACCACACGTCATCCGTACCGCCGGAGTCGGTCCGGGTGAAGAACAGGATCGCGGTCGACACCCCGGCGTACGGGCGGAAGACGCCCGACGGCAGCTTCACCACGGCATCCAGTTTCTGTTCCTCGACGAGCGTTCGCCGTAGCGTCTTGTGTGCGGTACTTGACCCGAACAGCACACCATCCGGCACGATCACCGCCGCGCGCCCACCGGGCTGGAGCAGTTTGAGGAACAGTGCCATGAACAGCAGTTCGGTCTTCTTCGTCTTGACCACGCGCTGCAGGTCTTTGGCGGTGGCTTCGTAGTCGAGCGACCCCGCGAATGGTGGGTTCGCCAGGATGAGGGTGTACTTCTCGGCGTCCCCGGCGGCGCCTTCGGAGAGTGAGTCGCGGTAGCGGATGTCGGGGGATTCGACGCCGTGTAGCAGCATGTTCATGCTGCCAATCCGCAGCATCGTGGAGTCGAAGTCGTAGCCGTGGAACATCGAGTGGTGGAAGTGCGCCCGCTGCGCCGAATCGAACAGTGCTTCACGGTGCGTCTCGCGCACGTACTCACTGGCCGCGACGAGGAATCCGCCGGTGCCGCAGGCCGGGTCGCAGATCTCGTCGGTGGGCTGCGGCGCGGTCATCGCCACCATCAGGTCGATGATGTGGCGCGGGGTGCGGAACTGGCCGTTGACTCCGGCGGAGGCGATCTTGGACAGCAGGTACTCGTACAGGTCGCCGTTGGTGTCGCGGTCAGCCATCGGGATGTTGTCGAGCATGTCGACGACCTTGCTCAGCAGGGCTGGGGTGGGGATGGTGAAGCGGGCGTCTTTCATGTGGTCGCTGTAGGTGGTGCGGCCGCCGAGGGTGCGCAGGAACGGGAACACGTCATCGGCGACTCTGGCGTGCATCACCTCGGGGGAGGAGTTCTTGAATCGGCTCCACCGCAGGTAGGCCTGGCCGTCCGCGAATACCGGGTTCGCGACATCCGTGCCGGTGGCGTTGGCCTTGTTCTCGGCCAGGGTCTGGTTGTCGTCGAGGCGGCGGATGAAGAGCAGGTAGGTGATCTGCTCGATCACTTCCAGCGGGTTGCTGATGCCGCCGGACCAGAAGGAGTCCCAGACGCGGTCGATCGTGCTTTTCAGTTCACCGGTGATCACGCGCTCAACCCTAGTGAGCGGGCGGGGGTGCGTCGTGGGCATCTCGGACCTCCTGCTGGCCCGGGCGGTCCGAGGCAGCCGAGTAGCGTCCCACCGCCCACCGACAGGACCTTCCCGTCGACCTTCCCGTCGGGCGGCGACGCGGCCGGTTCGGGGCAGCGACCCGGCCCCATCCGGTCGTCAGGATCCTCGCTGTGTTCGCCTGCGGCAGTGATCAACTCGCCACCGGAGCGAATGCTCGGCCAGTTTGTCGGCGCGCGATGCGGGACGTGCTCGTGGCTGCAGCAACCCGTGCGGAACCGCCCGCAATGCTCGGGCGCCGTACCTGCTGCCGGAAGGTCAGAGCGTTTCGGGGTGCGATGGGGCCCACGAGAACGCGAGGATCGTGTGAGCCTTGTGGATCTGGTGGGTGACGTCGAGGCCGACACGGTGCCTACGGCCAGGAGATGGTGATGTCTGTGTGAGGGCGCCGAATCATGCGCGAAGCGGCGGGCTTGGAATCCGGCTGGCCCAACGGGTCGTGGCGGCGAGGGCCGCGCCCGGTATCTCCGATGGTGTTGTCGCTGCGGCGTCGGCGCACCGTGACTGTGGCGTTGTCTGGCCGGTGGACCGCCCAAGCAGCGACCTGCTCGGCGTACCGAGCGATTACGCGGTCGCTATCGGGGCCGTGACCGATGATGCCGATCTCGCATGCGTCGGCGCCGCCCGTCGGGCGGACCGTGCGATATGCGAATGAGGCGCCGTGGGCAAGCGCGGGCGCGTTGAACGGCAGGGCGGAGGCGACCAGGCCTGCGTCGACCGCTCCTCGTGATGGCGCCAATGTCAGCATCGGGGCGATGGTGGTGGCCAGCCACAGGTCGAGGTGCTCGAATGACTCGCTGGCGCCCATCTCGACGCCAGTCCAGAGTTCGACCCGTGGCTCGTGGAGCGCAGCCGCGAGACCTGCGGCATCCAGGCCATGCGCGGCGCCTTCGGAGGTGTCTCCATCAAGACGGAGAGCCACCGGCGAGTCGGCAGCGCCGTTGAGCACGATCCGGTGCTGTGGGTTGGTTCCTGCGCCTTGCATCGGGACGAAACCGCATAGTTGGAGGTCGTCGCTAGCGAGCAGGTCGGGGTCACTCGCGTCGCGGGTCAGTGCCACGGTGCGGGTCATGCCCCCCATGCGCAGCGGCGCGATGATGATGCTGTCATCGGCCAGCTGGTCCCACCACGCCGGCGGCACATCGACGGTTTCCACCGTCACCAGGATCCGGTCAAACGGCGCGTAGCACGGCGCGCCGCCCGCTCCGTCAGCGGTGACCACGACCGGGTCGTATCCGGTGCTGGCCAGGAACCGGCTGGCGCGGGCGGTGACCTCGGGGTCGATGTCGAGGGTGACCACAAGGCCGTCGGGCCCGACGATCTCAGCCAGGTAGGCGGCGTTGACGCCGCCCGAACCGATCTCCAGGACCCGGTGGCCGGCGCGCAGGTCAGCCTGTTCGAGCTGTATCGCCTGGATCCGTGCTGCCGACACCGAACTGATGTTGTTGCCGTCGGTGTCCTTCTTGGTGACCACGATGTTCTCGGCGTCGTAGGTCATCGCCGGGTCTGCGGTGTCCGCCTCGCCGATCACGCGGTGGCGCGGCACCTTGCCGAGTGCGGCGATCACTGTGGGCGTACGGGCGTCGCCGGTTGCCTCGATCAGATACGTGACCATTTGTGCACGCAACTCGGCGTACGACTGGTCAGCGGCGGCGGTTGACGATGTCACCAGTTGGGTCTCCTGTCATCGGTGATCGAGGTGCGAACCCCGCGAACCTGCTCGTGAAGGTCGTGAACGACTGCGGCCGGGGTGCTGATCGCCGCGCAGCTGAACTCCGTGACCGCATCGAAGTGTTCACCACGGAAGCGCAGGCTCGGGTGCTACCGACTGCGTAGCGACTGCTCATGCCGCCACGCCTGGAGCAGTCGGGCCTCCTTGGTGGGGTCGAGGCCGTGCTCCGCTTGGCGTTCGTGGGGTACGGGCTGCTCGACCTGCAACCACCGCCACGTGTCGAAGACTGTCTCTTGCAACGGCCGACAGGTCAGCCCGGCCGTGATCGCCCGGGAGGGGTCCACCTGCCACGTCCCGGCCGGGGTTCGCCACAGCGGCACCTCGGACCACTGCCGCACGTCCTGCTCGGCCAACCACGCCGCGTCGACCCAGTCCAGTACGGCATCCGAACCCGTCGCCTCGACACACGCCTGCAGGAGGTCGCCATAGGTGGCATGCCCGGCTGGGGCGGCGACGTTGAAGGCCCCGGTCACGCTGGTGTCGATGAGATGCAGCATGAACCCCGCCACGTCACGGACATCGACGGGTTGGATCGGTTGGTCGGGGTTTCCGGCGGCGAGCATCGTGCCTCCGCGAGCGGCCCGGCCCAGCAATGCCGGCAACCGCCCGACGTACTCGTGAGGGCCGAGGACGACACCCGGACGCAGGATCAATGCGCCGTTTCCGGAGATCTCGGTGACCGCCTGTTCGCACCCTGACTTCAACGTGCCATACGCGTTCGGGCCCGACATCGCTGCCAGGTCCGGGTCCGATGCCCTGGCATCGGGATGCGACGGCCATCGGGGCGATTCCTCGTCCACCGGCTCGTGCGGCCATCCGCGGTAGGCCGAGACCGTCGACACCAGCACATATCGGTCTGCTACCCCGCGCAACGCTCGAGTTGCCATGGCGGCATCCGCAGGCTCGTAGACACTGGTGTCCACTACCGCATCCCACGGGCCGTGCTCACCGAGCCGTTCGATATCGGCCCGACTGGTCCGGTCTCCCCGTATTGATTCCACGCCAGGAACATCCCGCCCGGTCCGGCCGCGGTTGAAACATGTCACCTGCCACCCCTGGGCCAACGCCATCTCCGCGAGCGTCCGCCCGAGGAACCACGTACCGCCCAGGATCAACAGGTTCATGCACCCATCATCGCGACCCGCGACGGCGCGCATGGATCCGCGTCACCGGACGGCAACGACGCAGAGCCGGTTGGTCTCGGCCGCGCCACGGTGCCTGCGGCATCTGCGGGGCGCGCAGCACGATGACAAGACCGTGGTCGTTGGCGCTCAGGGATTCTCCGTGCGGGTGACCTGGTCGGTGGCGGTGTCGAGGTGGTCCTGGTGGGCCCAGACGGCTTCGTCGTAGGCGAGTTCGGTGGCGGTGTCGTGCAAGTCGTAGCCGGGGCCGGCCCAGCCGCAGGTGCAGCCGGTGTGCAGGAGGGCGAGGCGCCACGGCCCGGTGCGGGTGCGGGTTTCGTGGGTCCAGGGGTCGTGCCGCTGGGTCACGGTCGGCATCGGTGCTCCTCGGGTGTCATGACCGGTCTGCCGGGGTGGCAGGCGACTCGTGGCGTCGCAGTCGTGGGCGCTCTGGGTCAGGTGCAGCCGGCCCGCCGCCGGCCCGAGTGGCAGCAGCGGCGGACCGGGGTCGTGGGTTCGACGAGCCGTTGGAATACCTGGGGGTATTGCACGACGACCGCCTTGCTTGCTCACCAAGCCTCCATCGGGAGGGGGGTACGGTGAACTCACTGCGGGTACGGGTTGGTACTGCGTGACGTGCCGACGCATGCGGGTACCCCTGCGGTGTGGGTCGTGGAGGACTGACTGCGATGAGGGGTTGGAGGTACGCGTGGTTGCCGTGGTCGCGGGGTACGTTCTGAAAGTCCTGCGCGAGAGCGTCGGCCTTACTCAGGCTGAGATGGCTGCTGAGATCGATGTCGATCTCAGCACCGTCCAGGGGTGGGAGTCCGGACGTCGGCCGCTCGGAGCGATCCGCGCCCGTCAACTCGTCAGACTCCGGGCACGTCTCGCGTTGCGTGGGGTGTCGCCGGCAGCGGTCGCGCAGCTCACCTTCGCAGTAGAGGCTGATGAAGTGCTGACGGCGGCGATCCAGGCGGGAGCGGATCCGGTCCCAGCACAACACCATTCGCTCGCGGCCGTTGTCTACCGGCGTGATCAGATCAGTCTGATCACCTGGCCGTTCACCGGGGTGACGCCTCCGGCTTTGCGTGGTCTCCCGCAGGCTCGGCGACGCGGCCCGGTCGCTGATCGCCCGCTGCTTTCCAGCGAGCACGCGTGCAGGTTCTTCGACCACATGCAAACCACGGCAGATCGCTCCTCCGGGGTTAGCCAGTCGGTCCTGCGCCGGCAGGCGACGTACTTGCTCGGCTTCGATCGGCGCGCGAGTTCCGCTGGGTGGTTGGAGACGCGGGCACGCGCCGCCGTCGCCCGCGCCTCATTCGAGCTGAACGTCCCAGCCGGCATCGAGCTGCGATCCCTCGGGCTTGCTCTCGCCCGACGCGGCGACCCGGAGCCGATCCGCCAGGTCATTGACCGCACCCTGTCCTCAGATCGGCACGTCACTGCCAATCTGAACTACTGGGCGTACTGGCTCGGCGAGCTCATCGAGCCGCACGCCGACGACGCGCATCTTCTTGCCACTGGTGCCGAGAGATGGTCCGGCGCGCGGGTAGTCGACCATCTCGTGGCCCACCTCGACGACGACCACGCTGACCTCAATGTGCACAGTCTGTGGTGTTTAGTGCGGGCTCGGCCGAGACTCCTCGGCGACCTGCCCGCCCTGCGGCGACAGATGGATGAGAAGGTGTCGCGGGTTGACGTCGACAGTTTGAGTACGAGAGCGCGCACGGAAGTTGCCAAGTTGCGGGCCGCAAGTGAGCTGGCTGATCGGTAGGAGCCGAACTCGATGAACCCAGGAACCGACGATGACGAAGCAGCCGGGGTTGCCGCGTTCGCCTACGAGATGGGCCTGCTGAAGCGGGTGCGCCGCTCAGGGTGGTGGCATGTCGGAGTTCACGATCCCGAGTCCGTCGCTGAACACTCCCTGCGGGTTGCCCAACTTGCTGCGCTCATCGCCGCCGAGGAAGGCGCCGACCCGGAGCGGGCCGCCTATCTCGGACTGTGGCACGACTCCCAGGAAACCCGCATTGGGGATATTCCGCACAGCGCCCGTCCGTACCTCGATGCGGCGAGCAACGAGAGAATAACCGCTGACCAGGTCGCGGCCTTGCCGCCGAAGGCACACGAGACCGTCACCGCCGCCGTTGCGGAGTACGAGAACCAGCACACCGCTGAGGCGCGGTGCGCCAAAGACGCCGACCGCATCGAATGCCTGATGCAGGCCATCGAGTACCAGGAGGCCGGCTATCAGCGAGTCCAGGGCTGGATCGACTCGTCCCTCGCCAAGGTCGACACCGCCTTCGGCCGGCGGCTTGCCCATGCCGCCCTGCACACATCACCGCTTGCTTGGAGGAACAGGTGACCCGTGCTGCTGCCTGCGCTGGCACCGCTCGTCCGACGGTCGCGATGCGGAGGGCGATGTCACCGCTCGTGCGATGACTGTGGTTCCGTCGGCGCGGTCCAGCACATCGCCGACCACCTGGCCGACATCTATCGGGCCGCCACGACCGGGCCCTTCTCGATGGTGCGACGTCGTTCAGTACGCCGCAGCCCGAGCGCGACGGCGGATGGTACACAGAACGCCTATGCCGTTCTCTGGCCGCCCAACTCGAGGAATATCGCCGCGTTCGGTGTAGTCGACGTGCACCCCGACGATCCTGATCGCGTGATCGGCATCCGGCAACGACCGGACCCCGCCACTGTCCACGAGCCTCTCGCGGTCGTCTCCCGGCTCATCCTGCGGCCGTCGATCTTCGACCTGCTCGGCCCGACCGAGCACGCCCGCGGCGAAGTCGACCTCGGCGTGGCCGTCGGGAAACTCGCTCGGATCGCCGACGTGCGCGTGCACCGGATCACGGGACGCTGGGTCACCGTCGGTGAGCCACGCCGGTACCTTGACGCCCTGCAGGCCTACTGGCAACCCCAGACCGAACCCACCGTTCACCAGTGAGGACAGCAGTGAATCTGATCGACATCTTCAACGACCGCTATGAACTCGTCGGCACCGAGGAAAAGAACACCGCCCATGCCACGGGGTTGTGGCACCGGACCTTCTCCGCGCTCGCGATCAACCCCACGACGCAGCGCGTGGTCCTCCAGAAGAAGGCGCCGGGTAGGTACAGCTTTGACCGGCCCGACTACGCCGACATCACCGTCGGCGGCCACTACCAGGCAGGCGAGACCATCCCCGACGGCGTGCGTGAGGTCCATGAAGAGTTGGGGCTGCCGGTCGCCTACAGCGACCTGCACCCGATCGGCCTGCGGCAGACCGCCGTCACCCTCGCCCCCGACTACATCGAACGCGAGTTCCAGCACTGGCACCTGATCCCGCTCGACGTGGCATTGGAAGACATCCCGCTCGCCGACGCCGAGGTATCCGGCCTGGTGGACATCGCTCTCACCGACGCGATCGCGCTCGCCGACGGCGACACCAACGCGGTGCGGGCCCGCTACGCCACCCGCGCCGACAACGGCGTCGAGTACTGCGAGGCCACCCTGACGACGAGCGACCTGATCCCCAACTACCTCAGACTCGATCAGCTCTACCTCCGCCTGTTCGTCGCGGCGCGTCGTTTCTGCGCCGGCGACCGCAGGCACGTGTTCTGGTGAGAGCCGGAAGTGAGCCGGTGTGGGTCGCTGTCGTCGTGGGCACCCGGCCCGAAGCCATCAAGCTTGGCCCGGTCGCCGAACTCCTGGGCCGCGAGGCGCTCGTCGTACACACCGGCCAGCACTTCAGCGCCGGCATGTCTGGGCCGCTGACGCCGGACGTCGTGCTCAACGCTCACGACAACCGCGACATCAGTCGAGGTCACCAACTTGGCGACCTCGTGGCCGCACTCGATCAAGTCTTCGCCCAGCACGATTTGAATGCAGTGCTTGTGCAGGGGGACACGACGTCAGCCCTGGCCGGGGCACTGGCCGCGCACGCCGTCGGCGTCCCCCTCGCGCACCTCGAAGCCGGCCTGCGCAGCTTCGACCGCGCGATGCCCGAAGAACACCACCGCGTACTCAGCAGGTTCACGCACCCATCATCCCGACCCGCGACGGCTCGCATGGATCCGCGTCACCGGACGGCAACGACGCAGAGCCGGTCGGTCTTGGCGACCCCGCGATACTGGTCCCTATGGACAGGTGGAGAGACCGACATCCCCAGGTACTCACCGGCGTCACCGAGGTATTCGACCCCACCAGGCCGACATCTATCGGGTCGCCACGACCGGGCCCTTCTCGATGGTGGTTGCCTCCGAGTTCACCGGGATGAACGCCGTGCGCACGAAAGCCCTCGTCGAACCACGGCCGCTCATGATGCCGAGGCCTGGGCCGTGAAGGTCGCCGCTGCCTCTCTCGCTGGGGGCGGTGTGAACCAGGATCGCTACGCCCACGGTGACGGCTGGGCCGTCGTCCTCGACGGTGCGACGTCGTTCGGTACGCCGCAGCCCGAGCGCGACGGCGGATGGTACGCAGAACGCCTATGCCGCTCTCTGGCAGCCCAACTCGAGGCGTATCCACGCGATGACACCGCCGGGCTCGTGGCCCAGGCCATCGCCGATGCTGCCGACGCCCACGGCGACTCCAGGACGTGCCCGACGAGCACCATCGCCCTGGCCCGATGGAACCCGCAATACCCGCAGGACGTGGAGGTCTATGTGCTCGGCGACAGCACCGTTGCGGTCGTCACCCCTGACCGCGAGCACGTCGTCACCGACGACCGACTTGCCGCCATCGCGCCGGACTGCCGTCGGG
Source organism: Dermatophilaceae bacterium (assembly GCA_051657745.1). Lineage (GTDB taxonomy): Bacteria > Actinomycetota > Actinomycetes > Actinomycetales > Dermatophilaceae > JBOFLG01. The sequence goes on along the minus strand of JBOFLG010000198.1, from coordinate 424 downwards.
CATACCGTGACCGGCTCCGTGCTGGCGGTGGCTACGACGACCAGCATCGGCAGCTGCTCGGCCGTCTGCAGCGCGCGCAAGCTGCGCAGCGCAACCGACCCGGCGGGTACTGGATCGCCGGTGCTGAACCGGACGCTGCGAACCACGCGATCCGGCAGACCTTCGCGGCGAGCGGCGTGTGGGCGGTGGTGCTCGCGACCGACGGGGCGGCATCCGTCATCCGTTACGGCATCCACGATGGATGGCGCAGCGTCGCCACCGCGGGGGACCCGGCGGTCGTGCTCGACCACGCCTGCCGCGCCGAGGCGACCGACGCCCACGGCATCCGCTGGCCGCGGAGCAAGCAGCACGATGACAAGACCCTGGTCGTGATGCTCGGGTCTTCTCGGTGCGGGTGACCTGGTCGGTGGTCGTCGGGTGGCCC
>JBOFLG010000197.1:0-3960 GCA_051657745.1 Dermatophilaceae bacterium | reverse complement strand
TGGCTGACCGGCGCCCACCTCACCGACGCCCACGTGCGGGTCACGGCATCCGACTACACCGCCTGGACCGCCGACCTCCCCGCGAGCCTGCGCACCCGGATGAGCGAGGCGTGGGGACCGGCGCCCGGGAGCCTCTTCGTCAACGACGCCGACGAACTGGTGCTCGCCACGCTCCGGGCGGGCAACATCGTCATCCTCATCCAGCCGCCCCGCGGCTTCGGCGAGAACCCGGTGGCGATCTACCACGACCCCGACCTGCCGCCCAGCCACCACTACCTCGGCGCCTACCGCTGGATCGAGCACGGGTTCGGCGCGCACGCCATGGTGCACCTCGGCAAGCACGGCTCGATGGAGTGGCTGCCCGGCAAGAACGCCGCCCTCTCGGCCGGGTGCGGGCCGGATGCCGCCCTCGGCAACCTGCCGCTGATCTACCCGTTCCTGGTGAACGACCCCGGCGAGGGCGCCCAGGCCAAGCGCCGCGCGCACGCCACCATCGTTGACCACCTGGTGCCGCCGATGGCCCGGGCCGAGACCTACGGCGACATCGCCCGCCTCGAGCAGCTACTCGACGAGCACGCCAACATCGCCGCGATGGACCCGGCCAAGCTGCCGGCGGTGCGCGGCGAGATCTGGGCGCTGATGCGCGCCGCCGAGCTGCACCGCGACCTCGGCCTCGAGGAGCGCCCCGAGGACGACGACTTCGACGACTTCCTGCTGCACGTCGATGGCTGGCTGTGCGAGATCAAGGACGCCCAGATCCGCGACGGCCTGCACGTGCTCGGCGCGCCCCCCACCGGCGAGGCCCGGGTCAACCTGGTGCTGTCGATCCTGCGCGCGTCCCAGGTGTGGGGCGGCACGACGGGGGCCGTGCCGGGCCTGCGATCGGCCCTCGGTCTCAAGCCGGATGAAGCCCTCGCGGCGGTCGACGAGGTCGAGGCGCGAGCGCGGGTGCTGGTCGAGCAGATGGAGGCGGCCGGCTGGGACGTCGGCGCGGTCGACGCGCTGCACGACGAGCCGGAGGTGCGCCGGGTGCTCACCTTCGCTGCCGAACAGGTGGTGCCGCGGCTGGCCCGCACCACCGACGAGCTGGACGGGGTCGTCCATGCCCTGGCCGGCGGGTTCGTGCCGGCCGGCCCGTCGGGGTCGCCGCTGCGTGGCCTGGTCAACGTGCTGCCCACCGGGCGCAACTTCTACACCGTCGACCCCCGGGCGGTACCCTCGCGGCTGGCCTGGCAGACCGGGCAGGCGATGGCCGACTCGCTGCTGCAGCGCCACCTCGACGACACCGGCCGCTACCCCACGTCGGTGGGCCTGTCGGTGTGGGGCACCAGCGCGATGCGCACCAGCGGCGACGACGTGGCCGAGGTGCTCGCCCTGCTCGGGGTGCGCCCGGAGTGGGACGAGGCGTCCCGGCGGGTCAGCCGGCTCACCGTCATCCCGATCGACGAACTGGGGCGTCCGCGTATCGACGTGACCGTGCGGATCTCGGGGTTCTTCCGGGACGCGTTCCCGCATGTGGTGGCCATGCTCGACGATGCGGTGCAGATGGTGGCCGACCTCGACGAGCCAGCCGAGCAGAACCACGTGCGTGCGCACACGATCACCGACCTCGCCGAGCACGGCGACCACCGGCGCGCCACCACCCGGGTGTTCGGGTCCAAGCCGGGGTCGTACGGCGCTGGCGTGCTGCAGGTCGTGGAGTCGGGCACCTGGCGCGACGACGCCGACCTCGCCGAGGTGTACACCGCGTGGGGCGGGTTCGCCTACGGGCGCGACCTGGACGGCATCCCCGCGGCGGACGACATGCGCACCAACTACCGCCGGATCCAGGTGGCCGCGAAGAACATCGACTCGGCTGAGCACGACATCATCGACTCCGACGACTACTTCCAGTACCACGGTGGCATGGTCGCCACCGTGCGGGCGCTCACCGGTGCCGACCCGAAGGCCTACATCGGTGACTCGACCACGCCGGATGCCGTGCGCACCCGCTCGCTGTCGGAGGAGACCGCGCGGGTGTTCCGGGCCCGGGTGGTCAACCCGCGCTGGATCACCGCGATGCAGCGGCACGGGTACAAGGGCGCGTTCGAGTTGGCGGCCACGGTCGACTACCTCTTCGGCTATGACGCCACCGCCGGCGTGGTGCACGACTGGATGTACGACCGGCTGGCCCGCGAGTACGTGCTCGACGAGACCAACCAGGCGTTCCTGCGGCAGTCGAACCCGTGGGCGCTGCGCGGCATTGTCGAGCGGCTGCACGAGGCGGCCGAGCGTGGGCTGTGGGCCGAACCCGACCCGAGCGTGCTGGCCGCGATGCAGCAGGTCTACCTCGAGGTCGAGGGCGAGCTGGAGGACCGCGACCAGTGAGCGAGGCCGGGTTGCGTTCTGTCCGAGCGCCGGCCGCACTGCGGGTCCGGGTGCTCGGCATCGGCATGGGACCCCGGCACCTGACCGTTGAGGTGGCCGAGGCCCTGGCGTCGGCCGACTACGTGCTCGCGGCCGACAAGGGACCGGATGACGCCCTGCTCGCGGTGCGCCGGGCAGTCGCCGCAGCCCACGGCGTCGAGGTGGTCGCGGTTCCCGACCCTCCGCGGGATCGAGACGCGTGCGCGAACTACGTTGCGGCCGTGCGCGACTGGCACCAGGCCCGGGCCGATTCCTATGCAGCGGTGCTGGGTGAACGCGGGGGCACGGCGGCGTTCCTGGTCTGGGGCGACCCTTCGCTCTACGACTCCACGATCCGGGTGGTCAAGGTGCTCGCCGCCAGGCTCGGGTTCGACTGGGACGTGCTTCCCGGGGTGAGCGCCCCCCAGCTGCTCGCGGCTCGCCACCGGATCGTGCTGCATCCAGTGGGCCGGCCGGTGCACGTGACCACCGCGCGGCGGCTGGGCGAGTCGGTGGCGGCCGGCCAGCGCAACATCGTGGTGATGCTCGGCGGGCCACGCGACCTTCACGAGCTCGGCGGGCTCGACGGGCTCGGGCAGTGGTCGATCTGGTGGGGGGCCAACCTCGGCACCGACACCGAGCAGCTCGTGGCCGGCCGGGTGGATGACGTGCGCGACACCATCCGGACGGCCCGCGAGCACGCAGCCCAGGCCGCCGGTTGGGTCATGGACGTCTGCCTGCTCCGCACCCCGAGCGCTGATGCACTGTGAGCGGGCTCCTGGTAGCCGGCACCACCTCGGACGCCGGCAAGAGCGTGGTCACCGCCGGCCTGTGCCGCGCATTCGCCCGGCGCGGGCTGCGGGTCGCGCCGTTCAAGGCGCAGAACATGTCAAACAACTCGATGGTGTGCGCCGGCCCCGACGGCAGCACCGCGGAGATCGGCCGCGCCCAGTGGGTCCAGGCACTCGCCGCGGGGATGACGCCCGAGCCGGCGATGAACCCGGTGCTGCTCAAGCCCGGCGGCGACCGGCGCAGCCACGTGGTGCTGATGGGCCGGCCGGCCGGCACCGTGGGCAGCGCCGACTGGCTGGACGGTCGGCGGCATCTGGCGACCGCGGCGCACGCGGCGTTCGACGACCTCGCGGCCCGGGTCGACGTGGTGGTGGCTGAGGGCGCGGGCAGCCCGGCCGAGATCAACCTGCGCGCCGGCGACTACGTGAATATGGGCCTGGCCCAGCATGGTTCGCTGCCGACGGTGGTGGTCGGCGACATCGACCGGGGCGGGGTGTTCGCGGCGATGTACGGCACGGTGGCCCTGCTGGAGCCCGCCGACCAGGCGCTGGTAGCCGGGTTCGTGGTGAACAAGCTGCGCGGCGACCCCTCGCTCCTCACCCCTGGCGTCGATGCCCTGACCCGGATGACGGGACGGCGCACCTTCGGCGTCATCCCGTGGCGCCCCGACCTCTGGCTGGACTCCGAGGACGCGCTCGACCTCGACGGCCGCCGCGGAACCGTGACCGCGTCATCCGCAGGTCGGTCACTGAAGGTCGCCGTCATCCGGCTGCCGCGGATCAG
>JBOFLG010000196.1:0-4877 GCA_051657745.1 Dermatophilaceae bacterium | reverse complement strand
TCGAACAGGCTACTCGAGTCGAGCTGAGTACCCGACTGCGTGCCGATCGTCCCCTGTACTGCATGATATTTGACACCGTTGAAGCGGGGGTCGCGCAACATCGTACCGATCGCGGCCTGGGAATGGATGTCATCCGGGTCGGGCTTATTGTCATGAAAGAGCAGCAGGAGATCGGTACTCTTGTTGAACTTGCCGAGCATCTCGCTAGCCGGGCCCGAACTCTTCGGCCTGAGCGATGCGGGTGCGCCTGCCGCGGGGGATTCTGCCGAGGGGACGTCAACCGCGGAAGGACTTCCCGGGGCGGTGTCCGTGATCGCGGGAGGTTTGGGGTCGGGGTCCCTGATGGTGCGAGGCTTCGGGGCGAGGTCCTGGATGGTAGGAGAGTCCGGGGCGAGGTTTTTGATGATCGGTTTCACAGTTACCGAACCGTCTGGACTCGTTGCTGGCGACGCCTCATCGACAGGGACGCCGTCAACCCGCAGTGTGCATTCGGCGCCGTTGAAGGTGCAGCCGCCGACGTCAGATTTACGCACAGCGCCATTCGCCACAAAGGAGAATTTCTCGGTGGCTCCAACGGCGATATTCGCACTGTAGGATGCCGGCTTTACCACGTACGGGTCGGTTCCGGTGTAAGTGGCCCGCGACATCTTCTCAATCGTGTGGTTCAGGTTGAACTCGAGGGTCCAACCATCGATTGCTGCACTGGTGGTATTGGTGATGGTGGCGCGTACGCTATAGCCGTCGACCCATGACCGTTCTGTGGTGAGGTCAACGGTCACCGGTCTCGACATTGCCGATTTCTGTGGATCGATCGCTGCTGCATCAACGCTCAGGGCGGCGACACCTACCAAGCCAAGGCCGAGGCCACATTTTGCTAGCGTGGATAGTCTGGCAGGTGAGAAAAGGCGGTGATCTACCTTCGCCATGATCGGTGTCCTTTCGAAGAACCTGACCGCGATGTGGAGATACGCCTGGACGGCGTGCGGTCCTGGGCGGTAGCCAGGAAGGCACGGCGGGGCGCCATGCTCCAGGCGTCCAGAGTGACGTGCGACAAGCGGGTCGGCTATTCATCACCCGACATCACCAATAGGAACCGCCCAAGGCATTCATCGGGGCCCTAATTTTGTCGATTTCAGTTGTGGGCGTCTCTCACGAAGCTCGGGACTTTCGAAACGTAGCAATGATGGCCAAAGCACGTCAACCAAGGAAAAGCCTGGTGCAGGTCGCTGCTGGACGCCGGCGAGGCACTCGCTTGCCCCGTTGCCCCGTTGCCCCGTTGCCCCGTTGCCCCGTTGCCCCGTTGCCCCGTTGCCCCGTTGCCCCGTTGCCCCGTTGCCCCGTTGCCCCGTTGCCCCGTTGCCCGTTGCCCCGTTGCCCCGTTGCCCGGCCGGCGGCGAATCGGCGACGCCGTGGCATCGGCTGGTCGGCGCGACGACGCTCGGGTGCGCGAGTACCTAGGCGCGGTGCACACGTACGCAGTGCGCCTAGCGCACCGGTGCGCGGTGCGCACGTACGTAGCGCGCCGGTGCGTGGGTGCGTGGTGCGCGAGGATGGTGGGATGTCGCCTGTCTGGCCCGCACGCCGCGGTCCCGGAGGCCGCGGTCCCGGAGGCCGCGGTCCCGCTCGCCGCGTCGAGCTGGCGCCGATGACGCCGCTCGAACAACTGCGAGCCGGTCGCCTGCCCCGCCGTCTCGGGCAGCTCGTGGTCGGCCTCACCCTGTTCGGCGTGACCATGGCGTTGCTGCTCCGGGCCGGCCTGGGGCTGGAGCCGTGGGGGGTGTTCACGTATGGCCTGATTCAGCACATCTCGATGTCGTACGGCCAGATGGTCATCGTGAGCTCTTTCGTCATCCTGCTGCTCTGGATCCCGCTGCGGCAGTGGCCGGGGCTTGGGACCATCGCGAACGCGCTCGTCATCGGCATCGCAACCGACCTCACCCTGGCCGTGGTGCCACCGATCGAGGGTCTCGGATGGCGCGCTGCGGTCATGGTTGTCGGCGTGGTCGGCAACGGGTTCGCCGGAGCGATGTACATCGGCAGTCAACTCGGGCCCGGGCCGCGCGACGGGCTGATGACCGGCCTGCATCGGCGCACCGGCCGCTCGATCCGCCTGGTGCGCACCGGAATCGAGATCACCGTGGTCGCCGTCGGCTGGCTGCTCGGTGGCATCGTCGGGGTCGGCACCGTGGTGTATGCGCTGCTCATCGGCCCCGTGGTGCAGCTGTTTCTTCCTCTGCTCACCGTGCCGCTCGCCCGCTCCGGCACGGATGACGCTGTGCCGAGCGGCGGCTCGCCGCCAGGGTGAGCACGAGTCGACCGGCGGCCACAGGTGACCGCTCGGCATCCCTGACCTCTCCCGTCATCCCGAACCTCTTACCGTCAGTTCCTGACCTTTACTGCTGTTCGATCGGATGACGCAGGTGCCTCGCATCGAACGACGGCCCGGTGGGCCCGGAACTGTGCACTCCCGCAGCGGTGTCCGACCGGGGGATTGTGCTGCCGGGAGCGCCGCCGCGGCCGCCCCTGCCGCAGTGGTCTGGATGCAGCGCCTCACGAAAGAGCGTGACCGCGGGTCGTCATGGGTGCCGGGTGGGCCCTAGTGTCGCGACATGGTGCGCAACGCTGCTCGGATTCTTCTTGGTTTGTTTCTCGCCTTCGCGGGGACGCGTCACTTCGCCGACACCGAGTCCTTTCTCGCCCAGGTTCCGCCGTGGCTACCGGCGCCGGAGTGGATCGTCTGGGTCTCTGGCGTGGTCGAACTGTCCCTGGCGGTGGCGCTGCTGTTCGCGCCCGAGGGTCGTCGGGCGGTGACGGGCTGGGTGGTCGCCGCGTTCTTCGTGGTGATCTTCCCGGGCAATGTGTCGCAATTCGTCACCGGGACGTCGGCCTTCGGGCTCGACTCTGACGCCGCTCGGGCGGTCCGGCTGTTGTTTCAGCCGGTGCTGGTCGCGTGGGCGTTGTGGTCGACCGGTGCGTGGCGCGAGTGGCGGGAGCGCGCGGCGCGATCGTCCAGGTAAGCCCAGTGGCCGCTGACCCTCACGCCAGGCGGCTCGTTGGCCGCCACGCCGCCGTCGATTCCGGGGTAGCCCGTGCCGATTCCGGAGTAGCCCGCTCCTCCGAACGTCGGGTGCATGGCTATTGACAACCGTCACCCCTCGGAATCTCACCACGTCGTCACCGCGGACTTGTCCTCGACGAGTCTTGCATTCGAACTAAAATACGAATAATGTTCGGTGATGGCTCACCATCTGTCGGCTATCGCCGAGCGTCGCGCGGCGATATCGGCCGGTCGCCGCGCGTTGGCCGGGTTGGGCCGGGCGCTGCACGAGGTGCCCGGAGCGGAACTTGCCGAGTTGATGGTCATGGCTGACGAGGTGGCCGCGTTGGCGCGGGCGGTGCAGGTGAAGACCGCCGTGGAGGTGATTCGGCGTGGTGAGGTGGCTAGCCGCGAGATCGACAGTTGGGTCAAGGCTCAGGCGCCGTCGCTGCGGCAGGGCGGCTGGTACCCATTGGCCAAGGTCGCTCAGGAAGTCGCCACCGCGACCCGTGGCTCTGGACTGGGCGCCGCCCCGAGGTCGCTAGATCTGGACAGTTCGAGCCCGCTCGGGATCGTGTGGGCGGCGATGACGACTGATGGTAATCCCACTGGGGATGACGACAGCGGTGAGGTTTCGAGCAGCCAGTGTCGCGACGAGACTGACGGCCAGTGCGGTGCCGACATCGATGCGCAGGGCACCGGGGGCCCCGGGGGCACCGACGCCGGCGGGCGCGGCGACGGGGCCCCGGCGGTCGTTCGATCCGGTTCTGCGAGCGGCGTGCTGCTGTCCCCAGGCTCGGCGCTGGCGGTGTTGGCTGAGATCGGAAAACTCACCCCGAGGTTGCAGCCGCCGGCCGTACCGACCGTAACGTCAGCGATGGTCGAGCTCATTGGTCGGTGTGGAACGGGCGCGATGCGCAAGCTCCGTCCTGCGCTCATCGCCAAGCACGGCATCAACGGCGAGTTCGACCGGATGCAGGAACGCCTAGCGCAATCGGCGTATCTGTCCAGCCCACGGATCAGGTCCGCCGAGGTCACGGAGTACGCCTTGGCGATGACCCCGGCCCAAGCGGCGGTTCTTGAGTCCGCGATCGGGGCCCGGTCCGCTCCGCAACCGAACCACGAGACCGGAGAGTCCGATCTGCGCCCGGCTGGGCAGCGGCGGGTCGAAGCACTGGCCGACGTTCTCTCCCGAGGTGCCGCTTCGCACATCGACGCGGCTGCGGGAGGGGGTGGGCCGGCTGGATCGCCGGTCGCGGTGCACGTGACCATTCCCCTCGCTGACCTTCGGGACCTCGCGGCCGGTGACACGGCCGAGACCGGAGCCGGTGAGATTCTCGGCTCGGTTGCGACCGGAACGTTGATCGGGCCTGGCCAACTCCGCCGCGCCGCGTGCGACGCGGTCCTCATTCCATATGTCCTCGGTTCCGCCGGCGAGATCGTCGACCAGGGTATGGCAGTGCGGCTCTTCACCAAGGCCCAGCGACGGCGGTTGACGATGCGCGACAAGGGCTGCACCTACCCCGGGTGTGGTTCCCCCGCGTCCTGGTGCACAGCACACCACGTCCGTTGGTGGGAACATGACGGGCCTTCTGACATTGACAACGCCGCCTTGCTCTGTGCGCGCCACCACACCGTCGTTCACCTACGCCGGCTTTGGGCAGCGGTGGAGAAGAAGCCTGACGACCATGGCCGATGCGTCACGTGGGACCTCACACCTGGGTCGTACGACGATGCGCTTGCCCGCCGTCGCGCCCGCGAGCCGGGGTTCGCATACCGCCGCATCCACGCTGCGCGCCTCCTCAAGACTCACACCGATGATGCTGAACGCACCGCTCGG
>JBOFLG010000195.1:0-1536 GCA_051657745.1 Dermatophilaceae bacterium | reverse complement strand
CGCCGCCAGCAAGGCGGCCGTCGCCAGCTACTCCGATGCGCTCCGCCACGAGGTGGCCTCCCTGGGCATCAGCGTCAGCACGGTGCAGCCCGGGTTCCACCGCACCCACATGACCGTCGGCGACCCCGCCGCAGCACCGACCACCGACTACGACGCCATTCGGCCCGCTGTGCTGGAGGCGATCGAGCACAGCCTGGAGAGCGGTGGACCGCCCACCCGGGTCGCGGCGCTCGTGAGCCGCATCGCCGGAACCAATCGCCCTCGTGCGCGCTATCGGGTCGGTCGGGACGCAGTCTGGCTCCCCAGGGTCCGACCACTCATGCCCGAGCCCATGTTCGAGTCGGGAGTCCGGCGAAGCTTCGGCCTGCCAGGACGGCGACTCGGCACCGTCCGCAGCAGGGAGACGGATGCGCACCTCGGCACCGATGCCGCCGTGGCCCGCGTCTAGCTGTACCCGGCCATCAGGTTGGTAGCAGTCGGCTGATGGGTGGCCGGCCTCCGAGTGCGCTGTGGCGTCGTTCAGTGTTGTAGCGCTGGAGCCATGGGGCAAGTGCGGCAGCACGCTGGTCGTTGGTGGTGAAGAGGTGCCGGTAGGCCCATTCGGTGGCCAGGGTGCGGTTGAACCGTTCGACCTTGCCGTTCTGCCAGGGGCAGTGCGGGCGGATGAACTTGTGTCTGGCTCCCAAGGCGCTGATCGCCGCTTTGACGTCGTTGCTCTTGCGGTAGCTGAAGTGGTTGTCGGTGATGACCCGCTCGATCGAGGTGATGCCGTGGGCGGCGAAGTACGCGGCGGCACGGGTGATGAAAGCCCCGCAGGTGGGGCCCTTCTCGTCGGGCAGGATCTCGCTGTAAGCCAGTCGGGAGTGGTCATCGACCATCGAGTGCACGTAGTCGTACCCGATTCGTGCCTTCTTCCTCGCGGCGGTCGAGCCCATCGATCGGCCGTGGGCGCGCCACCCGCCACCGTCGGGGATCTTGCCGATCTTCTTGACGTCCACGTGCACCAGCTCGCCGGGGCGGCCGCGTTCGTAGCGGGTCGCGGTCTGTTTCGAGGAGCGGATGACCTGCCCGGTCATCGGGTCGCACTGACGTAGGTAGGGCACGCCGTGCCGGCGCAAGATCCGCGACACCGTCCTGGCCGGCACCCCCACCTTCGGGGCGAGGACCTCCGGGCCCGAGCGATCAGCAGCGCGTGCGGCCACCACCCGCGCCTCGACCTCGGCGCTGGTCTTGGTCGGGATCGTGTGGGGTCGCGAGGAGCGCGTGACCAAGCCGTCCTCGCCCTCGGCCCGGTACCGCTCGATCCAGGTCTTCACGCACTTGCGCGAGACCCCCATCGCCGCGGCGGTATGCGCTTGTCGCCAACCGGCCTGATGACGCCGGACGATGAGGCGACGGCCGTGGACCGTCAAACGAGCACTACCGTGGGACACGAGAACCTCCGGGTTGGAGTGGGCCTTCGACAAGCCACATCCCACTCGGAGGTTCTCATCCGTTCAACCAGGCTCGCCGCTACCAACGTCCTGGCCGGGTACA
>JBOFLG010000194.1:0-5936 GCA_051657745.1 Dermatophilaceae bacterium | reverse complement strand
GGCCGTCGACGGCCTCGACCTCGACGTGCGCCTCGGGGAGGTGTTCGCCCTGCTCGGCCCGAACGGTGCGGGCAAGACCACGACCGTCGAGATCCTCGAGGGCTTCCGGCGCCGCGACGGCGGCACAGTGAGCGTGCTCGGCACCGACCCCCACGGTGCGCCACGCGCCTGGCGCGACCGCATCGGGGTGGTGCTGCAGCGCAGCGGCGGCCTCGACCTGCTCACCCCGCGCGAGGTACTGGCGAGCACCGCCCGGTGCTACCGGAATCCGCGCAGCGTCGACGAGGTGCTCGCCGCGGTGGGTCTGGCCGAGCAGGCAGGTCACCGCATCGTCGGGCTGAGCGGTGGTCAGCGCCGCCGCCTCGACGTGGCACTCGGCATCGTCGGCGCACCGGACCTGCTCTTCCTCGACGAGCCCACCACCGGCTTCGACCCGCAGGCCCGCCGCGACTTCTGGCGCCTGATCCGCTCCCTCGCCGACGACGGCACCACGATCCTGCTCACCACGCACTACCTCGACGAGGCCGAGCAGCTGGCCGACCGGGTCGGCGTCATCGCTGCCGGCCGGCTGCTCGCGCTCGACACTCCCGCCGGGCTGCGCGGCCGCGACGCCGAGGCGACGGTGACCTGGGCCGAGGACGGCGGGCCGCGCGTCATCCGCACCGGTACGCCGACGGCGGAGGTGGCCCGGCTCGCCGCGCGGTTCCCCGGCGGCGAGGTGCCGGGCCTCACTGTCACCCGACCGTCGTTGGAGGACACCTACCTCGCGCTGATCGCCCCGCACGTCAGCACGGATGACGCTGCCGCCCAGACCCGTGACGCCGCTACCCACGCCCGTGACGCCGCCGCCCAGACCCGTGACGCTGCCGCCCAGACCCGTGACGCCGCTACCCACGCCCCGGAGGTGCCCGCATGAACACCGTCGCTATCGGCCTCGACCGCACTGTGCTCGAACTGAAGATGTTCTCCCGCGAGAAGGAGGCGGTGTTCTTCTCGTTCCTGCTGCCGATCCTGCTGCTCGCGCTGTTCTCGGTGATCTTCGGCGACTCCTTCGACACCGACGACCAGGCCCGGGGGATGACGGCCGCGCGCTGGTTCCTGCCTGGGATGGTGGCGGCGGGCGTCATCCTCACCAGTTTTCAGACGATGGCCCTGTCGGTGGCCGCGGAGCGCGACGACGGAACTCTGACGCGGCTGCGGGCGACCCCGATGCCAGCCGCGGCGTACTTTCTCGGCAAGGTGGGCTTGGTCGCCATCACCTCGGTGCTGCAGGTGGCGGTGTTGCTCGCGGTGGCGCGCCTCGCCTTCGATGTGCCACTGCCGGCGGATGCCGCGCGGTGGGGCGTGTTCGTGGTGGTGTTCCTGCTCGGCACGTCCGCGGGGACCGTTCTCGGCGTGGCGTTTTCGTCGCTGGCGTCGGCTCGCTCGATCGGTGCGGTCGTGATCGGCCCGCTGCTCGTGTTGCAGTTCATCTCCGGCGTGTACGTGAGCTTCGGCGACATCCCCGAGTGGCTGAAGCAGGTGGCGTCGATCTTCCCGCTGAAGTGGATCGCGCAGGGCATGCGAGCCGCTTTCTACCCCGACGGTCTGGCCACGCTCGAGATGGCTGGCAGCTGGGAGGTTGGCCGCACCGCGCTTGTTCTCGCGGCCTGGTGCGTCGGCGGCCTTGCTCTCTGCGTCACGACGTTCCGCTGGCACAAGCGCGGCACGGTGTGAGGCTGCCGCTGGCGCCTCCGCTGGCGCCCGGTCGACGTCGCGGCGCAGCCCAGGCGCCGGGCCCGGGAAGGTTGAGGCTAGAGGCGGCCGTCGCGGGCGTCATCGACAGCCTCCGCGGACTCGGCCAGGGCTGTGCGGGCGGCGCTTCGGTGCCGGGCGAACTCCCACACCACGGGCAGCACCGAGACCGCCACGATCAGCAGCGCCGCCACTTCAAGGTTGTCGCGGATGACGGCAACCCCACCGAGGAAGTACCCGAGAACCGTGACGCCGCTGGCCCACAGCACCGCACCGACCGCGCTCCACAGCAGGAAATGCCGCCGGTCCATGCGGCTCACCCCGGCGACCACCGTGACGAAGGTGCGCACGATGGGGACGAACCGCCCGAGTACCAGCGCCCGGGCGCCGTATTTGTCGAAGAAGGCGTGGGTCTGGTCGAAGTACTTCTTCTTGACCAGCCGGCCGTCTCGCTCATACAGCGGGGCCCCGACGGCGCGCCCGATCTCGTAGCCCACGACATTGCCGGCGAATGCTGCGGCGCTGAGCACGACGCAGGCAAGCACAATCGGGATGTCGATCTGCCCGCCGGCGATGAACAGGCCGATGGCAAATAGCAGCGAGTCGCCGGGAAGAATCGGAAACAGCAGGCCACACTCGATGAAGACGATGGCCACGCTGACCCAAAAGAACTGGGCGCCGAACCGGTCCAGGAGCCACTGCGGGTCCATCCAGTCGGGTCCGAGCATCGGCGTTGCCACGCGGCACAGCGTACGGGTACGACGGACCGCGCCACGGCATCCGACTGGTTCGTTCGTCGGCCCGACTCGTGGTCACGACTGGTCGGCTCGAGCACTCGGATGACGGGATGGCCCAGCGGCTACATTGACGGTCGCGGCCCGCATCTGGCCCGTTCGCCCGATGAAGGAGTCCCGATGGAGCCGCCGGCCATCACCCCGGGCGACCCGGCGCCGGACCACGTCGTCGGGGTCGGTCCGTGGGCCGGGCCGTGGCCGGAGGACGACCGCTATGACCCCGAACTGCTGCGCCTCGGAGACCGGCGCAACGTCCTCGACCGCTACCGGTACTGGCGGGTCGACGCCGTGGTCGCCGATCTTGACGCGCGGCGTCATCCGTACCACGTGGCTATCGAGAACTGGGAGCACGACCGCAACATCGGTTCGGTGGTGCGGACCGCTAACGCTCTGGGCGCTGCGGCGTTCCACATCGTCGGGCGGCGGCGCTGGAACCGCCGGGGCGCGATGGTGACCGACCGGTACCAGCACGAGCATCACCATCCCTCGGCTGCCGACCTGCTGGTCTGGGCGGCGTCATCCGGCCCGAGCGGTGCGCGGATGCCGCTCGTCGGCATCGACAACGTGCCCGGCTCCCGGCCGCTGGAGACCACCGACCTGCCGCGCGAGTGCGTGCTGGTGTTCGGTCAGGAAGGTCCCGGGCTCAGCACCGAGATGCAGGGCGCCTGCGATGTCGTGCTGCACATCGAGCAGTACGGCTCGACCCGCTCGATGAACGCCGGCGCCGCCGCAGCGATCGCCATGCACGCCTGGGTCCGCCGCCACGTTTATGGGTAGCCCACACACCACCACGCCCCGCACGACGGCCACACGTGACACGCCCCGCACGACGGCCACACGTGACACGTCGCGCGGGGCGCGTGGTGGCTGGGCGGGGCTCCTAGCGGGTCGACACGCCAGCCATGGACGCCGCGTAGCAGAGTGGGATGTTCTGCTCGATGCCGCCCGTGGTCGCAGTCACCTGGAACGCGCATGGGCTGTAGCCGTTGCGCAGGACCGTGCGCACGATGCTGCTGATCTGCTTGGCGTTCAGGGTCGGCGTGCGGGAGAGCACGAAACCGCTGCTCCGCTCGGGGGTGCCCACGACGGCCCAGTCGTAGTCCGTGCCCAGGCCGAGCACCCAGTAGTCACCGGCGACGTCGAACAGCCACTGGCCGGCGACCTGCACGAAGGTGACCTCGAGCTGCGCGGGGCTCGGCCCGACCACCCGCGCCCGGCCCTCGATCCGGTTGACGCTGCCGTCGGCGCGAACGCAACTGTTCTCGACCTTGACCAGGCCGTCGGGCAGCGGCGTGTACACGGCCTGGGTGTCGCGGACGCATTGAGCCGCGAACAGCTGAGGCACGGCGCCCAACTGCCGCCAGGTGCCGGCGTAGCGCGTCAGGTCCAGCGCGCTGATCGGCGTCACCGGCCTCGGGTCGCTGGCGACCGCGCGGGTCGCCGAGGGTGGCGCAGTGGGGTCAGCGGATGCCGTGGCTGGCGCCGCGACCAGACCGGCTGCGAGAGCGAGCGCTCCGGCTGGTGCCGCGATGCGACGGATCGCGGTGCTGAACGAGGTGCGGCGAAGAACAGGTCTCACGACGATCTCCTGGTGTTGGGGGATGACGGACGCCCGGGTGCTCCGAGGCCGCCAACCAGGCTAGGGCGTCCGGTCGTGGGCCCGCACTCGTGGGTGCCTCCCTCTTGTCGGCCGCTGACCAGGCGGGCGGGTGGCGGCAGTCATGGCCCGAGGGGTCGGGCGGACCGGCAGCCTGGCCTGATTCTCGCGAGGTAACGCCCCGCAGGTCGGACGGTGTCGATGTCGCACCCGGCATCCGTGGAAGGATCGGGACGTATCGGCACCTACGTCATCATGAGGAGCACTCGTGCCCATCGCCACTCCCGAGGTCTACGCCGACATGCTGGACCGCGCCAAAGACGGCTCGTTCGCCTACCCGGCCATCAACATCACCTCGAGCCAGACCATCACCGCTGCCATCCGGGGCTTCGCCGAGGCTGAGTCTGACGGCATCATCCAGGTGTCCACCGGCGGTGCCGACTACGCGTCGGGCAGCACCGTCAAGAACATGGTCACCGGGTCGCTCGCGCTGGCCGCGTACGCCGAGCAGGTCGCGAAGAACTACCCGGTCAACATCGCGCTGCACACCGATCACTGCCCGAAGGACAAGCTCGACGGGTTCGTGCGTCCACTGCTCGCGGCCTCCACCGAGCGGGTGGCGGCGGGGGGCCTGCCGTGGTTCCAGTCGCACATGTGGGACGGCTCGGCCGTGCCGCTCGACGAGAACCTGACCATCGCCGCTGAGCTGCTCGAGAAGTGCGCGGCCGCCAAGGTGGTCCTGGAGATCGAGGTCGGTGTGGTCGGTG
This sequence comes from Dermatophilaceae bacterium, assembly GCA_051657745.1. Classification (GTDB taxonomy): domain Bacteria; phylum Actinomycetota; class Actinomycetes; order Actinomycetales; family Dermatophilaceae; genus JBOFLG01. Next base: position 1,044 of record JBOFLG010000194.1, on the reverse strand, counting down.
GTGAGGAGGACGGCGTCGAGAACGCCATCAACGACAAGCTGTACTCCACCGCCGAGGATGCCGTGGCCACGGTGCGCGCGTTGGGCGCCGGGGAGCGCGGCTACTACCTGACCGCTCTGACCTTCGGCAATGTCCACGGCGTCTACAAGCCGGGCAACGTCAAGCTCCGCCCCGAGGTGCTCAAGGAGGCTCAGGATGCCGCGGCCACCGAGCTCGGTCTCGGCGCCGACGCCAAGCCTTTCCACCTGGTGTTCCACGGCGGGTCGGGGTCCGCGCCGGAGGAGATCGCGGCCGCCGTTGACTACGGCGTGGTCAAGATGAACGTTGACACCGACACCCAGTACGCGTTCACCCGTCCGGTGGCCGACTGGATGCTGCGTCACTACGACGGCGTCCTGAAGGTCGACGGCGAGGTCGGCAACAAGAAGCAATACGACCCGCGGGCGTGGGGTAAAGAGGCTGAGGCGGCGATGGCTCGTCGCGTGCTGCAGGCCTGTACGGACCTCCGGTCGGCCGGCACTCACCGGGCCTGACCTGGGCTGTCTCGATCAACGCCGAGACCCGCCGCTCGTGGATGACGTGCGGCGGGTCTCGACGTGCAGGGGTGGTTCGAGCGTCAGGCGCAGGCACCTGGCCCGGCCGGGTCAGCGCCCGACGGTGTGCTCGTTCACCGAGCGGCGCAGCAGCGCGAGGTTGGTGGTCGCCTTGGTGACGGCGACGTAGATGAACGTCTTGCCGTGGTCGAGCACCTTGATGAGGTGTAGTTGGTCGGTCAGGGTGAGCAGCATGTCCTCGAGGTCGGCCTTGATGCCCAGGGCCTGCATGGTCTTGAACTTGCCCTTGACCATTTCGCTGTTGTAGGCGCTCGCGATGTCGAGGTCGAAGTTCGGGACTGATGCCCGTGAGGCCAGGGACATGCCGGTGTCGAGGTCGACGATCGAGGCGCCCATGAAGCCCGGGAGGTCGGCGTGGATCGCGTCGATGATGCTTTCGTAGTCAGCCATGATGAGTGTTCCTTTGGTGTGATGACCCAGGGGGTCGGAT
>JBOFLG010000193.1:0-8987 GCA_051657745.1 Dermatophilaceae bacterium | reverse complement strand
AAGGGCAGCAGCGCGAGCAAGGGCGAGTCGCTGCGGGACACCGTGCGCACCATCGACGCGATGGCGGTCGATGCACTCGTCGTGCGGCACTCGTCGAGCGGCGCCTGCCACCAGGTGGCGCAGTGGGTGGACGCGTGCGTCATCAACGCCGGTGACGGCACCCATGAGCACCCCACCCAGGCGCTCCTCGACGCGTACACGATGGAGCAGCGGCTCGGCGATCTTCAGGGGCGTCGGGTCGCCATCGTCGGCGACCTCACACACAGTCGGGTGTTCCGGAGTAACGCCATCACCCTGCGGACCCTCGGCGCGCGGGTCACTCTCGTCGCGCCGCCCACCCTGACGCCCAGCGGCATTGACTCGTGGGCCGCGGCGGACGGCCTCGAGGTCAGCCACGACCTTGACGCGGTGCTCGCCGCCGGCCCCGACGCGGTGATGATGCTGCGGGTGCAGCGCGAGCGGATGACGGGCGGCTTCTTCCCGACCCCGCGGGAGTACACCGTGGGCTACGGGCTGACCCGGGACCGACTGTGGGCGCTGCTCGATGCCAAGCCGGACGCCGTGATCTGCCACCCCGGGCCGATGAACCGGGGCTTGGAGATCAGCGCCGATGCCGCCGACGCAGCGCAGAGCCTGGTCCTCGACCAGGTGAGCGCCGGCGTCGCGGTACGAATGGCTGTGCTCTACCACCTGCTTGCCGGCGAGGGGGTGGCGGCGTGAGCGCCCAGGCCGACGACCGCACCGACCGCACCGACCGCACCGACCTGCAGAATCGCCCAATAGGTCGATTTTCGACGTCGGGAGACCGGCAGAATCGTCCTATTGGTCGATTTCCGATGACGGGAGACCTGCTGATCAGTGGAGCGAGAGTGCTCGGCGCGGATGCCGCCGACGTGCTCGTCATCGACGGCGTGATCGCGGCGGTCGGCGCACAGGCCGGCGCCGACGCGTCATCCGGCACCGAGCGGCTCGACGCCGACGGCCTGGTGCTGCTGCCCGGTTTCGTCGACCTGCACACCCATCTGCGCGAACCTGGACGCGAGGATGCCGAGACCGTCGCCTCCGGGTCGGCCGCGGCGGCCGCGGGCGGCTTCACCGCGGTGCTCGCGATGGCCAACACCACCCCGGTGACCGACACCGCCGAGGCCGCTGAACGGGTGTTCGACCTCGGCCGGGCCGCCGGGCTGGTCGACGTCGTGCCGGTGGGCGCGGTCACCAAGGGTCTGGCCGGCGCCGAGCTGGCCGAGCTCGGCTTGATGCACCGCTCCCGCGCCGCGGTCTCGGTGTTCTCTGACGACGGTCGTTGCGTCGCCGACGGCCGGGTCATGCGTCGCGCGTTGGAGTACGTGCGAGCGTTCGGTGGTGTCGTGTCCCAGCACGCCCAGGACCCTGGGCTCGCCGGCCCGGCGGCCTGCTGCCATGAGGGCGAGGTGAGTGGCCGGCTCGGCCTTCCCGGGTGGCCAGCGGTGGCCGAGAGCAGCATCATCGCCCGCGACGTCATGCTCGCCGAGCACACCGGCAGCCGGGTGCACGTCGCCCACGTGAGCACCGCCGAGGGCCTGGACGTCATCCGCTGGGCCAAGGCGCGCGGCGTCGCGGTCACCGCCGAGGTCACGCCGCACCACCTGGCGCTCGGCACCGAGCTGGTTGCCGGCTACGACCCGGTCTACAAGGTCAACCCACCGCTCCGCCCGACCGAGCACCAGCAGGCCCTGCGCGAGGCGCTGCTCGACGGCACCATCGACGCGGTCGCCACCGACCACGCGCCGCACGCCCGGCACGACAAGGAGCACGCCTTTCCCGACGCGGCGTTCGGAATGCTCGGCCTGGAGACCGCGTTCGCGGTCGTTCACGACCTGCTCGTTGCGGACGGCCGGATGACGTGGCCGCACCTCGCGCGGGTGATGTCGGCGAACCCCGCTCGGATCGCGGGTCTGGCCGGCCATGGCCGGCCGATCGCTCCCGGCGAGCCGGCGGCCCTGGTCCTGGTCGACCCGGCCGCGTCGGTCACCATCGATCGCGAGGTCTCACGATCACTGTCCCGCAACACGCCCTGGCACGGCCGCACCCTGACCGGTGCGGTGCACGCCACGATCCTGCGCGGCCATCTCACCGCGCGTGAAGGAGAACCGACCCCGTGCTGACCACCCGCGAACCTGCCGTCCTGGTGCTGGAGGACGGCCGCACCTTCACCGGCCGCGCGTTCGGCCGCCGCGGCACCACGGTCGGCGAGGCCGTGTTCTCCACCGGGATGACCGGCTACCAGGAAACCCTCACCGACCCCAGCTACCACCGGCAGGTCGTCGTGATGACCGCGCCGCACGTCGGCAACACTGGGTGGAACGACGAGGATGACGAGTCCGGTCGGATCTGGGTTAGCGGGTATGTCGTGCGCGACCCTGCCCCGCGGCCATCGAACTGGCGGTCGCGGCGCTCCCTCGAGGACGAGCTCGCGGCCCAGGGCGTGGTCGGCATCTGCGACGTCGACACCCGCGCACTGACCCGACATCTGCGCGAACGCGGTGCGATGCGGGTGGGGGTGTTCAGCGGGGATGACGCCGCGGCGGCTCCCGAACGGCTGCTCGCCACCGTGGTTGAGGCGCCGCCGATGGTCGGGGCTGCGCTGGCCGAGGAGGTCGCGACCACCGAGGCGTACGTCGTGCCGGCGGTGGGGGAGAAGCGCTTCACCGTGGCCGCCGTCGACCTCGGCATCAAGTCGATGACGCCGCGGATGATGGCCGAGCGCGGGATCGAGGTGCACGTACTGCCGGCCACGGCGACGGTGGAGGAGGTACGGGCGCTCGGCCCGGACGGGGTGTTCATGTCCAACGGCCCGGGCGACCCGGCCACGGCACACGCCCAGGCGGCGCTGGTGCGCGGGGTGCTGCGGGACGGCATCCCGTACTTCGGCATCTGCTTCGGCAACCAGATCCTAGGCCGGGCGCTGGGCTTAAGCACCTACAAGCTCCGGTACGGCCATCGCGGCATCAACCAGCCGGTGCTGGACCGCACCACCGGCAAGGTCGAGGTCACCGCGCACAACCATGGGTTCGCCGTCGATGCCCCGCTCGATGGCCATACCGATACCGAGTTCGGTCGGGTGCGGGTCAGCCACGTCTGCCTCAATGACGACGTCGTCGAGGGTCTCGAGGTACGCCGGGATGACCGGCTGGTGGCGTTCTCGGTGCAGTACCACCCCGAGGCCGCGGCCGGCCCCCATGACGCCGCCTACCTCTTCGACCGCTTCACCGACCTGATGGAAGGAGAGACGAATGCCTAAGCCGGATGGAGCAGTTATCGAGAAACTGACGATCGAGAACTATCGGGTGCTCAAGAACGTCACCTTCGACAAATTCGAGCCGCTCACTGTCCTGCTCGGCGCGAACGGCAGCGGCAAGTCGACCGTGTTCGACGCCTTCGCATTCCTCCATGAGGCGTTCACCGAGAACCTGCGCCACGCCTGGGACCGCCGCAATCGACTGGTCGAGATTCGTAGCCGCGGTGCTGATGGGCCCGTGGCGTTCGAGATCAAGTACCGTGAGCAGCCCGGGGCGAGGTTGGTGACCTACCGGGTGGAGATCGGTGAGGAAGCCGGTAGGCCAGTCGTGGAGCGGGAATATCTTCGGTGGGTGGTGAAGCCCGCTGGCCGTAGTCGACCGACCACGATCTTGGACTTTACTCGGGGTGCAGGAGCGGTGTACGACGAGACCACGGGTGTGAAGACGGAGGAGGCTCTGGCGTCATCAGACCTTCTCGCAGTGTCGGCGCTCGGCCAACTGAGCCGACATCCGCGGGTGTCCGCCCTGAGGAAGTTCATCTCGGGCTGGTATCTGTCGTACCTCAGCGCTGGCAACACCCGGACAACGCCACCCGCCGGCCCCGCCGAGCGATTGTCCCAGACCGGTGACAATCTTCCCAATGTGGTGCAGTTCCTTCAGGAGGGTCATCCCGAACAGTTAGACCGGATCTTCGCGGCACTGCGGCGTCGCATTCCTCGCCTGGACAGCTTCGAGACCCGGGTAATGGACGACGGTCGGCTGCTGCTGCGGCTGAAGGATGCGCCGTTCGACCAGCCCATCCTGTCGACCTTCACCTCGGATGGGACCTTGAAACTCTTGGCGTACCTGACGGTTCTCTACGATCCCGACCCCGCACCCATTGTCGGTATCGAGGAGCCGGAGAACCAGCTGCATCCGCGGCTCTTGCCGCTCCTGGCGGAGGAAGCCCGCGCTGCCGCTGAACGCAGCCAGGTGCTCGTGACGACACACTCTCCGGAGTTCGCCAATGCGGTTCGACCTCGCGAACTGTGGATGCTGTATCGGGCCGAGGACGGTTTCACCCGGGTGGCACGCGCGTCGGACCAGCAGATGCTCTCCACGATGGAGGCGGCGGGAGGCCAGTTGGGCGCGCTCTGGATGGAGGGCTACTTCGACGTCGGCGATCCGTTAGTGCAGGCCACGTGAACCACCTCGAGATTCTCGTCGAGGGGCCTTCCGAAGAGAAGTTGCTCGCCGTCGTCGTTCCGAAGATTGTTCCTGGCGTGGCGCTCAGGATTCACACTTTCAGTGGCAAAGACGACCTTCTGAAGAAGTTGCCGAATCGGCTCGCTGGGTACTCGAACGCAATGAAGCATTACGAGATGAAGGTCGTGATTGTGGTGGACCGAGACAGTGACGACTGCAGGGAGTTGAAAGAAAAGTTGGAGAGTATGGCTGCGCGGGCTGGGTTGCGGACTGCTACTGCTGCCTCTGCGGGGCAGCCCTTTCAGGTGCTGAATCGAATCGCTATCGAGGAGTTGGAGGCCTGGTTGCTTGGCGATACCTCCGCGCTGCGTGCCGTGTACCCAAAACTGCCGGCATCTCTCGGGCAGCGCTCCGGACTACGAGATCCGGACGCGGTCAAGGGTGGCACGGCAGAAGCGCTGGCACGGGAGTTGAAGCGGTGCGGCTATCAGACTGCCGGCTTGCTGAAGGCGACGAATGCTGAGGCGGTGGCACCACATATGGACGTCGAGGGAAACCGATCGCGCAGTTTTCAGGTGTTCCGTGACGGACTACGTCGGCTCATGAACGAAGGAGTTGCCTGATGCCGAAGCGTGACGACATCACCAGTGTGCTGGTCATCGGCTCGGGGCCGATCGTCATCGGCCAGGCGTGCGAGTTCGACTACTCCGGCACCCAGGCCTGCCGGGTGCTCAAGGAGGAGGGGGTGCGCGTCATCCTGGTCAACTCCAACCCGGCCACCATCATGACCGACCCCGAGTTCGCCGACGCCACCTATATCGAGCCGATCACGCCCGACATCGTCGAGCAGATCATCGCCAAGGAACGTCCCGATGCTGTGCTCGCCACGCTCGGCGGGCAAACCGCGCTGAACTGCGCGATGCAACTGCACGACCGCGGCGTGCTGGAGAAGTACGGCTGCCCGCTGATCGGTGCCGATGTCGAGGCGATCCGGCTCGGTGAGGACCGCGAACGGTTCAAGGGCGTCGTGCAGCGCTGTGGCGCCGAGTCGGCGCGCAGCATCATCTGCCACTCGATGGATGAGGTACTCACCGCTGCCGGCGACCTCGGCTACCCGGTGGTGGTGCGGCCGTCGTTCACCATGGGTGGTCTCGGTTCCGGGTTCGCCTACGACGAGGCCGAACTGCGCCGCATCGCCGGTGCCGGCCTGCAGTACAGCCCGGTGACCGAGGTGCTGCTCGAGGAGTCCATCCTCGGGTGGAAGGAGTACGAGCTCGAGGTGATGCGCGACCACGCCGACAATGTGGTCATCGTCTGTTCCATCGAGAACGTCGACCCGGTCGGGGTGCACACCGGCGACTCCATCACGGTCGCTCCGGCGCTCACCCTCACCGATCGCGAGTACCAGCGGCTGCGCGACGTGTCGATCGCTATCATTCGCGAGGTCGGTGTCGACACCGGCGGTTGCAACATCCAGTTCGCGATCGACCCGGCCGATGGGCGGGTGGTGGTGATCGAGATGAACCCCCGGGTGTCCCGATCCTCCGCGCTGGCAAGCAAGGCCACGGGCTTCCCGATCGCCAAGATCGCCGCGAAGTTGGCCATCGGCTACACCCTCGACGAGGTGCCCAACGACATCACCCAGGAGACCCCGGCGAGTTTCGAGCCGAGCCTCGACTATGTCGTGGTGAAGGTGCCGCGGTTCGCGTTCGAGAAGTTCCCGGCCGCCGACGACACCCTGACCACGACGATGAAGTCGGTCGGCGAGGCGATGGCCATCGGCCGCTGCTTCACCGAGGCGCTACAGAAGGCGCTGCGCTCCGTGGAGAAGAGCGGCAGCAGCTTCCATTGGGATGGCCCGCGGCCCACCCCGGATGACGCCCGGCGTCTTCTTGACGCGGCGCGCCGCCCCACCGACGGCCGGCTGCAGCTGGTGCAGCAGGCGTTGCGCGGCGGGCTCAGCGTGGAGGAGGTCCACGAGGCCACCGCCTACGACCCGTGGTTCCTCGATCAGGTGGTGCTCGTCAACGAGGTCGCGGATGCCGTGGCCGCCGCTCCCGAGTTGGTCCCCGACCTGCTCCGGTTGGCCAAGCGACACGGCTTCGGCGACGCCCAGGTGGCCGCGCTGCGCGGGATGCCGGAAGCCGTGGTCCGGGGGGTGCGGCACGCGCTCGGGATACGCCCGATCTACAAGACCGTCGACACCTGCGCCGCCGAGTTCGCGGCACGTACGCCGTACCACTACTCGTCCTACGACGAGGAGACCGAGGTGGCGCCGCGCGAGAAGCCGGCGGTCGTCATCCTCGGGTCCGGGCCGAACCGGATCGGGCAGGGCGTGGAGTTCGACTATTCGTGTGTGCACGCCAGTTTCGCGCTCCGGGACGCGGGCTACGACACGGTGATGGTCAACTGCAACCCCGAGACGGTCTCCACCGACTACGACACCAGCAGCCGGCTGTACTTCGAGCCGCTCACCCTCGAGGACGTGCTCGAGGTGGTGCACGCCGAGCAGCAGGCCGGCCCGGTCGCCGGAGTCGTGGTGCAACTCGGCGGCCAGACCCCGCTCGGGCTCGCGCAGGCGCTCAAGGATGCCGGCGTGCCGATCGTCGGCACCAGCCCGGAGGCCATCGACCTCGCCGAGGATCGCGGCGCGTTCGGGCGGGTGCTCGCCGAGGCCGGCCTCCCGGCGCCGAAGCACGGCACCGCGTACAGCGCGGCCGAGGCGGTCCGGATCGCCGGGACCATCGGCTACCCGGTCTTGGTGCGTCCGTCCTACGTGCTCGGCGGACGTGGGATGGAGATCGTCTATGACGACGCCACTCTCGCGGCCTACGTCGAGCGCGCCACGGTGGCCGGCCCGGACCATCCGGTGCTCGTCGACCGGTTCCTCGACGACGCCGTCGAGATCGATGTCGATGTGCTCTACGACGGCACGCAGATGTACCTCGGCGGGATCATGGAGCACATCGAGGAGGCCGGTATCCATTCCGGTGACTCGTCGTGCACGTTGCCCCCGGTCACCCTGGGTGCCGCCGAGCTCGACCGGGTGCGGGAGTCGGCACTCGCGTTGGCCCGGGGTATCGGCGTCCGCGGCCTGATGAACGTGCAGTTCGCGCTTGCCCAGGACATTCTCTACGTGCTCGAGGCCAACCCCCGCGCCTCGCGCACCGTCCCCTTCGTCGCCAAGGCCACCGGGGTTCCGCTCGCGAAGGCCGCGGCACGGATCATGCTCGGCGCCACGATCGCCGAACTTCGAGCCGAGGGAATGCTCCCGGCGCACACTGACGGTGGACGGATGCCGGCGCACGCACCGATGTCGGTCAAGGAGGCGGTGCTGCCCTTCGCCCGGTTCCGAACCGCCGACGGGCTCGTCGTCGACACCCTGCTCGGGCCGGAGATGCGCTCCACTGGTGAGGTAATGGGCATCGACACCGATTTTGGGCGGGCGTTCGCCAAAGCCCAGCTCGGCGCGATCGGCGGGCTGCCGGTGACCGGGACGGTGTTCGTCTCGGTGGCCAATCGTGACAAGCGGGCGATCGTCTTCCCAGTGAAGCGCCTGGTCGATCTCGGGTTCCGCATCGTGTCCACGATCGGAACCGCAGAAGTGTTGCGGCGCAATGGGATCGAGTCGCAGGTCGTACGCAAACACGCCGAGCGTGCGGTGGGCGACCGGTCGGTGGTCGACATGATCACCGCCGGCGAGATCGACCTGGTGGTGAACAGCCCGAACGGCCCGAGCGCCACCGCCCGCGCCGACGGCTATCTGATCCGCGCGGCGACCACGGCCATGGACAAGCCGATCGTCACCACGGTGCAACAGCTCGCTGCGGCGGTGCTCGCCATCGAGGCCGTGCGTGGCGGTGACCTCGGGGTCACCGCGCTTCAGGAGCACACCAGGGCGCTCAACCTGCACGGAGTCGGGAGGTCGATGTGAGTGGGGCGGTGCAGGTCGTCGATGAGTTCGCTGCGGAGGTCGACCGGCACGGAGCCGGCCGATTCACCGATCTTGTCGGTGTCGCCCACGAGAGGATGCATCGCTCATGACCGCCGCCCCACCACGCACTGACCCAGACGACACCGGAGACCGGCCTGCCGGCCCGGTTCCGTTCGGCGACCGATTGCGCGCCGCCATGCAGGCGCACGGGCCGTTCTGCCCCGGCATCGACCCGCACCCGGCGCTGCTCCAGGCCTGGGGGCTCCCGGACACCGTCGATGGGCTGGAACGCTTCGCGATGACGTGTGTCGATGCATTCGGCGGCCACCTGGCGGCGGTGAAACCTCAGTCAGCCCTGTTCGAGCGGTTCGGTGCAGCCGGAATCGCGGTGCTGGAGCGGGTGCTCGCGAGCCTTCGCGACACCGGCACGCTCTCGCTGCTTGACGTCAAGCGGGGCGACATCGGTTCGACCATGCGTGGCTATGCCGATGCCTACCTTGCCGACGATGGTCCGCTGCGGGCCGACGCCGTCACGCTCAGCCCCTACCTCGGCTATGAGTCGCTGCGGCCCGCACTCGATCTCGCGGCGG
>JBOFLG010000192.1:0-6735 GCA_051657745.1 Dermatophilaceae bacterium | reverse complement strand
TCTCCCGGATTGCCATGGATGAGACGGTCGATGCGCTCCAAGATGCGCAACTTGCCTCGCCGGTCCTTCAGTTTCTTGAGCCATTTGTCGAAGTCGCCGGTGGCGACAACCTCGACCGTGTGTCGACTATAGCTGACATATCTGGCGGATTCAACTGCTGGCAAATGACTCCCGAAGCGTCATGCCATGGCAACCGAGACGGGTCCGCCGTGGACTCATTGTCGGGTCTGCCGCTACCCCCTCGGCCCAATCTTCCGCGCGCAAGGTTCGCACGATGGTTGCCGTCGGCAACGGCCACCTGACCAGCCGGGCCAGACCGACCACTGACCCAGGCGCCACGCGGAAATGGCGATCACGCCTGCCGCGAGAGTGGACGTCAGCGTTTGGGGATCGACTACTGAGACGGCCGACCGCGTGGGACAGACCTTGGTCAGGCTATGGGGTGGGTGCTGATCCAGTCCAGGACGGTTTGTGCGGTGCGTTGGGGCTGTTCCAAGTGGGGAAAGTGGCCGGTGCGGTTCCAGACTTCGCGGCGGTAGTCATTGGTGAACAGTTCGTCTTGTCCGTCGGCGAGTAGGGGGAGGGCGCAGCCATCGCTGGCGCCGCATATGAACAGGGTGGGTGCGGTGATCGGGTCGGTTGGCACGTTGAAACCACCGGCTCGGTACATGGCCATCGGCGCGGGCCAGCTGGCCGCGAGGGTGCGTTTGACGTGTCTAAGGTGGTCCGGCGGCGGTGTCCAGTCCGGGGCTGCCCAGCGTCGCCAGAGGCGGTCGATGTAGGCGAAGTCGCCTCGCGCGACGTGTCGGTCGGCCCAGCCGCGGAGTTGGAAGTAGAGGATGTAGCGGCTCATCCAGGCTTGCCGTGGCGCTCGGCGGGCGTTGCGTTGTAGATAGGCCGGGTGGGCCCCGGAGAACAGGGTGGCGGAGGCAAATCGGCACCTGGCGCGGGCCAGAGCGGGGTAGGCGAGTTGCGCGCCGTAGTCATGACCGATCAGATGCACCGGCTTGTTGGGCGAAACGGCGTCGACTACGGCTAGGAGGTCGTCAACCATGGCATCGAGGTCGAGGGGTCCTTCGAGGGGAGATGGCGCGTACCCACGGAGGTTGAACGCTGTGACGCGGTACCCGGCGTCGGCTGAGGAGGCAGCCAGCCCGTCGAAGGTGGAAGCGTCATCGGGGAAGCCGTGAATACAGACCACCTGTTCACCGGCGGTGCCGTGCTCGCGGACACCGAACCTACCGCGAGCGGTGACGAGGGTGGTGGTCACCGTGTTCATCGAGTGCTCCTAGCGGCCGTCGCGGCGGAAGTAGTGGAGGTGGGTGTGGGTTGGCGACGAGGGGCCAGGACGGCGCAGATAGCGGCAGCTGTGGCCAGGACGGCTGCGCCCACCCATAGTGCATCGGATAGGCCGGCGGCGAACGATGCCCGGGCGGCGTCGGCGAGAGCGGCACCATTGGCGCCGAGGTCGGCCGCGACACCAAGAGCGGTACCCGCTCCGTTATCCGCGGGTCCGGCCAATTGCGGCGGTAGCCCGGTGAGCGCGGGGGCGATCTGGTCGCGGTAGCCGGCAAGGAGCACGCTGGACAGCACGGCGATGCCGAGCACGCCGCCGACCTCGCGGGTGATGTCGTTGACTGCGCTGGCTACCGAGCGCCGTTCGGGAGGTAGCCCCTCGATAATCAATATGGTGCCGGGGGTCACGGCTAGGCCGAAGCCGACACCGAAGAGGAGTAGGCCGCCTGTGAGCCAGCCGAGGGTGCCTGTGGTGATGGTGGCGGCGAGGACGGCGAACCCGGCAGCCATCAGGGCCAGGCCTGCGGAGCCGGGGGCTCGTGCGCCGGCACGGGCCAGCGCGGCCGGAGCGACAGCGGTTCCGCCGCCAACCCCGACAGGGATGACGAGCAGCGCAGCAGCGGCCTGCAGGGGACTGTAGTCGCGGACGAGTTGAAGGTACTGCGGCGCTAGGACGAACAAGCCGAGGCTGGCGAAGAACTGAAGGGACACCAGTAGAGAGCCCGCCGCCAGCCCACGGTCGCGGAAGAGCCGGACGTCCAGCGAGGGGGCCGCAGTCCGTAGCTCATGTATGACGAATGCGGCGAGTGCGACAACCCCAATAGCGGCTGCGCCGAGGGTCCGCTGGTCTGTCCAGCCCCAACGTGGAGCTTCGATGATGGCGAGAACGAATGCGGCGAGACCGACCGCGGACAACACCGCACCAATCGGGTCCAACGACAGGCGTGGGGCACGGCGCTGGGCAACCAGACGCAGCACGCTGGGCACCAAGACGAGGGCGGCGACGCCGAATGCGAGTTGCACGCTGCCCCACCAGAACGCCTCAAGCAGAGTACCCGCAACCAGGGTGCCCACGACCGCCCCAGCAGCCGAGACCCCCGACCAGACCGCGACTGCGAAACCACGCCGCTCAACCGGATACGCATCAACCAGCGCGGACAACGTGACCGGGAAAACCGCGGCCGCCCCCAACCCGGCCACCGCCCGCCAAGCGATGAGCTGCGCCGAGTTGTCGGCGAATGCGGATGCGACGCAGGCGATACCGAACACCACCAAGCCGGCGACTAGCAGAGTTCGCCGGTCTACCCGGTCCGCGGCGATACCGGCCGGCAGCAGTGCCGCTGCGAATGTGAGCGCATACGCGTCAACGATCCACGTCAAAGCGGTCTGGTCGGCCCGCAGACCACGCGCGATGTCGGGCAGCGCGATCGCCAAAGCAGAGTTGCCAGCCACGACCAACGCCAGCGCCGCGCACAACACCACCAACAGCACCCGCAACGCTCGCTCGGACAGCGCTCCGCCAGCTTCCCCGCTCTTGCCATGATCGGAGTCGTACATGGGCATCTGGTCCTCCACTCACTCTCATGATTCAGCTCGGTTAAGGAGTTACTCCGTTACCGAGCTATCTTCGATGTGTAAGATAGCTCGGTGGCCGAGGAATCGTCAACTCGAGATGTCGAAGCTCGCGAGCGCGGGCGGATGAACGCCGAGGAGCTGTCGTGGGCGCTGCGAGCTGTCGTCCTAGCCAGCGCAGAAGTAGACCGCGCGCTCGCCCGCAGCCTCGAACTACGACCACTCGACTACACCGCGGTCAATCACGCCATGACCACCCCACACCCCATCGGTCCGGCCGAACTGAGCGAGCGACTCGGCATATCCACCGGCTCGGCAACCGAGCTCGTCGACCGACTTGAGACAGCTGGACATCTACGCCGCGACCGGCACCCAACCGACCGTCGCCGCGTAACCCTCACACCCACCGACACCGCAATCGACCAGATCCTCACCACTCTCCGCCCACTGTTCGACGACCTCGACGCCCTCACCCACAACTTCACTCCGGACGAACAAGACACCATCCGACGCTTCCTACGCGCAGCCGAACACCGACTCCACAACTACGCACAACAGCCGCCCCAGCCCTGACAACACAGCACCACCGCAACACCCGCCCGATACTCCCCATATGGGGAACCCCGTGCGAGACCAATGCTGGTTGCCGGTCGCCGGGCAACTCGGGCGTCCCGATAGAACCGTCCGGAGGCGATCCCGGGACCGGGAGGTCGTGTCGTTCGGCAATTCGTAAGGCCGTCGGGTCGACGATTGCGAGTCGGCACTTGCGAGTCGCAATTGGCTACCGCTATGTGGATCGGACTACCATCTCTCGGCTTCATCGCTAGAGGCCCTCGCCAGTGCGGCACGGGCCAGACAGTCCTTGGTGTGGGCGATCTGTGCGTTCGTCCGATGTCCCGGGCCGGGTTGGGCGGTCTACGGTCGGGGTGTGCTGGTTCCTCGTTTCTCCCGGACCCTGCTCGCGCTCGTGGCGGGGGTGCTCGCGGTCGTCGCGATCTGGCTGCTGCTGGACAACCCCGAGATCGACGACACCAGCCGGGGTGACGGCTACTCGTGCGCGGCGCCGTACGACACGGTCCTCAACGATGCCGACAACTGGCCCGGCGGGGAGGGCGCTCCCGATGGCAACGAGATCGCGGCCCGGTGCATCGATGCGGGCAGGCTCCGCTTCACCCAGAGTGCGGTGGCGGGTGCCGCCGCGGCCCTGGCAGCCGTGACCGGTGTCCTGATCGCTCGTCGCCCGGCCCCGCGCTCGCCTCGATGATCCGTCCCCGGCCGAGCTCGTGGCTCGGACGTGCCCCTGAGCTCGCGGGAGCGCCCTATGTCCTGGACTTGGGGTCGGCGCCCGACAGCCGGTAGCGGACGAAGACCGGCGCGCACACGGCGGCGGCGACGGTCAGGATGACGACCAGCAGGCCGCCACCGGCTGCGGCCGTGGCCGCGCCGACGAAGCTGGCCGCCGTACCGTGCGCGACGTCGGCGACGCGCGGGCCGCCGGCCACCACCACCAGGAAGATCCCCTGGAGTCGTCCGCGCACCTCGTCGGCGGCCGAGACCTGCAACATGCTGGTGCGAAACGCCGCCGACGCCATGTCCGCCGCGCCACCGACCATGAGCATCACTACCGCGATGACCAGGAACGGGCCGCCGGCTCCGTCGGCCGCGCCCGCGGCCAGACCGAAGCCGGTCATCGCGGCGCCCCACAGCAGGATCAGCCAGATCACCGCCAGGCCCTGCCGGTCGATTCGGGACACCCAGCCGGAGAAGATCCCGCCGAGCACGGCGCCGGCCGGAATGCCGGCGAACAGCAGCGCGAAAGCCACGCCACCGGCAGTGGGGCCGCCGAACGCGACGTCCGCCAACTCGGGAAACAGCGCCCGCGGCATGCCGAAGACCATCGCGACGATGTCGACGAGGAACGACATCAACAGGACCGGATGGTGGCGCAGGTAGGCCACGCCGTCGACCACCGACCGCAGGCCCGGCACCCGGGCCGCCACGTCGACCGGCAGCGAGGGCAGCCTGACCACGGCGTACAGGGTGGCGAAGAGCGTGACGCTGTCCACCAGATAGAGCCACTGGAGCCCGACCACCGGGATCAGCGCGCCGGCGATCAGCGGCCCGGCGATCGCGCCGGCCTGGAAGACGGTCATGTTCAGCGAGTTGGCCGCCGGCAGCAGCGCCGGTTCGAGCAACTTGGGCAGGATCGCGCTGCGAGCGGGTTGGTTCGCGGCGAAGAACGACTGCTGGACCGCGAACAGCCCGAGCAGCACCCACACGTTGCGATTGCCGATCATGGCCTGCGCCCAGAACGCCGTCGTCGTGGCGACCAGGCCGACCGTCGTCCCGATCAGCAGCGTGCGCCGGTCCATCGCGTCGGCGAGCGCGCCACCCCACAGCCCGAAGACGATCAGTGGCACCAGCCCGAAGATGCCGGTCAGACCGACGTACGCCGACGAGCCGGTGATCGCGTAGATCTGCGACGGGACCGCCACCACGGTCAGTTGCGCGCCGATCACGGTCACGATGGTGCCGATCCAGAGCCGGCGGAAGTGCGGCTCGGCCAGCGGTCGGGTGTCCGCCAGGACGCCTCGGAGTCTCATGCCGTCACAGCGCGCTGGCAGCACCGAGTACGGCGAGCAGCGCGGCGGCCAGCCTGATCTGATCGGCCATCAGCAGGCGCCGCATCAGCTGTGGTGTACGCGACGCGCCGAGCTTGCCGTGGGTCGGCGCGGCGCTGAAGGCCGTGACGGCGAGCGCGAGCGCGATGCCGGCGAAACAGGCGTAGGTCCCGGAGGTCAGGTGGCCGGCGACGGTGCGCCAGGCCGCCGCGCCGAGCAGGGCGCCGTACACGATCAGGACTACCGGAGCGATGCGCCGGCGATGCTGTTCCTGGCCCGCCTCCCACCGTTCGTCCGGGAGGTCGTCCAGGGCGGGGTAGACGACGCCGGTCACCGTGAGCTGAAAGCCGAGGTGCAGGGCGGTGGCGGCGAGCAGCAGGATCGCCGGCAGGTTGCCGGTCAGCGCGACACCCGCTTGACGGTCAGGCCGACGATTCGGGAGACCACCAGCGCGAGGTACATCACGCCGGTGAAGTCGGCGATCATCACCAGGCTGCGAGCCATCGGGGCCGCCGGCAGGATGTCGGAGAGGCCGACGCTGGTCACGCAGCTGAAGCTCAGGAACAGCAGTTCGAACCAGGTCCGCCGATCTGCGCCGAAGGCGTCCGGCCAGACCGCCTGTGCGGCGGCGAAGAGATAGGCGAAGGCCCAGGCGACGACCGTGAACGCGGCCCCGGAGGCGTAGAGCTCGTCGGTGCTGACGTCGTCGTCGTCGAAGATGTACCTGATCAGGCCCCAGCTCACGAAGAAGTAGAACGCCGCGTGGGTCATGCCCGAGGCGATCGTGACGACCGCGCTGTCCGGGCGCAGGACCTCCAGGGCCGACAAGACGACTGAGGGTACGCCGAGCAGGATGCCGACCCAGGTCAGCGCGGGCGAGGCGCGGACGACGCCCAGCGCCAGGGTGATGACGGCCAGCCCGACGATCGCCAGGATCGCGTGCCCCAGGTCGGAGTCGCCGACGAACGGATAGATCAGCAATGCGCCGAGCTGGGTGCCGAGCAGCCATCCGGACGGATGGGTACGCAGCGATCCGGACAGCCACGACATGCTGCGCATCCTGCCAGAGGCCGGCCGGAGCGCCGGCGAGGCGTGCCGGGGTCCGGTGCTACGCGACCTGCAGGGAGCGCTTCGAGAGGCCCATCCAGAAGCCGTCGATCACCTGGACCCCCGGTTCGCCCGGGGTGGTGGCCGCGCCGAGGGTCACGAACAGCGGCGTGTAGTGCTCGACGGTGGGGTGGGCGTA
>JBOFLG010000191.1:0-5515 GCA_051657745.1 Dermatophilaceae bacterium | reverse complement strand
CGCCCCGCCCGACGAGGGCGCGACCGCGAGCCGCTGTTGCTCCTGCTCGACCACCCGGCGGGCCAGCTCGGCATCCGAGAGCGCGGTGGCAGTGGCAGCAGAGGTAGCGGCCGCGGTCTCGCTGCGCCGGGCATAGTCGTCGAAGAGTTCGATCTTGGCGCCGAGCAGTTCGAGCATCCGCTCGTCGACACTGTCGGCCACGAGTAGTCGGTGCACCTGGACCGAGCGGACCTGCCCCATCCGATGCGCCCGGGCGACGGCCTGGTCCTCGATGGTCGGTTTGACCTGCGGCTCGCAGATCACCACCACCGAGGCGGCCTGCATGTTCAGGCCCACCCCACCGGCCTGGATCTGGCTGACCAGCACCGCGCCACCTGGCGCGGCGGCGAGCTCGTCGACCATCTCCTGGCGGGCCGTCGCCGGCACGCTGCCGCTGACCGGGCCGACCACTCGGGTGATCGGCGCCAACGCCTCGGCGACCGCGGCCAGCACCCCCCGGAAGTTTGAGAAGACCACCACCTTCCGGCCGTTCTCGGTCGCTTCCGCGACGATCTCGCACAGCCGGTCGAGTTTGGCCGACCCGTGCCGATTGCCCGGCCGGTACGCCGCCTGGCGCATCGCCATGAAACTGCCGGCCTCGACCGCGTCGCGGTAGGCGTCGAAGTCGGGGCCACCGAACTCCACCCACTCGTCGGTGCGCACCACGGCGGGCAGTTCGGTCAGTACGTCCTCCTGGTTGCGGCGCAGGTATGCCGGGGCGACGGCCCGCCGGAAGGCCTGCGGCCCGGGCGCCGCCTCCACCTCCGGCACCAACTGCGGCTGCAGGTACGAGACGAGGCTGGCGAACTCGCGGACCTTGTTCTCCATCGGTGTGCCGCTGAGGAAGAGCGCCCGTTCGGCCGATGCCGACCACTGCGCCACCAGGCCAGAGCGCCGGGCGCCGGGGTTCTTGACGTAGTGCGCCTCGTCGACCACCAGCATCGCGACCTCGACCCCGGTCACCGACTCCAGCTCGGCCGGCGTGCCAAGGCCGGCCAGGGCGTCGAACGTGGTCACCGCCACGCCGCCGTCGCGGACCCAGTCGAGGAAGGCGTCCTCCCGGCCGGCGCCGTGCAGCCGATGCGCGCGCAGCCTGCTGTGCACACCGATCTCCCGCATCCAGTTCACCACGACACTGGCCGGGCACACCACGAGAAAATGGGTACGGCCGATCGCGGTCAGGTGCGCGAGCGCCGCGATGGACTGCACGGTCTTGCCCAGCCCCATCTCGTCGCCGATCAGGACCCGGCGTTGGGCGAGCGCGAACCGCGCCCCGAACGCCTGGTACCCGCGCAGCGCCACCCGCCGGTAGGTGTCGTCGAGTTCCTGGCCCTCGACGTGCTCGGCGACCTCTGCGGGCAGCCGGCCGCGCGCGGCATCCAAGTTCCGCCGGGCGCCGAGGGCATCTTCCAGGGTGGCGTAGTACTCCGCTGAGCGTCGCTCGAAGTCGCGCCACGCTGCTCCGGCCGCTCGCGATGACGGTGGTCGGGCGAGGGCCTCAGCGGCTTTGCCCAGCCGCGCCGGCAGTGTCGTCCGGTCGGCGTCGGCGAGCAGGGTCTCGAGCCGGCCCAGGGCGGTGCGCACTTCGGCGCGCCGGCGTCGGCCCAGCACGACGCGGCGAAACCGGACGCCGGCTCGGGCTGCTGCCGCCAGCAGTAGCGGCAGTTCTGCGTCCAGCCGTTCGGCCGGCTCGGCCACCCGTTGAGCCACCGGGCCGACCCGGCGGAACCGGTGTAGCGCAATCACCAACCTGGTGGCGGGCGCGTGGCTGGGGTCGAGGTCGATTCGGGTCGGGGTGCGCTCGCCCAGTTGGGCGGCGTGCTCCTCGGCCGCGGCGCGAAGGGCCGCTGCGCTCTCGGCGGTCAGCCCGGCTGACTCGGCCAGCTCGGTCGGGGTCCGGGCCAGGACGTCGCCGATCGTGCGGACCCCGGCTCGCTCCGCGGTTCGCACCGGCAGCCGCCGGGACACCGTGCCGGTCAGGTCCTCGACCGGGGCCTCGTCGAGCATCCGCTGCACGGCCTCGTCGCGCAGCGCCGCGGCGGCCGCAGCGACCTCGGCCCCGAGCCGGCCTCGGCCCTCGTGCACGGACCGGGCGAGGTGGCTGAGCTCGGCGCCACGATCGAGCAGCGCGCGGGCGTAGCGGCGTCTTCCCTGCGAGGACACGACGGCAGGCTACCGGCGCCTCGATGACAACAACGTCCCCGCCTGCGCTCGGAACCCTCGGCCTCGCCCCGGGTGGCCTTCGCGGCACATCCCACAATTGCGCGGCCATGACACCAGCGGCCCCGCGATGTCAGCCAGTGCGGGCAGGATGGTGGGATGCCGGTCATGCTCGCCGAGGTCGTGGCGGTGTCGCGCACCGTAGCGGCCACCCGGCCGCGCACCGCAAAGACCGCGGCACTGGCCGAGGTGTTCGGGCGCTGCGATCACGACGAGATCGGACTCGTTGTCTCGTATCTATCGGGAACGCTGCCGCAGCGTCGGCTCGGAGTCGGAGTCCGTTCGCTCCACCCCATGCCGGATGCCGCCCCGTCGGCATCGCTCGCCGTCGCCGATGTCGATGCCACCTTCGAGGTGCTGGCCACCGCCTCCGGTGCCGGCTCGGCATCCGTGCGCCGAGCAGCGCTGGCCGCCCTGCTGGCCACCGCCACGGCCGACGAGCAGCGGTTCCTGGCCGAGCTGATCACCGGCAATCTGCGGCAGGGCGCAGGTGATGGCGTGGTACTCGCCGCCATTGCGGTGGCGTACGCGGCGCCCGAACCGGTGGTGCGCCGGGCCGCGATGCTCGCCGGATTCACCTCAGCGGTGGCTGAGATCGCGGCAGGCGGCGGGGTGCGGTCGCTGGAAGCCGTGCGCCTCACGGTGGGGCGGCCGCTTCGGCCGATGCTCGCCGCCTCGGCGAAGACCACCGATGCGGCGGTGGCATCGCTCGGCGCGACAGCCGCAATCGGCGCGACAGCCAGTGCCGCTGCCGTCGCTGCTCTGGCTACTCGTGACCCGGCCGTTGAGTTCGCGGCCGGCCTTGAGGCACAGCGGAGTTCGGCTTCCGTGGTCGGGGGAGACGCGGCCGACGACGGCGCCATCGTCGTGGACGGGAAACTCGACGGCATCCGGGTGCAGGTACATCGGCGGGATGGCGCGGTGACTGTCTTCACCCGCAGTCTCGACGACATCACCGACCGCGTTCCCGAGGTGGTCGAGGCGGTGGCCGGGCTGCCTGGCGGCGATCTCGTGCTCGATGGCGAGGCCATCGTCATCCGCCGTGACGGGCGGCCAGCGCCGTTCCAAGTCACCGGGGCTCGTACGGCATCCTCGGCCGACGTGTCCAGGCTTCGGGTTGAGGTGCCACTCACCACGTATCTGTTTGACGTGGTGCACGCCGGGGGTCGTGACCTTGTCGATGAGCCGCTCTCGACCCGGCACGAGGTGCTGGTCGGCCTGGCGCCGCACCTGCTCGTGCCGCGCATGGTGACCTCGGATGCCGCCGCGGTGCGGCGGTTCTTCGACGAGCTCGTCGCGAGTGGGCACGAGGGGGTCGTCGTCAAGGCGGCGTCGGCGCCGTACGCGGCCGGTCGGCGCGGCAGCGGCTGGGTGAAGGTGAAGCCGGTGCACACCGTCGACCTTGTTGTTCTGGCCGTCGAGTGGGGGTCGGGGCGGCGGGCGAGTTGGCTGTCGAACATTCATGTGGGGGCGCGTGACTCCGGCACCGGCGAGCTCGTGATGGTCGGCAAGACCTTCAAGGGGATGACCGACGAGATGTTGCAGTGGCAGACCGAGCGGTTCACCGACTTGGCGGTTCGTGGCACCGGCGGGTGGGTGGTGCAGGTGCGGCCCGAGCAGGTGGTCGAGGTTGCGTTCGATGGTGTGCAGACCTCGACCCGCTACCCGGGTGGCATCGCGCTTCGGTTCGCGCGCGTCATCCGCTACCGCGACGACAAGCCGCCCGCAGAGGCCGACACTATGGACACCCTGCAGGCCCGGCTCGGATGAAGTCCTGGAGTAGCGCTGCGGGATGCGGCGGAAGCCCGCCTTGATGAACGCGGCCGCGTCGCCGGTGGGCAGTTCGCGCGGCCGGAACCGCTGGCCGCCGGTACCGAGGGCCGGTCGACCGGTAACGAGCGCCAGTCCGGCCGGTCGCGGTCCCAGGCGCGAGGTGTCAGCGCCGATCGCTGTGGTCAGTGCGCCACGTTGCCGAGGCCAACCCACTGACGCACATCGTCGAGGCCGAGCGGGCCCTGGTCGCTGGCGAGTTCCCCGTGGCGTGGTCGGCACAGCTGCGGCATCTGTCGTGGTGGTAGCTGCGGTGGGTCTGGTCGTCGGCCTCCGAACCATGCGCGGGGCGAGCTGACTCCGATCCCATGGCCGGGTCACGTGGGAGGTGACGGTCAGGTCCGGCTCGTGGCCGTCGGCGCTCCGGATGGCGCAAATCCGGACGGCCGGTAGGGCGCAGCTGGCTGCATGTCACCAAGGATCGGGCCTGCGGTCCGGTTTTTTTTGGCCCCGAGCGACATTTTCTTGCTCCGATGGTTGAACATTGCGGAACCGTGCCTTAGGCTTATGCATGTGCAAATGCACGTATTCTCACCACTTCAGATAGTGGTGCTACCACTAGTCGAATCTGTGACTTGAGAGTAGGAGAACGGTGATGACTGTCATCGAAAGCAACGGCATGCCGGCGGCGGAACTCGGGAACCTGGCCTGGCGCAAGAGCCGCCACAGCGGTGCTAATGGTGGCCAGTGTGTTGAGGTCGCCGCGACGAAGCTGGGAAACGTGGCCCTACGCCACTCGCGTGACCCAGAAGGGCCGGCGCTGGTCTACTCCCAGGACGAGTTTCGCGCGTTGCTTCAGGGTGTGCGCGACGGCGAGTTCGACTCGATGGTTCAAGGCGGTCGCTAGGCCGTGAGCGGTGTGGCATCCCGAGTATCTGGTGCCGACGCGGCTGGATGAGCCGTAGGCGCGGGTGAAGCAGGCGGCGGGATGGCGCACAACGGGGGCTGCGAGGCCCCTCGCGCATTGGTTGCGACAGGAAGGCACGCGGGCCGGGTGGAGGCGACTCCCCGGCTCGCGTTGCCCCTGTTAGCGGCTCGTGCAGCCCCGGGCGTCACGGTGGTGCGTTCTGCGGCAAGCAACTTCGCTACGGAACTCGTCCGTGATGGTCGCCCGCGATGTCGATATCCAGCACCCTGCTGGCTCCGTGTCGCGCTGTCGTACGCTGGTGGCGTACAGCGCGTTCATCGATACGTCGTCGAGGTGGCTCGCACATGTCGACCGTGTATCACGCACGGAACGGGAGTGGTGGGTGGTGGCGAATTCGGTTCAGGCAGATGCCGATCGGGGCGGGTTGGTGCCGGTCGGTTCTGGTGACGGGGCGCGAGATGGCGTGAGTGGGGTCTCGGGTCGTGGTGCCGTCGAGTCCGCCGACCTTGACCCCGGTGCTGGTGAGCAGCGGCCGAGCATTGTGCGGGTGTACGACTA
>JBOFLG010000190.1:0-1724 GCA_051657745.1 Dermatophilaceae bacterium | reverse complement strand
CGATGCGGTCGGGCCGCGCCGGCGTGCCCGACCCCGACCTGGCGGTGGTGCTCGCAGGCCGAGCGCCGGATGACGCCCCGTGGCCGGTGCTCTGGGTGCGCTGGCCCGACTTCTGGGTGCCGGCGGATGCTGCCGAGGCTCTGGAGGCGCTGCGAGTGGCGCACGTGATGGCAGCGGACCGCCGGGTCGAGGTCGGCTGTCGCGGCGGGGTCGGCCGCACCGGCACGGCCGTCGCGGCGCTCGCGGTCTTCGCGGGGCTGGCTCCGGTCGAGGCGGTGGCTTGGGCCAGGCGGCAGTACCACCCACGAGCTGCCGAGACCCCATGGCAGCGCCGCTGGGTGGAACGAGTCACCCTGCCCTGACGGTCCCGCCTGTTGTGTCCGGGATCCTCGGCCGACCCGCCGTTCCTCCCACCCGGAGTTACTGACTACCGCACGGTGGATCCGGGCTCAGTCTTCTCGCTCGTGGTCAGGCCAGGCTGAGTGCCTCGGTCGATCAGGTCCTGCCGACGCCACGCGTAGATCGTCTGATCACTGATGTCCAGGTCCCGAGCGACGTCGGCGACCTTGCGCCCGGACGCCAGCAGATCCAGAACCTTCCGTCGGAACTCCGGCGGGTAACCACGACGAGCCATCCATGCCTCGTGATCTCAGGTGACACAGAATCCAACAATCCCGACTCCATCAGATCCGGGGCACACCACGGCGCCGGGACCTGGACACCCGCACCGGCACCATCGAGGTGGCGATCCCCAAGCTACGCGAGGGCTCGTTCTTCCCGGACTGTCTGCTGACCCGGCACCGCCGCGCCGAGGCGGCGCTGACCACCGTGGTCGCGACCTGCTACCTGCTCGGCGTTAGCACGCGCCGGATGGACAAGTTGGTGCGCTCCTTGGGCATCACCGGCTTGTCCAAGTCGCAGGTGTCCGAGATGGCCAAGGACCTCGACGAGGCCGTGGCGGCGTTCCGGACCCGCCCGCTGAACGAGGGCCCGTACCTGTTCGTGGCCGCGGACGCGCTCACGATGAAGGTCCGCGAAGGCGGGCGGGTGGTCAAGGTCGCGGTCTTGGTCGCCACCGGCGTCAGCGCTGACGGGTACCGCGAAGTCCTCGGAATCAACTGTGCCACAACCGAATCCGGCGCGGGCTGGCTGACCTTCTTCTGGGACCTGGTCGCCCGTGGCCTGTGCGGGGTCGCGCTGGTCACCTCCGACGCCCACGCCGGGCTGGTCGAGGCGATCGGGGCGACGCTACCGGCGGCGTCGTGGCAGCGGTGCCGCAGCCACTACGCCGCGAACCTGATGTCGATCACCCCGAAGTCGCAGTGGGGCTGGGTCAAGGCGCTGCTGCACAGCGTGTACGACCAGCCCGACGCCCCAGCGGTGCACGCCCAACTCGACCGTGTCCTGGACGGCCTGAACGACAAGCTCCCGCAGGTCGCCGAGCACCTCGAAGGCGCCCGCGAGGAGATCCTGGCGTTCACGCCGTTCCCCAAGGAGATCTGGCGCCAGATCTGGAGCAACAACCTTGGGCGAGCGACTCAACCGCGAGATCCGCCGCCGCACCGACGTCGTCGGCATCTTCCGTTGAACCGCCCCGGCATGTCCGGAGACTCCGTTCCTTGGGAAGGTTGGAGTCATGTCAGAGGCGAAGTCGAGGAGGTACCCGCCGGAGTTGCGGGAGCGGGCGGTGCGGATGGTTGCTGAGGTTCGTGGTGATCATGGGT
>JBOFLG010000189.1:0-7463 GCA_051657745.1 Dermatophilaceae bacterium | reverse complement strand
TTCGAGGCGCTGGCGGTGTCGACGGCGATGCCCACTGTCGCCCGCGAACTCGGTGCGGTGCGCTCCTACGGCTTCGCGTTCTCGGCCATGCTCACCGCCCAGCTGCTCGGCATCGTGGTCGCCGGCGTCTGGAGCGACCGGTCAGGACCGTTGCCCGGCACCGTTGCCGGCCAGGTGCTCGTCGCCGGAGGTTCGGCACTGTGCGGGTTCGCCACCCGCTTTGACGTCTTTCTTGTCGGCCGGGTACTCACCGGTCTCGGTGGCGGCCTGCTGCTGGTGATGATGTACATCATCGCCGGGCGGGTCTACCCGGAAGCGATGCGTCCGAGACTGTTCACCTACGTCTCCGCGGCCTGGGTGCTGCCGGCGCTGCTCGGCCCTCCGGTCGCGGCGGAACTCACCACCCACGTCACGTGGCGCTGGGTGTTCTGGGGAGTGGTGCCGCCGGTGCTGCTCACCATGGCCGTGCTCGGGCTCGCACACCGGCGCTTCGACAACAGCACCCTGCGGACCGCGGTGTCAGCTCGGGACCACGGCGCCCACGTGCGGGCGGCCTGGGCCGGGCTGGGCATCGCCCTCGCGGCCGGCGCCATCCAGGTCGGCACCCACGAGCCCCCACCCGGATGGAGCCTCGGCTCAACCGTCGCGGTGATCGGACTCGCCGGAGTCGTCATCCTGGCTCCGTGTCTGGTCCCGGTCGGCACCTGGCGGATGGCGCGCGGACTCCCGAGCGTGGTGGTGTCCCGGTCCCTCCTCGCTGCGGCCTTCTCGGGCGCGGTCACCTACGTGCCGCTGTTCCTGGTCGACCAGCGCGGCTCAAGCCTGCGGGACTCGGGCCTGGCCCTGGCCGCCGGGTCGCTCGGGTGGGCTGCCGGGTCGTGGTACCAGGGACACGACGCCCTGCACCTGCCACGACACCGGCTGATCGAGGTCGGCGGGGCACTCCTCGCGGCCGGCCTCGTCATCACCGCCATCGTCGCCGGGGCGCACCTCCCGGGGCTGTGGGTGATCGCCGGGGTCGTACTCGCCGGGGTCGCGATGGGCCTCGGCCTCACCACGACCACCGTCCTGGCCCTCGAACTCACCCCGCTCGAGGAACACGGCGAGGTGTCGTCGGCCCTCCAACTCGCCGACGTGCTCGGGTCGGTGCTCGGCATCGCGGCCGCGACCGCGGTGTTCGCGTCCCTCCATGACCCCGGCCGGGACGACCCGCTGTTCGCCGGGATCTTCATCGGGCTCGCCGTGGTGGCAGTGCTCGTAGTGCCGGCCGGTCAGCGCAGCACCACGTGACCACCGGCGGCGGTGAGCCGAGACCAGCGGCCCACCCGCAGCACCTGCACCACCGTTCCGGGCGCGAGGAACCCCAGCGAGTACAGCGCGAACGCCCCGCCGGCGCGAACGCCCGGAACGGCATCCCGCGACCACACCCGGTCGCGCACGAACCCGGCCGCCGCGCCACGCTCGCGCACCGCTGCCGACACCTCGGCCACCCCCTCGCGGGCCACCGTCGCTAGTTCATCGGCCGAGACCTCACCGGCGGGCTCCCATCCTGAACGGGGCGGCGTGAGCGCCGTCCACGCGGCGAGCGCGCGGGTCGGTGGCACCGGCAGGTCCGCACTGCCGTCGTGGCGGGCCGCCCGGTCGGCGACCGCCGCGAGCGGCACCACCACATCCAGGTCGGTGGGCTCGGCGAGCGCCACGGTGCGCAGCCCCAGCGTGGTGCCCTCGCCGAGGATGCCACTGCCTGGCAGCACCCCGACCCAGGCAGCGAGCACGCCGGCACTGGCCTGCAGCCGGATGGCGCCGGCGTCGTCGACCGCGCGAGCGCGCGCGGCGTAGCGGCCGAGGTCGGCGAGCGCCGCCGGATCGGCCAGCCGGATGACGCCGGCCGGGGTAGCCGCCCAGCCGTTGCCGTCGCGGGCAGTCACCGGCGAGCCCACCGGAAGGTCACCGGATCGCCGAGGTGCGGAGCGAGCGCCGTCCGGTCGGCGGGGTCGAGGCGGCGCGGCCGGGCGCCGGCGAAGTCGTAGAGCACGAGCGCGGTCTCGGCCACCGCGTAGGTCGCGCTGCCGAGACGGTCCGGGTCGTGGACCACGTAGCCGAGGTCGAAGCCGGCGCCGTGCACCGCGGTGACCCACATATCGACCTGCACCGGCTCGGGGCGGTAGGTCAACGGTGCGCGGTACTCGATGGCATGACGGCTGACGACGACGCCCTCGGCAACGACCGAGGGTCGATCGGGAAACCACTCGCGCAACCCGACCACCCGGGCGTCCTCGAGCAGCCGGAGGAACTGGACATTGTTGACGTGCCCGTAGGCGTCCATGTCGGACCAGCGCAACGGCACCTCGACGCGGTACGGATCTCCCATACGACCATCGTCTCAGCCGGTGCGGACGCCGCCTGCTCCGGCCGAGTCCCGCCACCCCACCGGCCCCCGTACGGAGCTCCTGCCGGGCGGGTCGACGGCCGCGGTTGGTGCTGACTGCGCCACCGGATCTCCTAGGGTTCGACGATGACTCTTCTCCCCACCACCGGCGCCGCTCTCCACCACGTACTCGGCACTGCGCAACGAGACCGGCGGATGCCGTCGGTCGTCGCGGGCGTCATCCGCGGAGGGCGGCTGGTCTGGCACGGAGCGGCCGGCACGCTCACCGGCACCGCGGGCGGCATCCGCCCCGGCATCGACACCCAGTACCGGATGGGGTCGATCACCAAGACGTTCGTCGCGGTCGCCGTGCTGCGCCTGCGCGACGCCGGCCGGCTCGACCTCACCGACCGGTTCGACGAGCACGTACCGGGCACTCGTCTCGGGTCGGCGACCCTGGAGCAGCTGCTCAGCCACACCGGTGGGACGCAGGCCGAAGGGAACGGCCCGTGGTGGGAGCGCACCCCCGGCGGGTCGTGGGACGAGCTCGTCGAGTCGGCCGTCGCGCAGCGGTTCCGCCCTGGTCGGCGGTTCCACTACAGCAACGTTGGGTACGCCGCGCTGGGCCGGCTGGTCGAGGTTCACCTCGAGCGCCCCTGGTTCGAGGTCATCCGCGCCGACCTCCTCGAACCGCTGGGGATGACGCGGACCACGCCTCGGCCGGTGGGCGACGCCGCGCCTGGCTGGGCGGTACACCCGTTCGCCGACCTCGTGCTCGCCGAGCCCGAGCACGACGCCGGAGCGATGGCGCCGGCCGGCCAACTCTGGTCGACGGTGGCCGACCTGTCCCGGTGGGCGACCTTCCTGGCCGGCGACACGGCCGGGCTGCTCGCCGCCGACACGCTCGCCGAAATGTGCGAGCCGCACCAGGTGGTCGACGAGCCGGGTCGGCCGTGGACCGGCGCGCACGGCTTGGGCTGGCAGATGTGGAATGTGGATGGAGTGCGCTTCGTGGGGCACACCGGGTCGATGCCGGGGTTCGTGGCCGACCTGCGGGTCCGGGTCACCGACCGCGACGGCGACGGCCACGGCGACGGCGACGGCGACGGCCACGGCGACGGCGACGGCGACGGCGACGGCGACGGCGACGGCACGGTGCTGCTGACCAACACCACGGCGAACGCCGCGCTCGGCGATCTCCACGACCGGCTGCTCGCCACGCTCGACCAGTGCGAGCCGGCACCGGTGCACGCCTGGTCGGCATCCGGTGACCCCGCGGTGCTCGAACTGACCGGAACCTGGCACTGGGGGCCCGCGGTGTCAACGGCCCG
This sequence comes from Dermatophilaceae bacterium, assembly GCA_051657745.1. GTDB lineage: Bacteria > Actinomycetota > Actinomycetes > Actinomycetales > Dermatophilaceae > JBOFLG01. The sequence goes on along the minus strand of JBOFLG010000189.1, from coordinate 3,764 downwards.
CGTGGTCGGCGAGCACCTGGTTCTCGGAGAGCCCGGGCAGGCGCGCGGATCACGGTTCGCTGCGGTCGGCCGGGACGAGTGGGTGGGCCTGGACGGGTACCACACCGGCGAACCGCTCCGCGTCATCCGCACTCCCGACGGGGCGGTGTCGCACCTCGACCTCGCGACGTTCCGCTTCACTCGGACGCCGTACGACTCGGCAGCCGACGTGCCCGGCGGCGTCGATCCGTCCGGCTGGGGGCAGGGCTGACGCATGGACCCGGCTCCTGCCCTGCGCCCGCGTGGTCCACCCGATCCGACGAGGACACTCGATCTAACTGGGGCACCCGATCTGACTGGGGCACCCGAGTTCCTCGCCGCACCCCCAGCACCCCCTAGCGCACCCAGCGCGCCCGACGTGCCCAGCGCACCCGATCCGCCTGGGGCACAGGCCGACTCGCACAGAACCTGCCGAGCGCGCTGGTCCGCCGAGGGGTATCGCCCGACTGTCCCGAACACACGGGCCCACGAGGGTCCCGGCGCGGACCCCGCACCGGTGCGCCATCCTCGTGTCGCGGTCGGGCAGCATTGACCGGGTGGCCACCTACCACCCCGCTCCCCCGCTGCCACGCCCACTGCGAGTCGACCCCCCGGTACGGCACTGGGTGCTCGTGCTGTCCGGCCTCGTGCTCGCGATCTCTCTCGGCATCGCGGCCGTCGGGCTGACCGTGCCGCACTACGTCTGGGTGAGTCGCATCGCGCGCTACCCATCGCTGTGGCTCACGGGTGGAGTCTCGACGGCCTGCGTCCTGGTCGCCACGGCCGGTCGGCACAGGTCGCTGCGCAGAGCGGCGGTCGCCATCGGGTCGGCTGCGCTGCCGGTTGCACTCGTCGTGGCCTGGTACGTCGCGGCGTTCCCGCCGTTCGGCAGTTGGGCGCCGATGGTGCGACCGGACGGTCGCGCGGAGGCGGTCGTCGTCGAGGATGCCGCGATCATCGACCCGCTCTGGATCGTGTGGGTCCGCCAACCCACCGGTCTCACCGCTCGCCAGTGGCCGGCCGCCTGCCTCAACGGCGACGACCCGGCGAACAGCCTGGTATCAGTCGCGTGGTCCGACCCGACCACGTTGGCGGTGCGGGTCAACGACGGCCGCACGCTGGAAGTCGACACCGATCCGACATCCGGTGAACCACAGCAGATGGTCACCACCGGCGACCCCTACGCCTGCCCGTCGTGAGTACTCGGCCACCCGGCGAGGACTGAACTGCGAGGGCTGACCCGATCCGTGGGTGATCGGCTTGGTGAGTTCGTCATTGGCTGGTCTCGCCCAGTGGCCTGTGGACAACGGCCGGGTCGGGTCGAGTTGTCGGCCTACGGTGAGTGGACCATGACGAACCACCCCGAGCTGACCGGCCCCGACGACGCCACCACGCCAGCACACCACCCACCGCCCGCCACCCTCGCGCCCACCACTCCGCCAGCCGCTACCGCGCCCACCACCCTCGCGCCCACCACCTTCGCGCCAGCACACCACCCACCGCCCGCCACCGTCGCGTCCACTACTACCGCGCCCACCACCCCACCACCCAGTCCGCCTGGTACGTCCCCGGCTGGTGACGCACCGCCGGGCGCCGCCGCCGGCTCCACGTCATCCGCGCGTGACGACCAGGCCCGCACGGCGCTACGTCACCTCGTCGGGCGGGAGGACGTCGACTTCCGCGACGGCCAGCTCGAGGCCATTACCGCCCTGGTCGCCGATCGCAGCCGGGTGCTCGTGGTCCAGCGCACCGGGTGGGGCAAGTCGGCCGTGTACTTCGTGGCCACCGCGCTGCGCCGAGCCGAAGGGGCTGGGCCGACGATCATTGTCAGCCCCCTGCTCGCATTGATGCGCGACCAGATGGGTGCGGCCGAACGGGCCGGCATCCGCGCCGTCACGATGAACAGCGCCAACGCCCAGGACTGGGATGACGTGCGCGCGGCGCTCGCCGCCGACGACGTTGACGTGCTGCTGGTCTCGCCCGAACGGCTCAACAACCCACGGTTTCGCGACGAGCAGTTGCCCGACCTTGCCCGGCGCTGCGGGTTGCTCGTCATCGATGAGGCGCATTGTGTCAGCGACTGGGGCCATGACTTCCGGCCCGACTACCGGCGCATCCGCGACCTACTCGCCGGGCTGCCCACCGGCACACCGGTGTTGGCGACCACCGCGACAGCAAACGCTCGGGTCGTACACGACGTCGAGGAGCAGCTGGAGGTCGGCGGGCGCGCCGTACTCACGGTGCGCGGCGGCTTGGCCCGTGCCTCGCTGCGGCTCGGGGTGCTGCCCTCGATGTCGCCCGAGCAACGCCTGGGCTGGCTGGTCGCCCACCTCGGCAGCCTTCCCGGCAGCGGCATCGTGTACGCCCTCACGGTCGCGGCGGCCGAGGATGTCGCGACGGCGCTCGCCGACGCCGGCCATTCGGTGGCGTCGTACACCGGACGTACCGATACGGCCGACCGGGAGCGGCTCGAAATGCGGTTGCGCCGCAACGAGGTCAAGGCGCTGGTCGCGACCTCCGCCCTGGGGATGGGCTTCGACAAGCCCGACCTCGGCTTCGTCGTGCATCTCGGGGCACCGAGCTCACCGGTGGCGTACTACCAGCAGGTCGGGCGGGCCGGCCGGGCCACCGACCGCGCCGACGTCGTCCTGCTTCCCGGCCCCGAGGATCAGGACATCTGGCGCTACTTCGCGTCGGTGTCGATGCCTCGCGAGGAGCAGGCGTCCGCGGTGCTGCGGGCGCTCGCCGAGGCCGGTCGGCCGTTGTCGACCGCAGCGTTGGAGACCGCCGTGGACGTGCGACGCACTCGGTTGGAACTGCTGCTCAAGGTGCTCGATGTCGATGGTGCGGTACAGCGGGTCACCGGGGGCTGGGCCTCCACCGGGGTGCCCTGGGAGTACGACGCGACCCGGTACACCCGGGTCGCCGAGGCACGCACGGCCGAGCAACAGTTGATGCTCGACTATCAGCGCACGGATGGTTGCCGGATGGCGTTTCTCCAGGAGACCTTGGATGACGCGAGCGCGGCGCCGTGCCGGCGGTGCGACGGATGCGCCGGGCCGTGGTACCCAACCGAGGTTCCCGACCAGGTCGTCGGCGCCGCCCGGGAGCGGCTGGCACGAGCCGGCGTCACGATCGACCCCCGGGCGCAGTGGCCCACCGGGATGGCCCGGCTGGGCGTGCCGGTCAAGGGAAAGATCAGCGCCGACGAGGTGTTGTTGCCCGGTCGGGCGTTGGCCCGCCTCTCCGACCTCGGCTGGGGCCAGCGATTGCGCGAACTACTCCGGGATGACGCTCCGGCAAGTCCCGAGCTGGTGCGAGCATGTGTGGGGGTACTCGCCGGATGGGGGTGGGCGCAGCGCCCGGTGGGGGTGGTGACGGTGCCGTCGCGGCGTCATCCGGCGCTGGTCTCGTCGGTAGCGGTCGGGTTGGCCGAGGTTGGCCGGCTCCCGCTGCTCGGCTCGCTGGACCTCGCGCACGGCGGGCCAACCGGGGAGCCTGGCGGCAACAGCGCGTTCCGGCTCGCCGGGGTGTGGGACCGGCTGGTCGTCGGCCCCGACCTGGCTGCCGCGGTGTCGGCGGCATCCGGGCCGGTGCTGCTCGTCGATGACCTGGTGTCGACGCGCTGGACCCTGACCGTCGCCGGGCGTGCGCTCCGGCTCGCCGGGGCTGACGCGGTGCTGCCCTTTGCCCTCGCCGTCGATGGGTAACTGGGTGTGCATCACGGGATGCGCAGCCCGCAACGG
>JBOFLG010000188.1:0-17395 GCA_051657745.1 Dermatophilaceae bacterium | reverse complement strand
CGGGGCGACATCGGTTCGACCATGCGTGGCTATGCCGATGCCTACCTTGCCGACGATGGTCCGCTGCGGGCCGACGCCGTCACGCTCAGCCCCTACCTCGGCTATGAGTCGCTGCGGCCCGCACTCGATCTCGCGGCGGCCACCGGGCGGGGCGTGTTTGTGCTCACCGTGACCTCCAACCCCGAGGGTCGGGAGGTCCAGCACGCGGTCCACGGCGGCCGCTCGGTCGCCCGGGCGGTGGTCGACGGGGTCACCCAGGACAACGCCGTGGCCCGCCTCGACGGGCGCCTCGGCAGTGTGGGCATGGTCATCGGCGCCACCGTGGGTTCGGCCGTGCTCGACCTTGGCCTCGACCTGGTGGCTGCGGCCGGTCCGATCCTGACCCCGGGCCTGGGCGCCCAGGGCGGTACCTCGGGGTCCCTGGGCGTAACGTTCGGCGACGCGCTTCCCCAGGTGCTCGGCACCGCGAGCCGGGAGGTGCTCGCGGCGGGTCCGGATATGGGGTCGCTCCGGGCCGCAGCGCGAGCCTCCGCCGACGAGCTCGCGGCCTGTCCGGGGGATGCCCTGGTGTGACGCGCTATGGCGAATCCCCTCGCGATAGGGTCGCGACCGTATCGCCAGGGGCTGACCAGCCGGCCTCTGCACATCGACCAAGGACCCTCTTGTGGCTCTCCCTCCACTGACCCCTGAACAGCGCTCCGCCGCCCTTGAGAAGGCCGCGGCGTCCCGACGCGAGCGGGCGGAGGTGAAGAACCGGCTCAAGCACGCCGGCGCCTCGCTCGGACAGGTCATCGAGGACAGCCGCAGCAACGAGGTCATCGGCAAGATGCGAGTGTCGGCGCTGCTGGAGTCCCTGCCCGGTGTCGGCCGAGTGCGGGCCCGGCAGATCATGGAAGAGGTGGGGATCTCCGAGACTCGGCGAGTGCGGGGCCTGGGCCAGAACCAGGCGGCGGCGCTGCTCGAGCGCTTCAGCGCGAGGTGACCGCACGCTCCCGGCTCACCGTCCTCGCCGGTCCCACTGCCGTCGGCAAAGGCACGGTCGCGGCATATATCCGGGAGCGTCACCCCGAGGTCTGGCTTTCGGTGTCGGCGAGCACCCGGCATCCGCGCCCAGGCGAGGTGGACGGCGTCCACTACCTGTTCGTCGACGACGCGGAGTTCGACCGGATGGCGCGGGCCGGCGAGTTGCTCGAGTGGGCTGTCGTGCACGGCCGGGCCAAGTACGGAACCCCACGCGGCGCCGTCGAGGCGGCCCTGGACGCAGGGCGTCCCGCGTTACTCGAGATCGATCTTCAGGGAGCCCGTCAGGTTCGAGCGCGGATGCCGAGCGCGTACTTCGTTTTTCTCGCGCCGCCGAGCTGGGACGAGTTGGTGCGCCGGTTGGTCGGCCGGGGCACCGAGGGCGCCGAGGAGCGGGATGCGCGACTGGCCACGGCGCGGGTCGAACTGGCTGCTGCCGCGGAGTTCGATGCTGTTGTCATCAACGACGACGTACAGCGCGCGGCCGAGGAACTCGTATCATTGATGGCGTCCCCCGCACCTGAAGCAAAGCGAGACTGACGCGTGTCCGGAACCCTGGCCGATCCCATCGGCATCACCAACCCGCCGATCGACGAGCTTCTTGAGCGCGCCGACTCCAAATATTCCCTCGTGCTGTACTCCGCGAAGCGCGCGCGGCAGATCAATGCCTACTACGCCCAGCTTCAGGAGGGGCTGCTCGAGTACGTCGGTCCGTTGGTCGACTCCGAGGTGCACGAGAAGCCGCTGTCGATCTCCCTGCGCGAGATCAACGAGGGCCTGCTGACCCGCGAGCCCACCGAGGGTTGACCTTCTCGTGACTGTGGTCCTCGGGGTCGCCGGGGGCATCGCCGCTTACAAGGCGTGCGCGTTGCTGCGGCTGCTCACCGAGGCCGGCCACCACGTCACCGTCGTCCCCACTGCTGCCGCGCTGCGGTTCGTCGGCGAGCCGACCTGGGCGGCGCTGTCGGGCAATCCGGTGCGCACCGACGTGTGGGCCGATATCACCGATGTTCCGCATGTGCGGATCGGGCGTGAGGCCGACCTGGTTGTGGTCGCCCCCGCCACCGCCGACCTGCTCGCTCGCGCCGCCACCGGGCAGGCCGATGACTTGCTGACGAACGTGCTGCTGACCGCGCAGTGTCCGGTGGTGATGGCGCCGGCGATGCACACCGAGATGTGGCAACACCCGGCCACCCAGGCCAACGTGGGCACCCTCACCGAGCGTGGTGTGCACATCGTGCCACCGGTGTCGGGGCGGCTCACCGGCCGCGACTCCGGCCCCGGCCGCCTCCCGGAACCTGAGCAGTTGTTCGCGATCGTCCAGCGCGAACTCGCTGGCCGCGCCGAGACGGCATCCGCCCCGCTCGGCGCGGCATCATCGGCGATCAGTCCCTCGACTGCTTCGCTCGAGTCGGTCACGCTGCGACCGAGCCGGTTACGTCGAGAAGCGGACCTGACCGGGCTGGCGGTTGTGGTCACCGCCGGCGGCACCCGAGAGCCGCTCGACCCGGTGCGCTTTCTCGGCAACCGGTCCTCCGGGAAGCAGGGGTATGCCCTGGCCCAGGCTGCGGTCGAGCGCGGTGCATCGGTGACGCTGGTGTCGAGCGCCTCGCTGGACACCCCGCTCGGCACGGTGGTGGTCGCGGTCGAGACCGCGCAGGAGATGGCCGTTGCGGTCCGGGAGGCGGCTGCGGGGGCCGATGTGGTCGTGATGGCGGCCGCGGTCGCCGACTACCGCCCGGCCGAGTACGTCGATCACAAACTGAAGAAGAGCCACGGCCTCGCCGCTGACGGGTCGCCCGACGAGCGCGCACCCACGATTCGCCTGGTGCGCAACCCCGACATCCTCGCGGGCCTGGTGGCCGCCCGCGGCGACCTGCGCCATCCGGTGATCGTCGGGTTCGCCGCGGAGACCGGCGACGCCGACGGATCGGTGCTCGAGCATGGTCGGGCCAAACTCGCTCGAAAGGGTTGTGACCTGCTGGTCGTCAACGAGGTGGGCGCCGGGCTCACCTTCGGTCAGGACCACAGCACAGTCCACCTGTTACGCCGCGGTTCTACCGATGTCATCGACGTCGGCCCGACCAGCAAAGCCGACGTGGCGCATGCCGTGTGGGATGCCGTGGCCTCACTCCGGTGAACCGGATGACGCGAGGCCGAACCACGCGGTGATCCCGTACGCCTGAACCGGCAGCGGGGGCACGGGTGCAGTGACCTGGCGAGGCGCCGCGCGTCACCGCCAGCGGCGAGTTTCTGGTCGCCACGCTCGCTCTCGATCTGGCCGACCACATCGCCAGGGATGCCGTCGGCGTCGGCGGGTCGCTCGGTGGCGGCGTCGGCTCCCGTGGGAACACCATCGTCTGCTGCGGTTACCTCGGCCTCGGTTACCTCGGCCTCGGCCTCGGCGCGTTCGGTGTCGATGGCGTGGGCACTGCTGGCTGCCTCGGCCTCGGACTCGGCCTGGGTGCGGTCGAGGCTGTCGTCGACCGGGGTCTGGGCCGCCGCCTCGACGGTTGCCGCCGGCTGCTCGACCAGGCCCACCGCCTGGGCACCGCCGAGGGTGGCGAGCATGTTGCGCACGTTGCTGAGCTGGGTAGTGATGCTGTCGCGACGGGCTGTGACCGCAGCCAGCTCGCGTTCGGAGTCACGACGCACCCGGTCGGCCTGGTCCTTGGCACTGCGCACGAGGTTGGTCGCCTCGGTGCGCGCGGCTTCGAGGACCCGCTTGGCCTCGGCTGCAGCGCCCGAGCGATCCTCCTCGGCCTCCCGGGTGAGCTGCCCGGCGCGTTCCTGGGCCGACTTGAGCGACTCTTCCTGGGTGGCCATCTGGACCGCAAACTCAGCGGTGATCTTGTCTCGACGCTCACCGAGCGTGCGCTCGAAATCGGCCGCCTGCGCCGCCGCGGTCGCCCGCTGCTTTTCGAAGTACGCCTCGGCCTCTTCGCGTCGGGCCGCAGCTTCTCGGGCCGCGTGGTCGATGATCGAGTCCGCCTCCTGCTTGGCTCGAGCGATCGTCTCCTCTGCGGATACGTCGGCGGTGGAACGCATCTCCTCGGCGTACCGGTCCGCCTCCGCGCGCACCAGGTCGGCATCCTGCTCGGCGTCAGCGCGGGCCGCGTCGGCCTGGGCGGTGGCAGCGACTCGCAGGTCGGCGGCCTCCTCGTCGGCGAGGCCGAGGATGCGTCCGATGCGTTCGCCGAGGTCGGCGAACGTCGGCGTCGACGCCTTTCGGGTCTCCTCCTCAAGCCCAGCCAGGTGGTGCCGGGTCTCGGCCAGTTCGGCAGCGAGCGATTCGCTCTCCTCGCGGCTCCTGGTGAGCTCGTCCGTATGTGCCTCGGCCTCCTGACGGGCCGCGTCAGCGGTCTGCTGGAGAGCGGCGAGGCGGCGGTCGACCTGCACCGGGTCGTAGCCGCGGAAGACGGTGGGAAACTCCGGCTGGTTCATTCAGACTCCTGCTCAAGGGTGGTTGGGTGAGGGGGGCTGGCCTGCTCGTGCTCGGGCGGGAGCCGTTCGCGGTGGTCCTCATCGACGGTGAGCGCCTCGATGACCCCGCTGAGAGCGTCCAACTGTGAGGTGATGGCATCCCGTCGCGACGCCAGCGTATTCACCTCGGCCCGAGCACGTTCCACCGCCGCCTGTGCCTCGGCGCGGACCGTGTCGGCGCGTTCCCGGGCCGCTTCGGACGTGCGCATGATCTCGGCCCGCGCGGCGGCGTGGTATTCATGCGCCTCGCGGTGCATTCGCTCCACGTCCTCCGCAGCCGCGTGCCGCACCTGACGGGCACCTGCGTCGGCCTCGGCGAGCCGCCGCTCGGCCCGCTGGGTGGTCTCGGCCTCCTGCTCGCGTGCCGCACTGAGCACACGTTCGGCCTCGTGCATCGCACCATCACGGGTGCGAGCGGCCTCCGCACGCGCCTCGGCGAGCACCGACTCGGCCATCTCTCGCAACCGGCGGGCTTCGGCCTCGGCCTCGGCGATGCGGTCCTGAGCGGTGGTCGTGGCGCTCCCGAGCAGCCCCTGGACCCGCTCCCGATGCGAGCGTGAGCGTTCGCTGATCTCGGTGTGGTGTGCCCGGGACCGTTCCTGCGCGTCGCTCTCCGACTGCTCGAGGATCTCGCGCACCGTGGTCTGAGCCCACGCCAGGTGAGCGTCGGCCGCTTGGATCGTGGCCGCGGCTTCGGCTTCGGCCTCGACGATCTGCCGCTCCGCGTCGGCCCGGGCCTGCTCCAGGAGGCGCTCGTGCTCGGTGGTGCGCGCGCTCTCGCGGGCGGTGAGCTCGTCGAGCCGGCGGGTCGCCGCCGCGTCGACCTCGGCGCGTCGACGGGCAACGTAGGTGTCGACCCCAACCCGGAGCCGGGCAACCTCGCTGAGGGTGGCGTCGCGCATCGTGAGCAACTCTGCGGCGTGCGACTCCTGCTCATTGGCCCAGCGCTCCTGGTGCGCGCTCTCCTCGGCGGCGAGCCGAGCCATGGTGGCGTCGTGGTCGCGTCTGGCGCGTTCGACCAATGCGGCGGCCTGTCGTTCGGCATCGTCCAGGCGGGCCTGCGCCTGGTCGTCACCAACGGCGACCGCCTCGTCGCTCGCCTTGGTGGCTCGGGCCCGTAGCAACGCGGCCTGGTCGGCAGCGTCGGCGAGCAGAATCACCGCTTCGGCCCGGGCCTCCTCGAGCCGCTGCTCGGCTTCTTCCCGGGATCGCTCCACCGCCGCGCGCACACCCTCGAGCTCAGCCGCAGCGGCGGCGGTCTCCAGCCGGATCCGGCTCGCCTCACTGCGAGCCTCAGTGGCCTCGCGGTGCGCATCGGTGCGAAGCTGGTCGGCGAGATCGTGAGCTCGGGTCAGCAGGGAGAGCGCCTCGTCGACCGGGGTGCTGGTCGGCCCGAGCCCGCCCCCATGTCGCGCGGGCACGTCTGAGTCAGGCTCGGCTGCCGTGGTGTTCGGCACGGACCCTTCGGACACGCCGACCATGATCGCAGAGCATTCGTGGTTCGACAGCCTGCATCCGGGCCGATTCTGACCGTGCGGGTACATTTGGCCGCGCGCCGCTCGACCGCAACTGTCGATGCCGCCTCTTCCCAGCCTGAAGGAGTTCCGCGTGCCTGCACGCCTCTTTACGTCCGAGTCCGTCACCGAGGGCCATCCGGACAAGATCTGCGACCAGATTTCCGACGCGATCCTCGATGCCCTCCTCGCACAGGACCCGAGCAGCCGAGTAGCGGTCGAGACAATGGTCACTACCGGCCTTGTCCACGTGGCCGGTGAGGTCACCACCGAGGCGTACGTCGAAATCCCGACGATTGTCCGCGAGACGATCTTGCGGATTGGGTATGACTCCTCGACTAAGGGCTTCGACGGCGCCTCATGCGGGGTCGAGGTCTCGATCGGCCAGCAGAGCCCGGACATTGCGCAAGGAGTGGACACGGCATTCGAGAGCCGCACCGGCGGCGTCGACCCGTTGGACAAGCAGGGCGCCGGCGACCAGGGGTTGATGTTCGGCTTCGCCTGCGACGACACCCCCGAGTTGATGCCGCTCCCGATCTTCCTGGCGCACCGTCTCGCCGAGCGTCTCACCGCAGTGCGGAGGAACGGCGAGTTGTCCTACCTGCGGCCGGACGGAAAGACGCAGGTCACCATCGGCTACGAAGGGAGTCGCGCGGTGTCGCTCGATGCCGTCGTTGTCTCGAGCCAGCACGCCGAGGACGTCAGCCTCGACGGCATGCTCGAGCCCGACGTGCGCACCCACGTCATCGAGCCGGTGCTGGCTGAACTCGCCGAGGCCGGAACCACACTCGCCACCGACAATTACCGCGCCTACATCAACCCCACCGGCAAGTTCGTCATCGGCGGGCCAATGGGAGATGCCGGCTTGACCGGCCGCAAGATCATCGTCGACACGTATGGCGGCATGGCCCGCCACGGCGGTGGCGCGTTCTCCGGCAAGGACCCCAGCAAGGTCGACCGGTCGGCGGCATATGCCACCCGCTGGGTCGCGAAGAACGTCGTTGCCGCCGGGCTTGCGAGTCGGTGTGAGGTCCAGGTCGCCTACGCCATCGGTAAAGCGCAGCCAGTCGGTTTGTATGTGGAGACGTTCGGCACCGAGTCGGCTCCGGCCGACCGCATCCAGCGGGCCATCCTCGAGGTCTTTGACCTGCGCCCGGCCGCAATCCTCGAGCAACTCGACCTGCTTCGGCCGATCTACCGTCCGACCGCTGCCTACGGGCACTTCGGGCGCACGAGTGCCGAGGGCGTCGAGGAGGCGTTCACCTGGGAGCGCACCGACCGGGTCGAGGCGTTGCAGCGAGCTGCCGCCGGCTGAGCAGGTTGTCCACAGGCCGCTGGCTCAACCGGTCGTCCACAGGCCGGTGGTCGGCGGCCCGCGATGGGCTCGGCGCAGTCGGCTAGTTTCGCCACCATGACCGGGGCAGACCAGGGTGAGGTGGGCGAACAACTCGCCATCAGCGCACCGACCCCGGCGCGCCCCCGGCGGCTCGCTGGCACCGACGCCACGTCATCCGAACGGCCGGTGGCGCTGGTGCAGGTGGACACCGGTCTGGCTCACCTCGATCGACCCTTCGAGTACACGGTGCCCCAGTCGATGGCGGATGCCGCGCAGCCAGGGGTCCGGGTCAAGGTGCGGTTCGCGGGCCGCGACCTCGATGGGTTCGTGCTCGAGCGCCGCGACCACGCCGAGCATCTCGGGCGGCTCTCGCCGGTGCGCCGGGTGGTCTCGCCGGAGCCGGTGCTCACGAGGCCGGTGCTCGCGGCGGCCGGTGCGGTCGCCCAGCACTATGGCGGAACGCTCGGCGACGTGCTTCGGCTGGCGGTACCGCCGCGCCACGCCGCCGCCGAGAAGGCGCTCGCGGCCGAGCGACCACCGGATGGCGAGTTGCCGGTCCCGGCGAGGCGGGCCTGGCGCGGGCTGCTCCCCGGTGAGGCGTTTCTCGGCCACATCGTTGGGGGTGGCGCGCCGGCGGCATCCGTCCTGGCGTTGCCGTCCCAGATACCGGGGGAGGGTTGGCCGCACCTCCTCGCCGAGGCCGCCCGCGCGGCGGTCGACGGCGGTCGTGGAGCGCTGCTCGTCGTGCCCGACGGCCGCGACGTCGCCCGCGTGGAGGCCGCGCTCGCCGAGGTGCTCGGCACCGGTCGACACACGCGGCTGACCGCCGATCAGGGGCCACAGGCCCGTTACACCGCTTTCCTTACGGTGCTTCGCGGGCACGTGGATGTTGTCATTGGCACCCGGTCGGCGGCGTTCGCCCCAGTTCAGCGGCTCGGGCTGGTGGCCTGGTGGGATGACGGCGACGACCTCCACGATGAACCGCGGGCACCGTATCCGCACGTTCGTGAGGTGCTGCTCGCTCGGGCCAGAGAGGAGGAGGCGGCGGTGCTGTCGGCCGGGTTCGCGCGGACCGCGGCGGTCGCTGACCTCCTCGACCGTGGCGCGTTCGCCGCGGTCGAGGCGGAGCGCTCGACGGTGCGCTCGCGGGTGCCGCTGGTCCGGGTAGCCGGTGAAGGGTCCGACCCCGCGCGTGACCCGGCCGCCGCCGCGGCCCGGCTGCCGAGCGTCGCCTGGCGCACCGCGGGGGAGGCGCTCACCGCCGGCGGTGCCGTGCTGGTCCAGGTGCCACGTCGGGGGTACCTGCCGTCGTTGTCCTGTCAGGAGTGTCGCCGGCCGGCGCGCTGCCGGTCGTGTGCGGGGCCGCTGGCGCTGCCCGGCCCCCAGACACCGCCGGCATGCCGGTGGTGCGGGCGGGTCGAGGCGGCGTTCGCCTGCCCATCCTGCGGTGGCGCCCGGTTGCGGTCGTCGGTCGTCGGGGCGCGCCGCACGGCCGAGGAGTTGGGCCGGTCCTTCCCGGGGTTCCCGGTGGACCGTTCTGGCGCCGGGTCGGTGCTCGACGTCGTCCCGCCTGGGCCGCGGCTGGTCGTGTCGACGCCCGGCGCGGAGCCGGCCGCGCCGGGCGGCTATCGAGCGGCGGTGCTCCTGGATGCCTGGGCATTGCTCGACCGGCCGACGCTGGATGCCGGTGAGGAGTCGTTGCGGCGGTGGCTGGCGGCGGCGGCGGTGGTGCGTTCGGCAGGTGAGGGTGGACGGGTCGTGGTGTGTGGCAGCCCGACTGGTGTCGCGGTTCCTGCAGTCGAGGCGCTGGTGCGATGGGATCCGGCCTGGTTCGGGGCCCGGGAACTGGCGGAGCGGCAGGTCGTCGGGCTGCCCCCGGCCCGGCGGCTGGCGGCACTCACCGGGTCACGCGCCGCGCTTGCGGTCACTGCTGGCGAACTGCGGCTGCCCGCCGCGTCGTCCGTGCTCGGTCCGCTGCCGCACGGCGATCAGGGAGCGTGGCGCATGCTGGTCACCGTGCCGGTGCACAACGGCCCCGAACTGACGCGCGAGCTCGCGGCACTCCGGGCTCGGATGTCGGCCCGCAAAGAGCCGGACCCGGTGGGTATTCGGGTCGACCCGCGAGATCCCACGACCTGACCACACTGGTGTGGTGGCTCGACGGCAGCCGCCAGTCGGCCTGCGCGGTGCCGGTGACCACCGTGATGGTGGGTGTCCTGATCCGGCTCTGGGCGTGAGCGGTGCTGGTTGTGCAGAGCATCTCACCGGCCGGTGAGATGCTCTCAATCCCCTCTGGCAGAGGGGAGTTCGGTGGCCCGACAGTCACCTGACGCTGCGCTACGCCGATCCCGGTGGCGTCGTCGAGGACTGCCAGGAATGGGTACTCTCCGCGGGCTGCCGCGACGCGTCACAGCGTCGGCCTGGTGGTGTCTGCCCAGGTGGGATGCCGTGCTGGGGCGGAAGCGGCATCCTCCGGCGGCGCCGCAGGAGGATTCGGACCACGCATGACAGTCCACTCGCGTGCACAGTCCACCGCGCAGATATGTCCATCAGGTTGCCTTAATGGCCGAAAAAACGGCAAGTCGCGGGCCATTGTGTATCGACTTTCAAGGGTGCTGGCGCTACCCTTCGAACACGGCCGCAGCCATGGGTCCTCACCCCTGGTCCAGCGCCCGTTCATTCGCGATGCAGGAGGGCCGTGACGTGGTTGACGTGCCAAAAGTGGCGCCACCGATTCCCAGGAAGACCTTGTTTCTGTACGGCGTGAGCGAGATGCCGCTTCAGGTGTCGACACTTCCGGTACTGGCATTCATTCCCAACTTCTATATCCAGGACCTAGGCCTCAGTGCGGCGCTGGTAGGAACCGCGATGCTTCTGTCGCGACTGCTGGACATCGTCACTGATCCGATTGTGGGTGTCCTGAGCGACCGCACCGGAATCACGCATGGAAGGCGGCGCGTATGGATGGTGGCGGGGCTGCCTGTCGCGATGCTCGGGGTGTACGCGTTGTTTTTTCCGCCAGGAAACCCCGGCATTCTCTGGTTCTTCGTCGCCACGTCGATACTGTGGCTCGGCTGGACCATAATTTTCATCCCCTACTACGCCTGGGCGGCTGAGCTGTCGAGCGACTACAACGAACGGTCACGGATCACCGGTTGGCGTACCAGTATCGGTCTGGTTGCGACGATTGTTGCGCAGGTGATACCAGTAGTGGCGTTGACCCAATTCGGCTACGGCGGTACGCCGGCAGTGATCACCATCATGGGAATCATGCTGTTGATCCTGCTTCCCACGACCATCGCCGCGTCGGTGCTTGGCGTCGCGGAGCAGCAACGCCAGGGTCGGACTCATCCAGCGTCGCACGTGGCACTATCTGGCGGGCTGCGGCTGATGCTCGACAATGGGCCGTTCAAACGCCTCGTGTTCGCGTTTTTCATCGTGTTCATTGGGATGGCCGGGTCAGCGACCTTGTTCATCTTCTTTGTCAGAGGAGTGCTTGGCGAGGAGGATGCAGGGATAGGCGTGCTTCTTGTCAACTTTATTGCCGGGCTGGCCAGTGTCCCGTTCTGGATCTGGTTGTCCAAGCGTATTGGCAAGCACCGTGCCTGGATGTACAGCCTCATCCTGATGGCGGCAGTCAATCCATTCCTCTTCTTTCTCGGGGAGGGAGATTTGCTGTACTTGTTCCCGATCATTGCCGTCACTGGCTTTGCGGTAGGAGCGGTGGCGCCGCTCACCAACTCCATGAAGGCCGACGTGATTGACTTGGACAGGGTGCGCTCGGGAGAGAATCGCACCGGGCAGTTCTTTGCCGCCTGGTCAATGGTCACGAAGCTCTCGCTGGCTTTGGGGCCGGCATTGGTGCTGTGGCTTCTGGACATATTCAGTTTCGAATCCGCGCCCGGACTCATCCAGGATCAGACGCAGAGCCTCATCCTGACGTCTACCTACGTACTCAGCCCGATCGTTTGTAGCCTCGTCGGCGCAGCCATCATGCGGGGATACCCGATCACCGAGAAGATGCAGCAGGAATTGCGCGAGAAGTTGGAGGAACGCGAGGTCGCGCTAGCGGACTGAGCCCGATTGTCGGCCTGTGGTGCCACCATCACGGTTGCGAAGAGTTTCACATCGGTGTCGGCCACGCTGACCGGCATCGGTCGTGAGGTGTGTCCGGGTGCGGTATCACGGCGTGGAGCCCACGAGTGGTCCGGGGCACCGGGTCGGGGTCAGGCCCGGTGCGGGATGTGGACCGTGCTGAGTGGCGCCGTCGTGCCTGCTGATGGTGCGGTGGTTGGTGCCGGCGGCGTCACGAGCGCGTTCATCGTCTGACACTAGCGCTGTCAGGAGGCCCCGCGGGGTCCTCCTAGACTCAGCAGGTGCGCCTTGTCTTCGCCGGTACTCCGACGGCTGCGGTTCCCTCGCTCCTGGCGCTCCTCGCCTCCCGGCACGACGTTGTCGCCGTGGTCACCCGCCCGGACGCGCGGGCCGGGCGCGGACGCATGCTCACGTCATCCCCAGTCAAGGATGTCGCGCTCGGGCACGGACTCGAGGTGCTTGCCCCGGCGCACCCGCGGGATCCGAGATTCCTGGATCAGTTGCGCGCAATAGCGCCTGACTGTGTCCCCGTCGTGGCGTACGGCGCACTGGTACCGCGCGCCGCTCGTGGGATCCCTCGTCATGGCTGGGTCAACCTGCACTTCTCGCTGCTGCCCGCCTGGCGCGGGGCCGCCCCGGTGCAGCGCGCGGTGATGGCCGGCGAGGAGGTGACCGGGGCGACCACCTTCGTGATCGACGAGGGCCTGGACACCGGCCCGGTCTACGGCACGCTCACCGAGCCGGTGCGTCCGGACGACACCGCGGGCACCCTGCTGGACCGGCTCGCGCAGGCCGGCGCGGACCTGCTCATCGCCACCCTTAACGGCCTCGAGAGCGGCACCCTGGCCCCGATTCCTCAGCCGGATGACGGGGTCAGCGTCGCGCCCAAACTCGGCACCGACGAGGCTCGCGTGCGGTGGGCTCTGCCAGCTCATGTTGTCGACCGGCACGTGCGTGGCTGCACTCCGGCGCCCGGGGCCTGGACCACCTTCCGTGGTGAGCGTCTCAAGGTGGGGCCGGTGCGGATGACGCCGTCGCTGCCGGACCTGGCTGGGCTCGCTGCTCTCGCTCCTGGTTCGGTGCACGTGACGAAGCGCTCGGTGCACGTCGGGACGGCATCCGGACCGGTCGAGCTGGGCGAGGTGGGCCCGCTCGGCAAGTCCTGGATGCCGGCGCCGGACTGGGCTCGGGGCGTGCGGATCACTGGGGGCGAGCACCTTGGTGACTGACCGCCCCGACGACGGCACCAGCCGCAACCCCGACGATCGCAACCCCGATGACGGCACCAGCCGCAACCCCGACGACCGCGGCCGCACCGGTCGGCACCGAGTGGACCGCGGACCGGCCCACCGTGACACCCGTGCGCAGGACACCCGTGCGCAGGACACCCGAATCCCGGGCAGTCGAACGCAGGATGCCGGAGAGCGACGGCGCGGCCCTCGGGCTCGCAGCGTCACCGCCCCCTCGGGGCGCACCCGGCGGGCCGAACCCACCCGGTTCGCCGCGTACGCGTTGCTGCGGGCAGTGGCCGGCGGCGCCTACGCCAACCTCGAGTTGTCAAGCCTGCTGCGTCGGCATCGGCTCCGCGGTCGCGATGCCGCGTTCGCCACCGAGCTCGCGTTCGGCACCATCCGGTGGCAGGGCTTCTACGACGGGGTCATCGCCGCGGCAGCGGACCGTACGGTCGATCGCATCGACCCCGAGGTGCTCGACGTGCTCCGACTCGGAGCGCACCAGCTGCTCGGCATGCGCGTCCCGGTGCACGCGGCATCCGATCAGACTGTCGGGCTGGCCCGCTCGGTGGCGGGCGTCGGGGTGAGCGGTCTGGTCAACGCGGTGCTTCGGCGGGTCGCCGAGCGTGACGTCGAGCAGTGGCGGGATGCCGTGGTGCCGGCCGGCGGGGGAGCACCCGCGCTCGCGGTGCGCTGGTCCCATCCGGAGTGGGTCGTCGGCGCGTTGCGGCAGGCGTTGCTCGCTCACGAACACGCTGGCCCTGATGACGTCGACACCCACCTCGAGGCGCTGCTTGCGGCCGACAATGAGCCACCCCGAGTGCATCTTGTCGCCCGCCCCGGCCTGGCCACCGTTGCGGAACTGGTGGCTGCGGCGGACGCCGAGCCAAGCGGTACCTCGCCGATCGGTGCGGTGCTGCGCTCCGGAGACCCTGGTGGCGTCTGCGCCGTGCGAGAGGGCCGGGCTGCGGTGCAGGATGACGGTTCTCAGCTGGTCGCCCTCGCACTGGCCCGAGCGGAGTTGCCGCCGGGCCTGCCGAACCGGTGGTTGGACCTGTGCGCCGGCCCGGGCGGTAAGGCAGGCGTGCTCGGCGCGTTGGCCATTCAGTCCGCTGCGGACCTGGTGGCGGTGGAGGTCAGCCCACACCGCGCTGAGTTGGTGCGGGCCACGCTCACCGCGCTCGGCGAGCGGGCGGCATCCGCGGGCCGGTCGGTCGAGGTGCGCACCGCCGACGGGCGCGAGGTCGGCGCCGACGAGCCGGGCGGGTACGCGAGGGTGCTCGTCGATGTGCCGTGCACCGGCCTCGGCGCGCTGCGGCGGCGCCCGGAGGCGCGCTGGCGCCGACAGCCGGCCGATCTCGGCACCCTGGGGCCACTGCAGCGCGACCTGCTCCGCTCGGCGCTGGACGCGGTGGCGCCGGGTGGCGTGGTCGCGTACGCCACCTGTAGCCCGCACGTTGCGGAGACTCGGTTCGTGGTGTCCGACGTGCTGAAGCGGCGCGGCGACGTGGAGGTGGTCGACGCGCGCCCGTTGGTGACCGATGCCGCCGGAGCGCCGCTTGCCGGGCTCGGTGACGGCCCGTTCGTCCAGCTCTGGCCGCACGTTCATGGCACGGACGCGATGTTTCTGGCACTGCTACGCAGAACGGCCGAGCGGGCCACCGGTGGGGCCGGTTAGCCTGACCCACGATGATCGAGATACTCACCCCGGCCGAGGTCGAGGCGATGCGCCCGGCCGGCCGGTTCGTCGCTGAGGTACTGACCCGGTTGCGGGCCGCAGCCGAGGTCGGGGTCGATCTGCTCGAGCTTGACGGCCTGGCGGCCGAGCTGATCCGGGATCGTGGCGCAGTGTCCTGCTACGTCGACTACCACCCGTCGTTCGGTGCGATGCCGTTCGGCAAGGTGCTGTGCACCTCGGTCAATGACGCTGTGCTGCATGGGCTTCCGCACCGGTACCGGCTGCGCGACGGCGACGTGCTCAGTCTTGACTTCGCCGCCTCGGTGGACGGATGGGTGGCCGACTCGGCCACCAGCCTGGTCGTGGGCACCCCCCGTGCGGAGGACCTCGACCTCATCGCCACCACCGAACGGGCGCTCGAGGCCGCAGTCGACCTGATGCGGCCGGGCAACCGGCTCGGTGATATCTCGGCGACCATCGGCGCATGCGCTCGCGAGTCCGGGTACCACATCAACACCCAGTTCGGTGGGCATGGGGTGGGACGCATCATGCACGGTGACCCCCATGTGCCGAACGACGGGCTGCCGGGGCGAGGGCTGCAGCTGCGGCCCGGTCTGGTGCTGGCGATCGAACCGTGGCTCACTGCTGGTGGTGCTGCGATCGTCACCGACCCCGACGGCTGGACCATCCGCAGCGCCGACGGCTCTCGCGGCGCGCACTCCGAGCACACCGTTGCGGTCACCGAGGGTGACCCACTCGTGCTGACGGCGCGGTCCTGAGCCGGTTGGTGCGCCCGAGTAGGGTTGCCGCCGTGCAGATTTCGCCCTCGATCCTTGCCGCCGACTTCGCCAACCTCCAGCGTGACCTGGAGGCGGTCGCGGGCGCCGACTGGGCGCATGTCGATGTCATGGACAACCATTTCGTGCCCAATCTCACCCTCGGCCTGCCAGTGGTCGAGGCCCTGGTGTCGGTGTCACCGGTGCCGCTCGACTGCCACCTGATGATCGAGGACCCCGACCGCTGGGCGCCCGAGTATGCCGAGGCCGGGGCCGGCTCGGTCACCGTCCACGTCGAGGCGGTCCGTGACGCGGTGGCCACCGCGCGCGCCATCCGGTCAGCGGGTGCGCGAGCCGCGGTCGCAGTGAAGCCCGGCACTGCGTTCGCGCCGTACGCGGGGCTGCTGGCTGAGATCGACATGGTGCTCGTGATGACCGTCGAGCCCGGTTTCGGCGGGCAGTCGTTCATGGCCGACCAGTTGCCGAAGGTGCGCCAGGTGCGGGAGGCGGTACGCCGCCACGGCGGCGAGGTGTGGGTGCAGGTCGACGGCGGGGTGTCGGCCGACACGATCGGGCAGTGCGCCGAGGCCGGGGCTGACGTGTTCGTCGCAGGCTCGGCTGTCTACGGGGCCGAGTCAGCCGCCGCTGCGGTCAACGAGTTGCGCGCGCTGGCCACGGCGCACCGTGCCGGATGACGTCGCTCGCCGCACGCCTGGCCAGCGCGGACGGCTACGCGGCCGATCTCGACCTCACCGATGGTCTGCGGCCCGGCGAGGTGCTCGACGGGGTGGAGTTGGAGGGTTGCCGGCTCACCGGGTCGATGCTGGAGAAGGCGGTGGTGCGCGGATGCCGCTTCACCGACTGTGTCTTCACCGGGTGCAACCTGTCGATGGCTGACCTCGACAGTTCGGTGTTCCAGGACTGTCGCTTCGTGGACTGCAAGGCGCTCGCGGTCTCGTGGGCTCGGGCCCGCCCGTCCCCGTTGTCGGCTCGCCCCTGGCAGTTCGATCGGTGCCGGCTCGACCTCGGCACGTTCCGCGACTCCGTCGCCGCCCGTTCGCGGTTCTCGTCCTGCTCGCTGCGCGATGTCGACTTCGGTGAGGCCGACCTCCGGCGGGTCGATTTCGCCGGGAGCGACCTGGCCGGAGCCACCTTTGCCGGTACCGACCTGCGCGAGGCGTCGCTGCTCGGTGCCCACGGGTACGCGTTCGACCCGGCCGAGAACCGGGTCCGGGGCCTGCGCCTCGACCTGGAGGCCGCCGGCGGCATCCTGCTCGCCATCGGGCTGGTTGTCGAGGGCTGAACCCGAGCCGGGGCGACCGTTCGTCGCACGGCAGGCGACGGATCCGTCATCCGGTCGTACGGTAGATCCCATCAGTTCGCCGATCAGGGAGTCTCTCGTGACCACGACCACCGGTTCCAGCACCATCTCCCGACGTGCTCTCGCGGTGGGCGGCGGCGCGGTGGCGGGTCTGCTCGTCTGGGTGCTCCTCGTGCCGATCGGCGGCATGGTGCTCCGCGCCAACAGCGGCGATGCGGCGCGCGAGATCCCGGTCGTCGCCGTGCTCATCTCCTCGGTCATCGGTGGGCTTGTGGGCTGGGGGATTGCCGAGGTGCTGCAGCGGCGCGTTGGCCGGCCGAAGCGCACCTGGGTACGGCTCACCACGGTCCTCACTGCGGTGTCCTGTATTTCCCCGTTCGGCGGCGCTGCCGACACCAGTTCAGCGCTTGGGCTGGTGCTGATGCATCTCGGGGTCGCTCTGGTGGTGATCCCCGGAATCGCCGCGACCCTGCCGGCGGCGCGGGCCGCCACGACCACCGGGTGAGGGACCGCACAGGTCGCTCCGCCGAGGCCACTGGACCACTGCGGCATACTGGTCGCTGACGTGCTCCGGGGTCGGTGTAATTCCGAACCGGCGGTGACAGTCCGCGACCCGGCCGCAGCCAGCGGCCGGTTGACCCGGTGGAACTCCGGGACCGACGGTGAAAGTCCGGATGGTAGGCAGCACGTGTCGCCGAGACCGCCGGTCCCAGCGACGGCCGTCGTGGCGGCGCACCTCGGTGTGCCCGCGCTACCGCCCTCCGCCCGGAGCCACCAGACCGTCCCCGGTTCGAGGCACAAGGGCAGGCCCGATGCACACCCAGACCGCGCCGATGCAGCAGGCGCTCGACGCCGCTCTGCGTGGCCCGGAGGCTGACCCCAACCCGCGCGTCGGCTGTGTGATCACCGATGACGCCGGCCGGGTCGTCGCCGTTGGGCA
>JBOFLG010000187.1:0-6358 GCA_051657745.1 Dermatophilaceae bacterium | reverse complement strand
GTGGTGTCACGGGTGCGTCCGCGAGTCACCATGTGGTGGCGGAACGTGCCCTCGACGGTGAATCCGAGCCGGATGGCGGCGCGCCGGGACGGCTCGTTCATCGAGTCGCACTTCCACTCGACGCGGCGATAGCCGAGGGTGTCGAAGGCGTAGCGCATCAGTAGGTGGGTGGCCTCGGTCGTGGCTGTGGTGCGTTGCAGCCCAGTCGAGTAGATGACACCGGCCACCTCGACCTGGCCGTTTACCCCGCGGTGGAGAAGGCCAGCTTGGACGTCTGCGTCGCCGCCTTCAAGCGCGGACCCTTCCGCGATTCGTTGCTCAACGGCGGCTTCTACTTCCCAGGCGAGGACGAATGGTCGAGCGGCTACCGCACCGTGGTGGGCTACGTGTACGACCCGCTGCAGCCGACCGGCCGTAAGCTGACCGGCTCGAACGCGAAGAGTCAGCCCGGCACCACCTGACGGGGCCCGCGCTCAGCTCGCCGTGACGGGCGGCTTCTGGAGCATTCCAACTAAAGTTGACTTAGACCAACTATTCTTGGACCATGGCGGCGTGGATCTGTCCAACCCGTTCGCCACCATCACGCCGACCCTTGATGCCGCCGTGCTTCAGGTGCTCGCCGCGACCACCGGATGGTGCACCGCAGCCGAGGTGCACCGCCGTTGCGAGCGGGGTAGCGACGAAGGCGTTCGCAAGGTGCTGGCGCGCCTGGTCCGGCAGGGAGTGGTGTCGGTCGAGACGACGGCGCGCTATCCCGTGTATCGACTCAACCGCGAGCACCTGGTGGCCCGTCAGATCGTGGCGCTCTCCGTGCTGCGGGACGAGCTGTTCCAGCGGATTCGAGCCGAGGTGGCCGGCTGGCGGGTCGAGCCGGCGCATGCCGGCCTGTTCGGGTCGTTCGCTCGGGGCACCGCCGACTCCGACAGCGATATCGACATCCTGCTCGTCCGCCCGTCGACCCTGAAGCCATCCGACGAGGACACGTGGCTGGACCAGATCGACAACCTCGAACGACGGCTGCGGGTATGGACCGGGAACGACGCGCAGGTCGTCGACCTCGCGCCCGATGAGCTCGGGCAGATGGCTCGCGACGCCGACCCGCTGGTCGACTCGTGGAGGGCCGACGACATCCACGTGCACGGCGAGCGGATCCTCGACGTGCTCCGGAGCGTGCGATGAGCCCGCGTGCCTCTGGCCGCGTCGTGACGTGTACGCCGGCGGAATGCCGCGCACGCCGAGACCAGGCACGTGCCTTCCTCGAGGTCGCCGAGCTCGTTCTCACCGAGGACCGTCGAGAAGCCCATGTGGCGGCGGCACTAGCCGTCCTGGCGGGTATCGCCGCCGCAGACGCCATCTGTGGGCTCAAGCTCAAGAAATGGAGTCGAGGCCAGGATCATGCGCAGGCGGTGAGTCTGCTGGAGGATGTCTCGCTACGCGACCGGACCCTGCCTGCCAAGTTCAGGCGTCTGCTCGCGGACAAGGATGCGGCGCACTACTCGTCATCGCTCATCACCGTCGAGAAGGCCCGAGGCATGGTGCGCCGGGCGGCCGCGCTCCTGGCCGAGGCCGACACGCTCTGACCCGCGAGCGCCACCGACCCCCGCATCGGCTTCGACAACAACCAAGCCGAGCGGGAGATCCGCATGGCCAAGATCAAACAGAAAGTCTCCGGCGGCATGCGCACCCTCATCGGCGCACAGGACTTCGCCGCCATGCGCGCCTACCTCGCCACCGCCACCAAACACGGCCGCCAACCCTTCGACGTCCTCACCGATCTCACCATGGGAAACGTCTGGATCCCCACCACCACCTGAACAGTCACCCGGGAAGTTCGGGGCACCTCAGACAACGGCGGATTCAACCGGTCGGTGCAGCCGCGCGTGATCAGGAGCGCATCGCCCGACTGCGTGGAATCCGGCGTCGGTCTACAGGTGCAGCGTGACCGGGCCGCGGTCGGGGTGGGCGCCGGCGAGGACGCCTTCGGGTACCCGGAAGATCCGCCCGGGTGCTGCGGGCCAGGCGACCCGGACTCGGTCGACCTCGGTGCCAGCCTGAACTGCTCGGATGACGGGAAGCCGGCGGTACTCGTCGGTCCACAGCAGCAGGTGTCCACGGGGTGCGCCGACGCCTGGGGCTACTCGTTGCGGGGTGACCCAGCGGAACGGGCGCGCGGCACGCACCTCAAGACGGGCCGTCGGCGGGGTCGGGGAGACGGCCCGGTCGAGCCAGGTGCGTACGGCGGCAGCGACGTGACGGCCGTCGAGCGCCGCACCGTCGGCGGTGTCGACCGGGTGCACGACGTTCCCGACCGCGAACACCCCGGCCTGGGAGGTTGCGAGTGAGCTGTCCACGACTGGCCCGCGGGTAGCCGGGTCGAGGTCGAGACCGGCCAGCCGCGGCAACTCGTGGTCGGGTACCCAGTCGCCGGTGGTGACCACGGTGTCGCACGCGATCTGCCGTCGGCGGCCGGTGCGGAGGTCCTCGATCTCCACCGACCGCACGTGCTTCGTGCCGTCGATGCGGGTGACCCGGCTGTGCGGGATCACCGGGGCGCGCAGCACCGCGCGCCCGGTCAGGGCGAACGCGGCGTACGCCTCGGAGCGGGGGTAGGTGCTCACCAATGCCGCGACCGCACAGCCGGATTCGCGCAGGGTGAGCACGGCCGACCAGCTGACCAGTTCGGCGCCGACGATGACTGCGTGCCGCCCGACCGCGGCGTGGCGCAGATGCACGAGGTTCTGCAGTTCGCCGGTGGTGTAAACACCGTCCGGCCGGTCGCCCGGGATCCGGCGGGCCGCGCGGGGCCGTTCCCGGGCACCGGTGGCGAGGATGACGGCATCCGCCTCGATGACCCGGCGCCCTCGGGGTGAGGTCACCTCGAGCTGCCGGTCGCCGGCCCATCCGGTCACCATCGCCTGGGTTTCCAAGGCCGCGCCGGCGTCTCGCGCCATCGCGGTGAGCCGCCGTGCGTAGGCCGGCCCGGACATGAATCGGTGCAGGTCCCGGATGCCGTAGCCGAGGTGGTCGCTGTGCCGGGGGACGCCGCCGGTCTCGGCCTCACGATCGAGTACGAGCACCCGGCCGGCGACGTCGGGCGCGAGCGCGATCGCGGCGGTGAGGCCGGCCGGCCCGCCCCCGACGATCGCCACGGCGACGCGGTCGGGTGCCGCGGTCATGCCCTGGCCCCACGGGTTGGGTCGTCGGCATCGCCGGTGGCGTCGCGGGACGGGTCGCGGTCGGCGTCTTTGGCCGGGTCCCGGCCTGGCCCAGACCCCTGGTCGTGGCCCGGGTCGCGGGCTGGCCGGCCCGTCGGCTGCTGGTTCTGGGCCGCGCGGTGATCGGCGAGCAGGCCACGTACTGCGGCCCCGCAGTAAAACCCCTGGCAGCGGCCGTTCAGGGCCCGGGTCCGGCGCCGCAGCCCATCGAGGTCGACAGGCGGGAGGTCGGATGTGAAGGCGTCGCGGATCTCGCCGGCTGTGACCCGCTCGCAGAAACACACCACGGTGCCGTAGGCGGCATCCGCGGTGATCCGGTCAGCGTCCTGGTACGGCCGGGTGAACGACTCGCCGAGGTTCGGCATCCGCGGCGGTGGTGGCAGGTCATCGCGGCCGGGCGGGGCGAAGCCGGCGCCAGCGAGCAACTCCCGCACGTGCTCGGCGATCGCCATCCCCGCGGTGAGGCCGGTCGAGCGGATGCCGCCGACCAGCAGGTAGCGACGCTCGATGTCGAGTTCCACGAGGTAGTCGCCGTGGTCGATCGCTGCCCGCAGGCCCGCGTACGCCGCGGTGACCTCGTCATCGAGCAGGTGCGGCATCAGGCGGCGGCCCTTCTCGAGCAGGAACGCGAACCCGCGCTCGGAGGTGCCGGTGGCCGCCGTGTCGTCGAGGTCCTCGGCGGTCGGCCCGAGCATCACGTTGCCGTAGATCGTGGGGCTCACCAGCACCCCCTTGCCAACGGCGGAGGGCACCGGCAGCACGATCAGCGGCACATCGGCGCGGGCCAGCTTGTCGAACACGAGCAACTCGCCGCGGCGCGGGGTCACGATGAACCGGTCGTGCCCGAAGAGCCGGTCGACGACGTCGGCGCCCAAGCCCGCAGCGTTGACCACCCACCGGGCCCGCACCTCCCCGCGCGGCGTGGCGAGCACGGTGTGGTCGTCCTCGACGCGCACTCCGGTGACCGGGCGCTCCAGGAGCAGGCGGGCGCCGCGCCGGGTCGCGTCGGTGGCGAGCGCGAGCGTGGTGGTCCAGGTGCAGGTGACCGACTCGCCCGGTACCGTCATCCCGCCGAGCGCTCCGGGGCCCAGCCTCGGGACTCGGCGGTAGACCTCGGCGGCGTCCACGATCTCGCAGTCCCGGTACCCGTTTGCCTCGGCCTTACGGCGCAGCACGGGCAGGCCGGCGACCTCTTCGTCGGTCCAGGCCACCAGCAGGGCGCCGGTGCGCTCGATCGGGATGCCGGTTGCCGCCGCGTAGGCGCCGAGGAGGTCGTAGCCCCGGGCGACCAGCTGCGACTCGAGCGTTCCCGGGGTGGCGTCGAACCCGGTGTGCAGGAGGGCGGTGTTGGCTTTGCTGGTGCCGTCGCCGACGTCGGCGCGCGCCTCGACGACCGCGACGGTGGCGTGGGTGCCGGCGAACTCGCGGGCGATCGCCGCCCCGACCACGCCGCCGCCGATGACCGCCACATCGACAACCGAGGCACGGTGGTCTTCGGCCTGGTGGGTCACGAGCGCTCCTGGGCCAGAACGGTATCGGCCAACCGGTGCCACCGGTCGAGATGGCTCTGCGCACGGTCCGCCGACCACTGCGGTTTGTAGGTGCGGTCCGGGGTCCAGCCGCCGACCACGGTGGCGAGGTCGGCGTCATCCGCGAGGGCGAGACGGGCACAGGCGGCGGCGCCGAGCGGGGTCGCGTGCGCGGACGGGTACACCTCCACCGGCACCTGCGCCAGGTCGGCCTGGGCCTGCATCAGCGCCGCCGAGCGGGTCAGGCCGCCGTCGACCCGGAGCCGGGTGAGCGGCACGCCGGTGTCGGTGCCGACCAGCGCGGTCAGTTCGGCGACCTGGCAGGCGATGCCCTCGACCAGGGCCCGGATGACGTGGGCTGGCTGGGTGCTCAGCCGCAGCCCGCTGACCGTGGCGGTGGCGGTGGGCTGCCACCACGGTGCGGCGAGGCCGGCAAAGGCGGGGATGACGATCACGCCCTCGCTACTCGGCGCGGCGGCGTCGTCGAGGCGGTCGGCGGAGTCGAGCAGGCCGGTGTCGATGGCCCAGCGCACCGCCGAGGCCGCGGTGTACACCTGGCCGTCGAGGCAGTACGACGTGTGCCCGCCGAGGGTCCAGGCCACCGACGAGGTGAGCCCCGAGGCCGACCGCACCGGCGCGCGGCCGGTCTGAGCGAGCAGGAATGCGCCGGTGCCGAACGTGCACTTGGCGGTGCCGGACTCCAGGCAGGCCTCGGCGAGGAGTGCGGCCTGCTGGTCGACCAGCAGGCCGGCCACCGGCATCCGGGACCCGAACAGGGTTGTCTCGCCGACGATCTCGTCGCTGTCGACGATGCTCGGGAGGCGCTCGTGCTCAAGGCCGAACAGCTGCAGCAGTTCTGGCGACCAGGCCACCTCGTCGAGGTCGAGCAGCAGCGAGCGGCTCGCGGTGGCCGAGTCGGTGACGAACGCGCCGCAGAGCCGGTGGATGATCCAGGTGTCGGTGGTGGTGACCACGCCCTTGGTCGTGTGGGTGTCGCGCAGCCAGCGCATCTTTGGAGCCGAGAAGTACGGGTCGAGCTCGAGGCCGGTGAGTTCGTGCACGCGGTCGCGCCGGTCGGAGTGGCGGCGGCACCATGCCTCGGCGCGGCGGTCCTGCCAGACGAGGATTGGGGTGAGCGCCCGCCCGGTGGCCTCGTCCCAGGCGAGCACGCTTTCGCCCTGGTTGGCGAGCGCCACGGCATCCACGGGTACCCCGGCGTCGGCGACGGCCCGCCGCCCGGCGGTGAGCACCGAGTCGAACAGCGCCTCCGGGTCCTGCTCCACGGCACTGCTGGCGAGATAGCGCGGGCGCAGGTCAACCTCCGCGGCGGCGAGTACCGCACCCGAAGCATCGATGACGATCGCCTTCGTGCCGCTGGTGCCCTGGTCAATCGCCAGCACCGTGGTCATGATCTGACGGTAGCGCGGTCGACGTTCCGTTCGGCGGGTGTGCGAACGGCACCGGAGAATGCGTGCCCGGCAGCGGCGAATGGCAGGCTGGAGCGAATGGCAGGCTGGCCGTCGTGGTCGGTGAGCGCGGCCACCGGTGCGGGCCCACCGCCGTCAGGTGCGCCGCTCCGCTGGGCGCGCGTGGCACTCGCGTCATCCGGGCGTG
>JBOFLG010000186.1:0-6868 GCA_051657745.1 Dermatophilaceae bacterium | reverse complement strand
CCGTGCGCCGGACGAGCCGCTATGACCAGGTCTGATGGTGACCGACTGCGCCGGAGCCTTCTCGTACTTTCGGTCATCGGTGAGGAGCGGAACGCTGAGCGACTCGGCCAATGCCAGGTAAAAGGCGTCGTAGGCGGTGGAGTTGTCCCGCAGCGCACACACTCGTCGTTGGTCGGGCTGCATCGGGTAGCGCACGAGAGGAAGGTCCGCGACGTCGTCGAGCATCTGTGCGGCGCGCTCGACGGTGATCTGGATCGCTGGCTTCGAGGTCAGCAGCAGCCCTCGTACGGCCGATGCCAGGTCGGCATCGATCAGCGCCGGTGCATGGACGCGCCGTTGCTGGCTGAATCGGTGGGCGTCGCGCCATCCGCGCTCTCGCCTCGTTCATCACGCCGCGACCGGCAGCGCAGCGCTCCGGCCGACGACAACCGGAACGACTGACCCGCACTGCGCGTAGACATCATCAAGTGCACCGGGTGCCGGATGCCGGATGCCGGATGCCGGGTGCGAACCGAGACGAGGAGACCCCGTGAGCCGCTGGACCGCTGCCGACCTGCCCGACCACTCCGGCCGCCGCGCGCTGATCACCGGCGCCAACTCGGGGATCGGGCTCGTCGAGGCCCGCGAGTTGGCCCGCGTCGGGGCCGACGTCATCCTCGCGGTACGCAACGTCGAGGCGGGCCGGGTGGCGGCCGACCGCATCCGGGCCATGGGAGCACGCGGACAGGTCACCGTGGAGCAGCTCGACCTGGCCTCGCTGGAGTCGGTGCGCGAGTGCGCCAGCCGCCTCGACGGCTCACTCGACCTGCTGGTGAACAACGCCGGCGTGATGACCCCGCCCAAGCACCGCACCACCGCCGACGGGTTCGAGCTGCAGTTCGGCACCAACCATCTGGGCCACTTCGCGCTGACCGGGCTGCTCCTACCGCGGCTGCTCGCGGCACCCGCGCCGCGGGTCACGACCGTGTCATCGATCGCGCACCGGCAGGGCGACGCCGCAGTACTCGACGGCAACCCGGCACAGGGCTACTCCCCGGCCCGGGCCTACGCGCGGTCGAAACTCGCCAACGTCCTGTTCGCGATGGAATTGCATCGGCGGGCGACTGCCGCCGGGTCCGCCCTGACGTCGACCGCGGCACACCCGGGCATCACTGCCACCAACCTCGTGGCCAGCCCCGACGGCCTCGGCTCGAACCAGCTGATGGGTCGGGTTGGAGCGGTCGCCACCCGGCTGCTGTTCCCGCAGGCGGATCGCGGCGCGGAGGCGGTGCTGTACGCGGCGGTGGTCGCCGAACCCGGGAGCTACACCGGCCCGGCGCTGCTCCGCGAAACTCGGGGGCCGGTCGGGCCGGCGCAGCTCACCGCGCTCGCCCGTGACGAGTCGCTGGCCGCGGACCTCTGGGAGCGCAGTGCAGAACTGACCGGCATCCGCATCGACCTCGGCTGAGGTCGACCGCCGGCCTGATGCCACCCCGGCGTGCGGGCCGGCCACCCCGGCGTGCGGGCCGGCCACCCCGCCGTGCGGGCCAGCCACCCCGCCGTGCGGGCCGGCCACCACCGGCCACAGCCAGGCACTTCAGGCGGCTCACGCGGCTCACGCGGCTCACGCGGCTCGCGGTGCGTACATGATGACCGCCACCCCGACGAGGCACAGAAACGCGCCGGTGACGTCGTAGCGGTCCGGGCGGAAGCCGTCGACCGCCATCCCCCACAGCAGCGAGCCCGCCACGAACACCCCGCCATACGCGGCGAGGATCCGGCCGAAGTTCGCGTCGGGCTGCAGCGTTGCGACGAACCCGTAGAGGCCAAGCGCGATCACCCCGGCACCGATCCACACCCATCCGCGATGTTCTCGGACGCCCTGCCAGATCAGCCAGGCGCCGCCGATCTCGGCGACGGCCGCAGCGGCGAACAGAATGACCGACCGGAGGATGTCCATGGCCTGGATGATCGCAGCGCCGGTTCAGCGGTCGGAGCGGCGCGGCGGGGCGCGGCGAGTTCCGGGGTCGGCGCCTCCAGCTGAGGACGACGGCGGGGCGCAACAGCCGTAGTCGCTGTCAGGGTGCTCGTCGGCGCCGGCCGCTACGTCTTCGGATGCCGCGTGGCCCGATGTCGGCCCGCAGCAGCCCTCGCCTCGCCAGGCGGCACGGCCCTCGCGGGCCGCGACTGCGGCGATGACGAGGCCGGCTACCGGATCGGCCCAGGACCAGCTGAGCGTGGCGTTCAGGAGGAGCCCGAGGAGCAGCACCGCGGAGAGGTAGGTGCACAGCAGGGTCTGGGTGCCATCGGCGACCACTGCGTTGGAGCCGATAGCACGACCGGTGCGACGCTGCGCCCAGGACAGGGCGGGCATTATCGCCAAGGACGCAGCAGCGAGGCCAATGCCGACGGTGGAGGTGTCGGGCTCACGGCCGCCGACCAGGGCTCGCCCGGACTCTACGCCGACGTAGGCGGCGAGGGCGAAGAACGAGAACGCCATGAGCCGCAGCGCGGTGCGCTCTCGCGCCTCGGGCAGCCGGTGTCGGAACTGCCACAGGATGACCAGGCCGGAGGACACCTCGACAACCGAGTCCAAGCCAAACCCGACCAGGGCCACGGACCCGGCGACGACACCGGCGGTGATCGCGATGGCGGCCTCGACGACGTTGTAGGCCACCGAGGCGCCGGCGAGCAGCTGGGCGCGCCGGCCGAGTCGCTGGCGGTCGGACGCGCTCAGCGGATGGCGCGTGACGCCGACGGTCACCGCGACGGGCCACCCGCGATGAGGGCGGTCATCGCGCCGGCTCCCCGGTGTGCAGGCTGTCGGCCCCGTACCTGTCGCAGAGGGCGACCCGGTCGCCGGTACGGGCGAGCAGCCGCTCGGCCGCGGCCCACAGGTCCATCAGCTCGGCCGCGTGGTTGAGTGAGTAGACCGTGGCCCGTCCCTCCGCCCGCGAGGTGACCAGCCCGCAGTCGCGCAGGCACACGAGGTGCTTGGAGACGGTGGACTGCGCGAGCCCGAGGTGGGCCGTCAGGTCGACGACGCGGTGCTCACCGAGCGCCAGGTGCTGGAGGATGACGATCCGGTTCGGGTCACTGAACCCGTGGAATAGGCACGCCGCGGCGGTGCGCCCACTCACCACGTCGGGACCAGTCTCCGGAACGTCAAGGCCGGCATCCGGAAGATCAACGCCGTTCGGAGTTTTCATCGCCATATTGCGATGATGCCCGAGGTGCGTCGACGCGTCAAGGACGGCCGGCGCCGAGCCGGATCCGCTGGGGTGCGGCCGCGGAGCAGCACCCGCCGGCGGCGTCACCGTCCCTGTCGAACAGGCCGGCACCCCCGCAGACGCCCGTCTCCGGGAGGGTCAACTCGACCTGGGCAGCGGCTTCGTGGTCGCCCGCGATCGACGCGACGACGGAGCGCACCTGCTCGTACCCGGTCATCGCAAGGAACATCGGGGCGCGGCCGTACGACTTCATCCCCACGACATAGACACCTGGCTCACCATCATGAGCCAACTCGGCGGCGCCGTGCGGGTACACGCTGCCGCAGGAGTGGACGTTCGGGTCGATGAGCGGGGCAAGGCGGCTCGGCGCCTCCAACCGGTCGTCGAGGCCGAGCCGCAGTTCGGTCATGATCGAGTGGTCAGGTCGAAACCCGGTGAGGACGACAATCTCGTCGAGACCGGTGACGACCTCACCATCCGCACTGCGCAGAGCGACCGGCCCGCCCGCGACATCGACTGTGGCGGTGCGGAATCCGGTGATGACCCGAACGAGGCCGGCCTCGACGGCGTACTTCGCCCGGAGCCCCAGAGCACCTCGGGCCGGCAGCTCATCGGCATCGCCTCCGCCGAACGCGGCACCGACCCCACCCCGGCGCAGAATCCACACGATCGTGGTCTCGGGCACCCGCTCGGCGAGAGCGGTCAACGCCAGCAGTGCGGTGAGCGCCGAGTGCCCCGCCCCGACCACCGCGGTGCTGCGCCCCTGATACCGGGCGACATCGGCGGCGGCACTGATGTCGGGGACGCGGTAGGCGATCCGTTCAGTCGCATTCGGCTCTCCGGCGGCTGGGTACCCGTCACCGCCGAGCGGGTTCGGCTGGGTGAACGTTCCCGACGCATCGACGACCGCAGCGGCGGCGATTCGCATCGCGGCTCCGTCGGCGACCTCGACGTGCACGGTGAACGGCTGGCGGTGGCGCCCCGCGTCCACGACCCGGTCACGGCCCCGGCGCGCAACGCCGGTGACGGTCGACCGGTAGTGGACCCGGCCGCCGAGCGCATCGGCGAGCGGCTGGAGGTAGACCTCGGCCCACTCTGCGCCGGTCGGGTGGGCGTCGGGGTCCGGCGCACTCCATCCGGTCGGCTCGAGGAGCCGGCGAGCCGCGGGGGCGATGAGCTCGGACCACGGCGAGAACAGCCGCACATGCCCCCACTGGCGGACTGCGGCGCCGGCGTGGGCGCCGCGCTCGAGCACGACGACGGCGACCCCCCGCTCGACGGCGTTGGCCGCCGCAGCCAGGCCGACAGGCCCCGCCCCGATGACGACAACCGGGCCGTCGGTCTCGGCGGTGGGGTTCGGCAGTGGGCGGTTCGCGGCGACATCCGACATGGCAGCTCCTTTATTCGATGCTTGTCGATATATGCTCATCGTGCGCTGAAGTATCGACAACTGTCAAGATATTCGGATGACGTCTGCGACCACCGGACCCCCGGCCCAATCGACCAATAGGTCACGTCTTGACACCGCGACCGCCCCGGCACCCCCGCTCGAGACGGCAACCGCACCCGACACCGCGACCACGCCCGATCTCGTGTCGGATGTCGCGTGTTGCCCGCCACTGACCCGCCAGCCGCTCAGCGCAGCCCAGGCCGAAACGGCGGCGGCGATGTTCAAGGCGCTCGGCGACCCGGTGCGCCTGCGGATCTTCTCGATGATCGCCTCCGCTCAGCGCGGCGAACTGTGCGTGTGCGACGTCCCCGATGTCGGTGTGTCCCAGCCGACGGTCAGCCACCACCTCAAGAAGCTCCGCGAAGCCGGGCTGCTGACCAGCCGCAAGGAGGCCACCTGGGTGCACTACCGCGTCGCGCCCGAGGTGCTCGCCGGAATCGCGCGCCTCATCCAGCCGGTCGCATGAACCGCCTGGCACCTCCTCGCGCGCAACGGCCGGGTCCGACCGGGGTCGCGGGGCCGGCCACCGAGTGCGGAGATCAGCCGGTGATCGGGTCGACGCCGAGATCGTTGAGCAGGGCAAGCACCCGGCGCTTGATGTCATCGCGGATCGAACGGACCGAGTCGAGGCCCTGACCGGCGGGGTCCTCGAGTGACCAGTCCTCGTACCGCGTGCCGGGAAAAATCGGGCAGGTATCGCCGCATCCCATCGTGACCACCACGTCACTGGCCTGCACTGCATCCGCGGTCAGTACCTTCGGCACCTCGGCGGTGATGTCGATGCCCTCTTCGGCCATCGCCGCCACGGCGGCGGGGTTCATCTGGTCGGCCGGGGCCGAGCCGGCCGAGCGCACCTCGACCGCGCCCCCGGACAGGTGGTGGGTGTACGCGGCGGCCATCTGCGAGCGGCCGGCGTTGTGTACGCACACGTACAGCACCGAGGGTCGGTCGTCGGTGGGGGTCATCGGGTCTCCTCGGTCGATGGCGGGCACGGCGGGACGTCGCCGGATCGCGCGGCGGCATCAGGGTAGAGCGCGACGGTCAGGGCGACCCCGACCACCAGGCCCAGGAGCTGCGCACCGACGAACGCCGGCGCGGACGCCGGCGCGATGCCGGCGAAACTGTCCGAGAAAATCCGGCCGACCGTCACTGCCGGGTTGGCGAATGCGGTCGAACTGGTGAACCAGTACGCCGCACCGATGTACGCGCCGACCGCCGGGGCGGCGAGCGAACCGCGCCCACTGCGGGTGAGCGCGAACACCAAGGCGACCAGCCCGGCGGTGGCCACCACCTCCGCGACGAGGTGCGGGGCGGTCGCCCGGCCCGTGGTCGACCACGCGGTGGGGATGCCGAACATCACGGCGGCCAGGACGGCGCCGGCCACCGCCCCGACCCCCTGGGCGAGCGTGTAGGCACCGACCTCAGGGAGGCTCAGCCCCGCGGCGGTGCGCCTTCCGAGGAACCAATCGGCCAGCGAGACAACGGGGTTGAGGTGAGCGCCGGAGACCGGTCCGACGAGGAGGATGATCACGGTGAGGCCGAACGCGGTGGCGATCCCGTTCTCGAGCAACTGCAGGCCGGCGTCATCCGGCGAGAGTTGCTGCGCGGCGATGCCCGACCCCACAACCACTGCGACGAGGAGACCGGTGCCGACCGCTTCAGCAAGGAGGCGACGCGGCAGCGGCGCGGTATTGGGTCGATTCACGCGGCCATCCTGACCTATCTGCGAACACTAGAACCACACCCCGTGCGCGGCGTCGCGACCGAAACGGGCGCACAGGTCGTTCGGGCCAGTCCAGGGACCCGGTCTCGCTACGCCGGGTCACGACGTGTCTGACCAGCGCGATCGTGATGATCTCGGCGTCCGAACAGCCAGGGACCGGACCGGGGGGTCGGGATCACCACCAGTTCGTTCGTGATCAGGTCATCGACCAGGACGTAGGTGTCGACGAACAGATCCTCGGCAGGCATCGTGACAAGGGCCCCTGACAGGTCGGCGACGTCAGCGATCACCCACCCTGTGGTGGCACCTTCATGTCACGCCGACTTGCCGATCAACCCACAGAACACGTCTGAGCAGCCTGGTGACGGTGGTGCGGAGGGTCGTGATGAGGTTGGGGTGTCGGTAGTTGGTGGGGCCGGGAATCGATGGGTCGTGGTGGCGATCGTCGTCGAGTGTCTGGTGGGTGCGGTTACTAGGGATGGTCAT
>JBOFLG010000185.1:0-13677 GCA_051657745.1 Dermatophilaceae bacterium | reverse complement strand
ACGAGCGCATCGTCACCATCGAGGATGCCGCCGAACTGCAGCTGCGCCAGGACCACGTGCTGCGGATGGAGTCCCGCCCCCCGAACATCGAGGGCAAGGGCCAGATCGCCATCCGCGACCTGGTGCGCAACAGCCTCCGGATGCGGCCGGACCGCATCGTCGTGGGCGAGGTGCGTGACGGCGCCGCGCTCGACATGCTCCAGGCGATGAACACCGGCCACGACGGCTCGATCACCACGGTGCACGCCAACACCCCACGGGACAGCATCGCCCGGCTCGAGACGATGGTGTTGATGGCTGGCGTCGACCTGCCGGTGCGCGCCATCCGTGAGCAGGTGGCGGGTGCGGTCGACCTGGTCATCCAGCAGGCCCGCCTCAAGGACGGCACCCGCAAGGTCGTGGCCGTGACCGAGGTGGTCGGCATGGAGGGCGACGTCATCACCCTCCAGGACATCTTCACCTTCGACTACGCCGCCGGCCGCGACGAGCGCGGAAAGTTCCGCGGCGGGCTGAAGAGCACCGGGCTGCGCCCGAAGTTCGCCCAGGACCTTGCCGACCAGGGCATCGAGCTGCCCCCGACCCTCTTCTCACTCCGATGAGCCGGGCACTGCTGGTTCCGACGAGCCCGGTCATCGGCCCGGCGCAGCGGCTGGCCCGCGGTCTCGCGGCGCTCGGCATCGCGGTTGGTGCGGCGTTTCTGGCGGTTGACCCCGCGGTCGCCGCGGAGGCGCCGGTGGCCACCCTTACTGACGTCACGGTCGACGCGGCCGGGGCCAGCGGTCTGCTGTCGGTACGTGCCGGCACCGTCCCGCTCGCCATCGACAGCAGCGGCCTGGCCGCCGAGCTCGGTGGTGCGCCGGTCGACGTCGAGATATCTGCGGTCGAGAAGGCCCGGCGCACCGCGGTCCTCGTCATCGACACCAGCGGCTCGATGGGCGACACCGGGATGGCGGTCGTCCGCTCCGCAGTGGCCACCTACCTCGGTGCAGTCCCGGATGACGTGGCCGTGGGGGTGGTCTCGTTCGCCGACGGCGTGCAGGTGCGGCTGCGCCCCACGGTCGACCACGCCGCCGTGCAGCAAGTTGTCGCCGGGCTTAAGTCCGGCGGCGAGACCGCGCTGTTCGGTGGTGTGCGCAGCGCCGTCGGCCTGCTCCAGGGCAAGGGCGACCGCAGCATCGTGCTGCTCGGTGACGGAGTGAACACCGTGCCGAAGGCGTCGGCGGCTGCGGCTGCCGAGCGACGCGCCGCCCTCGACGCGGTGCGTGCGGCGCAACTACGCCTCGACGTGGTGGCGTTCACCAACGACGCCGCGGCCCGCGCCACCCTCCAGGAGCTGGCCACCGCCGGCCGGGGCAGCATGGTGCCGGCGGCCGACAAGGCGCAGGTGAGCGCGGCGTTCACCAACTCAGCCACCTCGCTGGCCACCCAGGTGCGCTGGGAGGTGCAGCGCCCCGCCGAGGCAGCCGGCCGCTCCGAGTTGCGGCTCACCGGCACCGCCGGCGGCACCGCGTTCGAGACCTCCACGAGCCTCCTGCTCGGCCCCGCGAATGCGAAACCCGAGGTAGCACAGGCCTCTTCGGCCTCAACGCCGATCACGACCAGTACCTGGCTGCTGCCTGTCGCGGCCATCCTGATCGGCGTGGCGCTGGTGGTCTTCGTCATCGTGGCCGCGGCACCGGCGTTGCGGTCGGCGCGGCACGACCGGCTCTCCGAGATCGACGCCTACGGCACCGGCGCCGAGCGGCGCCGGACGGTTCGCCCCAGCTCGCAGACCGCGGCCATCTCGGACCAGCTCGTCGGACTCGGCGAGAAGGTCATGGCCGGCCGCGAGTCGACCAGCAGGACCGTCGAGCTGCTCGACCGGGCCGACCTGCCCTGGCGCCCAGGCGAGTGGTTCGTGCTGCGGGTCGTGTCGGTCGTCGCGTTCCTCGCGCTTGCCCTGGTGCTGCTCGGCGGCATCCTCGGGTTCCTCGCCGGCCTCGTCCTCGGGGTGTTTCTTCCGGCAGTCTGGCTGCGCTGGAAGGCGAAGCGGCGCCAGAACAGGTTCGACGATGTGCTGCCCGACGTGATGACAATCATCGCCTCCGGGCTCTCCAGCGGCTTCAGTTTCCCCCAGGCGCTCGACGGGGTGGCCCGGGACGGCGCCGAGCCGGCCGCCAAGGAGTTCTCCCGCGCGCTCGCTGAGACCCGGATCGGCGCCGACATCAACGTGGCGCTGGATCGGGTGGCCCAGCGGATGGGCAGCGACAGCATGAAGTGGGTGACCATGTCGATCGGCATCCAGCGGGAGGTCGGCGGCAACCTGGCCGAGACGCTGCGCACCACGGCCGCGACGCTGCGCGAACGGCAGATGCTCAAACGCCAGGTGCGCACCCTCTCGGCCGAGGGCCGACTCTCGGCATACATTCTGCTCGCGCTACCGATCGGCATCTTCCTGTACAGCTGCAAGACGAACTACGAGTACGTCAGCCTCCTCTGGACCAGAGGGCTCGGTCTGATGATGAGCGGTGTCGGTATCGTCGCGCTGCTCATCGGGCTTGTCTGGATGCGCAACGTCGTCAAGATCGAGGTCTGAGCCATGATCGTTCTGCTTGCGGCTATCGCCATCGGCGCTGCCACCGTCATTGTCGTGTTCGTCGCCATCTCGGCGAGTTGGGGCACCACCGGGGTGGCTCGCTCGCTGCAGCTCATCGAGAGCCGCGTGGGCACCCGCACCGCGGTCACCTCACAGCTTGACGCACGGACTCGGCTGCTCGAGCCGGTGCTCGCCGGCTGTCGCGCGGTCGCCACCCGGCTGTCCCCATCGGGCACCGGCGAGCGGATCACCCGCAACCTTGACCGCGCGGGCAACCCGGCGGCGTGGACCCCGGAGCGGTTCCTCACCGCCAAGGGCGTGGGCATGCTCGCGCTCGCCGGCCTCGGGTTGCTGTTCGGAGGCTTCGCGCTCCGGGGCCTGCTCTTCGGCGGGGTCGGTGCGCTTGCTGGGTTCTACCTGCCGGACCTGCTGCTGTACAACCTCGCCCTCAAGCGCACCGAGCAGGTGCGCAAGGGTCTCGCCGACGCGCTCGACATGCTGACCGTCTGCGTCGAGGCCGGCCAGGGCTTTGACGCCGCGCTGCTCCAGGTGGCTCGCAACGTCGACGGGCCGATCGGCGGCGAGCTGGCCCGCGTACTCTCCGAGATCCAGATCGGCAAGTCCCGGGCCGAGGCCTTCTCCGCGCTCGGCGAACGCACCACGGCCGCCGAGGTGAAGAACTTCGTCAGCGCGTTGGTGCAGGCCGACCGGATGGGCCTGCCCATCTCCGGCGTGCTGCGCGAGCAGACCAAGGAGATGCGGGTGGTGCGCCGGCAGCGCGCCGAGGAGCAGGCCCAGAAGGTGACCGTGAAGATCCTCTTTCCGCTGCTGCTGTGCCTCTTCCCGGCGCTGTTCATCGTCATCATCGGCCCGGGTGCGATCCGCATCGTCGACACCTTCGCCGGGTTGTGAGGCACCCGGCCTGAGCCGCCCGGCCCTGAGCCGGGCGGCTCAGGGCTATCCGGCGATGCTGACTGATCGGTGGGGTCGGATGGCCGAGCCGAGCGCTATGAACGGGCGTCGTCGGGGACCAGACCGAGTCGCACCGCGGCGATGACCGCGCTCGCCCGGTTGTGCGCGCCGAGCTTCTCGTAGATCTTGCCGATGTGGGTCTTCACCGTTGAGGGGCTCATATAGAGCGACTTGCCGACCTGGGCCACCGAGGAGCCCTCGACGAGCAGGCCGAGCACCTCCATCTCCCGCGCGGTGAGGGTGGCCGTCGGCGTCTCCTGCCGGCGCCGCATCGCCTCGGCGAGACCGCTCCCGGTGAACTCGAGCGGGAAGTCGGCTGCGCGTCGGACCGCCGAGATCACCTGGTCCGAGGGTGCGCTCTTGCGCACCAAGGCCGACGCGCCGGCATCCAGGGCCTCGAGCAGGGTGCTGTCGTCGCTGAGCATGGTGAGCACGACCAGACCGATCTCGGGGGAGCGCTGCCGGGCGGCACGCACCAGGGCGAGGCCGCTGCCGTCGGGCATGGTGACATCGACGACCGCCACCATCCGGCCCGGGGGAGGGGCCTCGAGGAGCCGTTCCAGCAGGGCGCGGCCGTCGGCGAGTGACCCGGCCTGCCCCACGACGGCAATGTCGTCGTACCCCCCCAGCATTGCTGCGACTGCCTCGCGGACGACGGCGTGGTCGTCGATGAGCGCCACGCTGATCGTCACGGTCCCTCCTGACATGTCCTCGGACGCGCCCTCAGGTCACGTCGCGGTTCGCACCCACGGTGGTGGGCTCCTCGACGGTCAGGTTAACCGTGGTTCGGCCGTTCGGCTCGGTACTCACGAATAGTGCTCCGTCCAGATCACCCAGCGAGGTATTGCCGAACAGTTTCCGGGCCTTGGCCGGGTCGCCGTCGTGTGACACGTCAACACAGGCCGGCCCAGCCACCGAGGTGGACAGGCTGACCCAGGCGTTGCGAGCGCCGGATGCCTGCGCGTCGGCGAGCACGTCCATCACCAGGCGGTGGATGAGGATCTCGACCCGAGGGTCGTGCCGGCGCCGGGCCTCGCTCACGGTCACCGTGGTACGCACTCCGGTGACGCTGCCAAAACTCTGCACCGCGCCACCGAGCACCGCGCCGAGACCGGTGCCGGGCCGCTCGGCCACCCGCAGGTCGGTGATGTGCAAGCGCAGGTCGGCCATCGCCTCGCCGAGCCGCTCGCGCAGCCGGTCGAGACCGTCGCGCACCACGGTGCCGGTCGGCCCGGCCTGGGCCCGCAGCGCGTCGAGTTGGTAGCCGAGGGCGGCAAGTTCCTGGGCGATGCCGTCGTGGATGTCGCGCGCGATCCGGTTGCGCTCCTCGAGGCTCGCGTACTGCTTGAGCTGTCCGAACAGCAGCCCGGCCTGCACGGTGGGCGCCACCCGCTGGGTCACCTCGCGCACTCGGCGCCGTTCGGTCTCGCCGAACGGCTTGTCGTCGGCCCGCTCGACCACCACCACCGTGGTGGGGCCGTCCCCGTACGCGAACGGCACCACCAACGCCCGACGGCGCCCCAACTCGTCGACGAAGCGCACCTCGGTCGGCTCCCAGCCTGCCGGGTTGGTGCGCAGCAGCGCCGAGACGTGCTCGGCCATGTGCCAGGGCGCGCGGGTCGCGCCACGGAGCGCCACCGGGACCAGCCGCTCGGCATCCTCGGCGACCAGCACGGCACTGCGGGTCGAGGTGACCTCGGCCCCGAGCAGGTCGAGGGCGAACGATGCACCGGCCGGCGCGTCGAGCCCGGTGGTCATCTGTCCGGCGATGTCTTGCAATCGCTGGATCAACTCGATGGCTTCACGGGCGGTCGGGTCGGCGTCGGCGCCGGCGCCGGGTACCGCGCGGAGGCGGCCGTTCCAGACCCCGAGGGCGCCGAGTGCCGCGGCTGCGATCAGCCACTCGGTCGTGGCGGGTTCGCCAAGATCGACCTCGGTGCTGACGGCCACCTCCGCCAGCAGTCCGGCGGCACCCGCGATCACCGTGAGTAGGCAGCCAGACCGCCCGAATGTCGACCCGGCGTGGTAGACCGGAATCAGAACCAGGAGCGCAGCACCCACTCCCACGAGGACGAACGCGACACCGGCAACAGCCGCTGCCACTGCGAGCAGGGCGAGCCGCAGGGTCGTGGAGCCGGTGGTGGCGGCATCGGCCCGAACTCCGAGAACGAGCACCGCGAGGTCGAGCAGGACCACCAGAGCGAGCCACGGCAGGGCCTGCAGCG
The DNA here is from genome assembly GCA_051657745.1 of Dermatophilaceae bacterium. Classification (GTDB taxonomy): domain Bacteria; phylum Actinomycetota; class Actinomycetes; order Actinomycetales; family Dermatophilaceae; genus JBOFLG01. The sequence goes on along the minus strand of JBOFLG010000185.1, from coordinate 7,905 downwards.
CCGAATTGGTCAGTCCGGCGACCAGCACAGCGAGCAGCGCGAGCGCCATCCGGATTTGGGCCGAGGAATCGAGCCTCGACAGCCAGGCAGCGCGGGTCACCCGGCTCAGCGTAGGGGTGGGCGGCCAGGCGCGCCCGGCAGTCGCGGATGACGCCTCCGGCTGTGTGATGATTGGCGCTTCGACGGGTCGTTCGCGCACCGGCCCCGGGTCATTCGGGAGAGGAAGCACATCGACGTGAAAGGTCGCGTCCTCGTCGTCGATGACGACCTCGCACTCGCGGAGATGCTCGGCATCGTGCTGCGCAGTGAAGGTCTCGAGGTCGACCATGTGGCCGACGGCTCGAGCGCGATCAGTGCCTTCCGGCTCCACCGGCCCGATCTCGTCCTGCTCGACGTCATGCTGCCCGGTGTCGATGGGCTCGAGGTGTGCCGGCAGATCCGGGCCGAGTCGGGCGTGCCGATCGTCATGCTCACCGCGCGTACCGACACCATCGACATCGTCGTCGGCCTCGAGTCCGGCGCCGACGACTACGTGGTCAAGCCCTTCAAACCCCAGGAACTCATCGCTCGGGTGCGGGCCCGGCTCCGCCGCGAGGCCGAGCCCTCGCCTGAGCGGCTCACCATCGGCGACCTCGCCATCGACGTCGCTGGCCATGCGGTCACCCGGGACGGCGCCCCCGTCGGACTCACCCCACTGGAGTTCGACCTCCTCGTGGCATTGGCCCGCAAGCCATGGCAGGTGTTCAGCCGTGAGGTACTGCTCGAGCAGGTCTGGGGGTACCGCCACGCCGGGGACACCCGTCTGGTCAACGTCCACGTGCAGCGGCTGCGCAGCAAGATCGAGCACGATCCCGAGCGCCCCGAGATCGTGGTGACGGTGCGCGGGGTCGGTTACAAGGCCGGTCAGGCCTGAGATGTCTGGGGCCGCAGGCGTCGGCGTCCCGGCGGCTGCGTCATCCGCCCGGGCGGTACGCACCACGTGGCCGGGTCGCGGTGTCGGCCGGGTGCTGGATGTCGGCCGGCGGGCGCGGCGCTCGTGGCGTCACTCACTGCGGTTGCGGGTGGTCACCACCACGATGCTGCTCGGCATGGTGGTGGTGTCGGTGCTGGGCGGGGTGCTCTTCGAGCAGATCGCGGCCGGCCTGGAGCGCGATCGGGTCCGGTCGGCGCAGCGGGAGGCGCTCGCGCTGACCGCCCGGGCGCAGGATCTGTGGGACAACACCACCGCGACCTCGGTCGACGCCCTGAATGGCGTCGCCGGCGACATCGTCAAGCGAGACCTCGCTGCTCCGGACCGGTTCGTCGTGATGAGCCGCTCGGCGGGCAACGAGAGCGACGTCGTGCTCTCCGAGATCTCCAGCGGGGAAGTGGTCGACGCGTCCGTGGTGAGCCCTGAACTGCGCACCCGGGTGGCGTCGGAGCCGGGACGCCAGCAGACCCAGTTGCGCGAGGTCCCCGTCGATGGGAGAGCAGTGCCGTCCGTCGTCGTCGGCAGCGTCATGGTGGTTCCGCTCGCCGGTGCCTACGACCTCTATGTCGTCTACCCGATGGACCGGGAGGTGGCGACGATGGAGTTGATCCGTGCGTCGTTCGTGCTCGCGGGCGTCATCCTGACGCTGCTGGTCGGCGCGGTTGCGTGGGTGGTGACCCGCCAGGTCGTCTCTCCGGTGCGCCGCGCCGCCGAGGTGGCCCAGCGGCTCCAGGCGGGTCGGCTCAACGAGCGGATGCCGAGCCGCGGCGAGGACGACCTCGCCCAACTGGCCACGTCGTTCAACGACATGGCCGACAGCCTTCAGCACCAGATTCGTCAGCTCGAGGGGCTCTCCGCCGTGCAGCAGCGTTTTGTCTCCGACGTGTCGCACGAGTTGCGCACCCCGCTCACCACGATCCGGATGGCAGCTGACCTCATCCATGAAGCAAGGGAGGACTTCGACCCCGACGTCGCCCGGTCCGCAGAGTTACTTGCCGGCGAGCTCGATCGGTTCGAGGCACTGCTGTCGGACCTGCTCGAGATCAGCCGGTTCGACGCTGGCGCGGCTGTCCTCGATCTCGAGCCGGTTGACCTACGCGACGTGGTCGCGCGGGTGGTCGAGTCGGTGCGCCCGCTCGCGGACCGGCGGGGGAGCGCGGTCACCATGCATGCTCCCGACGACTCAGCCGATGCGGAAATCGACCAGCGTCGGGTCGAGCGGGTGGTGCGCAACCTCGTCGTCAACGCAATCGAGCACGGCGAGGGCAAGCCGATCGACATCCAGGTGGCGGTTGACCCCGGCGCCGTCGCGGTGGTCGTTGACGACCACGGGGTCGGGCTGCGTCCTGGGCACGCCGCCCACGTGTTCACCCGGTTCTGGCGGGCTGACCCAGCGCGGGCTCGAACCACCGGGGGCACCGGCCTGGGGCTGTCCATTTCGCTTGAGGACGCCCGGCTGCATCACGGCTGGCTCCAAGCCTGGGGGGTGCCCGGCGTCGGGTCGAGATTCCGGCTCACGCTCCCTCGCCGCAGTGGCCAGACCCTCGACGGGTCGCCGCTGCCACTGGACCGTGCGGAACCGCGTTGACCTCGAGGGGAGTGGTGGTCGCGGCTGTCGCGGTGGTGCTGCTTGCCGGGTGTGCGGGCCTGACCACTGACGGGCCGATCCGGCCGGGGCTCGAGGTCGGGTCCGACAACGGGCCCGAGATCCAGGTCTTCGCTCCTGGTCCGTTCTCCGGGGCGACCCGAGAAAGAGTGGTGGGGGACTTCCTGCGGGCCGGTGCGGCGAGTGATCCGACCTACGCGAGCGCTCGTGCACACCTCACCACGCGGGCGCGGGACCGGTGGAACCCTGACGACCCGATGGTCATCCTCGCCGACAACCCGGTGCCCACGACCACGCTGGTTGACCCGGCGACCGTGCAGGTCTCGGTCTCCACGGTCGGAGTCATCGACCGAGATGGGCGATACACCGCATCCGCACCGAGCACGCGGGTCAGCGCCACCTTCGTGCTCACCTCGGTGAGCGGGCAGTGGCGCATCGACGAGACTCCCGCCACCTTCGGCCGGTGGGTCTCGCTGCGCGAGTTGTCGCGCCTGGTCCAGCCGCTGGCCGTGCACTATATGTCGACCAGCCGACGGTCCACGGTCCCTGACGTGCGGTGGTTCCCTCGTGATCGGCTGGCCACGCGCCTGGCGCGGGCGCAGCTTGCCGACGTCCCCGCCTACCTCACCGATGCGGCGGTCACCGCGGTGCCACGTGGTGCCCGGCTGCTCGGTGACGCAGTATCGGTCGAGGATGGCGTGGCGCGGGTCAATCTCATCTCGAGTCCGCTCGGCGCAAGCGAGGACACCCGGCGACAGCTCTGGGCGCAGTTCGTCTCGACCCTCCGCCAAGACCCGCTCGTGTCACAGGTCGAGCTGGCGGTCAACAGTGTGCCGGTCGATCTGGCCGGTCTCGACGGTTCCGCGGCCACGATCGAGGACCTCGACCTCGCCACCGGGATCGACACCTCGCAGACCCAGCCGGTCGTCCGCCGCGGCGCCGTGGTCTCGGTGTTCGACCCCGCAGAGCGAACCGATCGCGACCCGCCGGTCGGTCGGGACTATCCCGCCGTCCCGGTCGCGTTCCGCAAGCTGGCCCTGTCTGCCGACGGCGCCGAATTGGCGGCGGTCGATCACAGCGGTAGCGGACTCTCCCGATGGCGGGACGGCCAGCGATTCGCAGTCGCGGGGTTGGGCTCGGCAGTCGGCGGCCCGGCGTACGACTGGCGTGGCTATCTCTGGGTGGGCGCGGTCGCCGACGCTGGGGTGCGGTTGTTCGTCGTCGATGCCACGGCGGACCCGGCGGATCAGGAGCGTTCGCGGCCCACTCCGGTGCGCGCCGACTGGCTCGCCGGACGCCGGGTCGTCGAGGCGAAGGCAGCGCCGGACGGGGACCGGGTCGCGGTGCTGTCGGCACGGCCTGACGGCGGCGACGCTCGAGTCGACATCGCCGGGGTCATCCGCGGCTTCGCGGGCCGGCCGGAGCGGCTGGCGCTACCGCTTCGGCTCGGTGTTCATGTCCGTGACCCGACCAGCCTGTCCTGGCTCGACGACCGCGCCCTGGTCACTCTCGGCGTGCTGACCGGCAGCCTGCGGCAGCCAATCGTGCTGACGGTCGGCGGCGAGGTTCGTCTGCTGGCGCCGGTGGCTGATGCCGCCCGCATCTCCTCCACGGGGGGTGAGCGCGACCTGTACGTGACCACGCGGCAGGGCGGTCTGTTTCGCCGGGAGGCGTCCCAGTGGACGTCGGTGGGCCAGGGCACCGATCTCGCCGTCCCGGCAGGGTGACGCCGGTGCCGTCCACACCCCTCTGGGTGGGGTGCGGTGCGCCCACAGAACCACGCGTCGCGCGGGTCAGTGCGACTCGTCATCCGGCCGGCCGGGCATCGTGGAGCGGTGCCTACCAGCTCGGATGCCGCGCGGCTGCTCCTTGGTGCCGCCGTGGGACTGGTCCTGCCCGGACAATGCGCCGGGTGCGGCGCGCCCGGGGCCCCGCTGTGTGGTCGCTGCCAGGCTGCGGTGGGTCGGGCCGTCGCGCCCGGCCTGGTTCCGCGGTCCGCGGGTGCCGTGCCGTGCTGGGCCGGCGCGGTGCTGGAGGGCCCCCTTCGCCGTCTCGTGAGCGTGCACAAGGACGGCGGACGGCGGGACGTGCGGCCCATACTGGCCGCGCCTCTCGCGATGGCTGTGCTGCTCGCGCTCACCCGCGACCCGATCTCCCGCCGCATGCTCGCCGGTGGTGAGCCGGTCCGAGTTGTCCCGGTTCCAGCCGCCCGCCGCGCTCGCTACCGGCGTGGCGACGACCCGGTGTCCGACCTCGCACGGGCCGCGCTTCGCCTCGCCTGGCGCGAGCCCGGGGTCGACCTCGCAGCGGTGCTGCGGCACACCCGCCAAGTCGCTGACCAGGCCGGCCTGGGCCGTAGCGGACGCGCCGCCAACCTCGCCGGTGCGCTTGCTGTCAGTGCGCCCAGCCGACCGGTGGTGAGCGGCGCGGTGTGTCTTGTCGTCGATGACGTGGTCACCACCGGTGCGACGTTGGCCGAGGCCGCCCGCGCGCTCAGGGCCGCCGGAGCGCGGCACGTGGTCGCTGCAGCGGTGGCGGCCACGCCCCGGCGTGGTCCTGGGCTTGTCGGCTCCGGACGGCAGGACTACGGTCAGCCCATGTCACTCCGTTTCCGGGAGGTGGTGCCGTCGTTCTCGCGGCCGCGCTGAGGCCCACCGTCATCGAGCTCGAGGAGGACCAATGGACATCGTCGTCACCGGACGGCACCTCACCGTCTCCGAACGTTTCCGTGAACACATCGAGGAAAAGTTGGGAAAGGTCGCCCAACTGGCGCCGCGAACCCGTCGCGTCGAGGTACTTGTCAGTCACGAACCGAACCGGCGCCAAGCCAAGGCGTGTGATCGCGTCGAAGTCACCTGCTACGCCAAGGGGCCGGTGGTCCGAGCGGAAGCCTGCGCCGACGACCGATACGTCGCGCTCGACATGGTGCTCGACAAGCTCTCGGAGCGGTTGCGGCGGCAGAACGACCGGAAGCAGGTGCGTCGTGGGCGGCGAACCCCGGAGTCGGTGGCGCATGCCACGGCGCGGATCGCCGTACCAGAGGTGGCGCCCGAGGTCGCCGAGGAAGCCACCGCGGGTCCGTTTGACGGGTCGCCGGTCGATGTTCGCGAGAAGGTGCACCACTCCCGGCCCATGACGCTGGCTGACGCGCTGCGCGAGATGGAACTGGTCGGGCATGACTTCTACCTCTTCCACGATGTCGACACCGAGCGCGCCAGTGTCGTGTACCGGCGGCAGGGCTGGTCGTACGGCGTCATCCATCTCGACCTCGACAGCGCGGACGCGGCGGACGCGGCGGCCTCGTGATCGGCGCGGTTCGCGGTGTCGATGTCGGCGGTGGCTGACACCATTGCGGGGTGGAGCGCGAGATGAGCGAGGCCGCTGACGCCGAGTTGGCAGGCGGCGAGCCAGCCGACCCGATCCGGGTGGTGATCGTCGATGACCACGAGCTCTACCGGCAGGGGATGGCCGTGGTCGTCGGGCTGGACGGCACGGCCACCGTGGTCGGTACCGCCGGCAACGGGGCCGAGGCGGCCGAGGTGTGTGCCGCCGTGCGGCCCGACGTGTGTCTCATGGATGTGCGGATGCCGGTAGTCGGCGGTATCGACGGGTGCCGTCAGGTTCGCGCCGAGGCTCCGGAGACCCGCATCCTCATGTTGACCATGAGCGACGATGAGACAGATCTCTTCGAGGCGGTCAAGGCCGGAGCGAGCGGCTACCTGCTCAAGGACACACCCGGTGAGGACGTGGCCGAGGCGATCCGGAAGGTCCATGACGGGCAGGCCATCGTGCCGCCAGGGATGGCGGCCACGCTGTTGCAGGAGTTCAGCAGGCTCGGCAACGAGGCTGACGGCACCGGGCGTACCGACACCACCCTGACCGACCGCGAGGTCGAGGTGCTCCGACTGGTCGCCCGCGGGTTGGCCAACCGTGAGATCGCCAGCGAGCTCGTCATCGCCGAGAACACCGTGAAGAACCACGTACGCAACATTCTCGACAAGTTGCACGTGCACTCGCGCACTGCCGCAGCCGTGTACGCGCATCAGCAGCGACTGATCGGCACCGATGGGTGAGTCGCGCACCTCGCTTCGTCTCTCTCTGTCGGCCGCGCGCCGGGTCGCCCTGGTCGCTCAAGGATTCGGTCGGGCCCGGCCCGCGGTTCCCGGGGCGCGCGATCTCCACCGCGTCCTCGACACGGTGGCGGTCGTCCAGATCGACAGCGTCAACGTCCTTGTCCGGAGCCACTACCTGCCGTTCTTCAGTCGGCTCGGCTGCTACGACCGGGCCCTGCTCGACCGTGCGCGGGACCGGGCGCCGCGCCGGCTGGTCGAGTACTGGGCGCACGAAGCGTCCTTGATCGCCCCGGCGACCTGGCCGCTCCTCGACTTCCGCATGCGGCGGGCGCGGTCGGAGTCCTGGGGCGGGATGCAGCAGGTCGCCCGCGACCGGCCGGACCTCGTCGAGGCGGTACTCGAGGAGGTCGCCCGCCGCGGGCCACTGACCAGTCGTGAGGCCGAAGTCGCGCTGGCACATGACCGCCCTCGCTCGCGTGCTGACTGGGGGTGGAACTGGTCACTGGTGAAGAACGCCCTCGAGCAGCTCTTCTGGGCCGGCCAGGTGTCGAGCGCGGGACGCACCACGCAGTTCGAGCGACGGTACGCGCTGCCGGAGCGGGTGCTGCCGCCGGCGCTGCGAGCGGTCGCGGCCGACCCCGGCGCACGGCCGGCTGACGCCGAGGCGTTCCGCCGGCTGGTCGAGATCGCGGCTCGCGCCCACGGCGTTGGCAGCGAGCAGTGCCTCCGTGACTACTTCCGGCTGCGGCCCGAGCAGGCCCGCCCGGCCATCGCCGCCCTGGTCGCCGATGGCACGCTGCGTCCGGCCACCGTCGAGGGGTGGCACCGGATGGCCTACGTGCACCGCGACGCGCGTCGGCCGCGTCACGTGCACGCACGCGCCCTGCTCTCGCCGTTCGACTCCCTGGTGTGGTACCGGGAGCGGGTGCGGGCGCTGTTCGGGTTCGACTACCGGCTCGAGATCTATGTGCCAGCGCACCTGCGGGTCCATGGCTACTACGTGCTGCCGTTTCTCCTCGGTGACCGGCTGGTGGCGCGGGTGGACCTCAAGGCCGACCGCGTTTCTGGGGTACTGCGCATACGACGTTGCACCTGGGAGCCTGGCCGGGGCTCGGTCGAGGATGTCAGCGAACTCGATGCCGAACTCGACCTCTTGGCCACCTGGCTTGCCCTCCCCGCGGTGACGTCATAGTCGGCGCCAGGTACGTCGGCGGTTACGGGTCACCGAGTGTCTCCCAGTGCAGGGCGTCCACGGT
>JBOFLG010000184.1:0-23399 GCA_051657745.1 Dermatophilaceae bacterium | reverse complement strand
CCACACCACACGCCCCAGACGGGCACCCCGGACTACTGCTGCGCTGGGACTCACTCGGGGGCGGGCGCTGGCGCGCGCTGGTCACCTACGTCGTAGAACTCGACGTCGAGGAACGACTGGTGCAGGAATGGGTCGCCGGAGACCTCGTCCGGCCGGCCAGCGACCCACAGGAGCAGATAACACCCGCCCGGTCATGACCTCACCCAGCCAACCCGTCGTGACGTCATGACGGGTTGGCTGTCCGTTGAGGGTGCGGCGGCGGTACGCCCTGCACCGCGGGGGGTGATTCGTCACGAATCACCCCCGGTCGCTGAGGCGTGGTCCGCGGGTGAGTGGCGTGGTGGGAACGGTCCATGGTTCGCCGTGGTGGCGTTCGGCTTCGAGGTGTTGGCAGTGCGCTTCGATGGCGTCGGTGATGAACTGGGTGAGGGTGTAGAGCCGGTCGTGGGCCTGCATGCCGATGACGGTGGCTCGCATGCGTTGGTCGAGGTCGGGTGGGAGTAGCGTCGCCAGTCGGCGTCTGGCCGTCACAGCACTCCTCGTTGGCGTAGGTGGGTCAGGACTGCGCGGTAGTCGTTGGTGACTGGTTCGTCGGGGGCGTACACGGGCAGCGGGGAGCGTACGTCGTAGGCGCGGGCGGCGACGACGGAGCGGCGCACTGCGGGTGTGACGAGCCCGTTGTAGGCATCGATGAGTGCGGCGAGGGCTTCGGCGTACAGCCGTCCGCTAGTGGCGGGTGGGACTGCGCATGGAATGACTCCGTCGAGGCGCAGTCCTGGGTTGTATGCCTCGGCGATCTCGGTCACGACCTCCTCGACCCGAGGCACACCTTCGAGTTCTTTGGATGTCGCGTAGGTGACGGTGAGTACCGAGGTCGACGCGATGAGCGCGGACAGGGGGTAGAACTCGCCGACCCCTGCCTGGCAGTCGAGGATGACGACGTCGGCGATGGTGGCCTCGCTGCGCAGCGCGAGCTTGAGTCGCTGCTCGGCGGCGGTGACGCCGGTGAGTGCGACGCGCTGCGGACCGAGCGGCTTACCTGACGGGATCGCCGACAGGTTCGCGATGGTCGTCGGGACTGCCGCTTCCGCAAGGGTGGCCTCGCGGAGCATGACGGCTCCGGCAGTGTGCACTGTGTCGTCGGGGTCTAGCCCGACGGTTCGTGTGGCGTTGGCCTGTGGGTCGAGGTCGACGAGGAGTACCCGGACCCCGTCCTCGGCAAGGAGGGCGGCCAGACTCGTGGCGCTGGTTGTCTTTCCGCTCGAGCCGGCATCGGAGACGACGGAGAGCACGGTGGGCGGGCCGGTGATTCGCGACGAATCACTCATGGCTTGCCTCCTGTGTGGTGGCCGCCCGGCCGGCATCGAGTTGGTCTTGTTCCCACTCGGTCGGCTGGTAGCCGCGGCTGATGAGCCAGTCGTAATACTGGACGGTCAACGGTCCTGGGTGGGTCAGGTACTGGTCTCGGGTGTCCTGCTCGGTGGCGCCGAGCGCGACGAGCCACGCGGCCGCCATGTGCTCGCCGGCGGGGAGCTGCGCGAGTCGTCGTGGGAGGTCGTAATACATAGCCTCTTCGTCGGCGCCGATGACGCCGCCGACACGGAGTAGGTCGATGATTACGCGGGAGCTGTCGGAGTTGTAGCCGGCGCCGGTGAGTGCATGAGCGGCGACTGTGGCGCGCATCTGCGCGGCGCTCTCCCGGTTGGTGATGGTGGCCCTGAGGAACTCGGTGCGCGCGGCGGTCGCCTTCCTGCGTTCCCGGGCGTTGCGTCGCTCCTCGGCTTCGTGGTCCGAGACAGGATCAGCGGCTGGTTTTGTGGTGGTGAAGAACCCGACCTTGCCGTCGCCGCCCCAGCCAACCAAAGGGCTGACGACGAGAGTGCCGTCTTGCTGCGCGGCGGCGATCTCCTGATCGGTGCGCAGTTGCTGGTCGGAGTAGCGGGCGCCGAGACGGCCCCGGACGTCATCGACGTACTCGGCTGATCGTTCGCTTGCTTGCTCTCGCGCCGCTGCGGTCAGGGCTGCTCGGCGGGACTCGACTCTGGCCTCGACGATGAACCGCCCGAAACTCCCCCGGTCCACGACCGACTCGTCTTCGGCCACCCGGCCGGCCACGATCGCCTGGACCTCGTCGTCCTCAGCGAGCAGTTCCAGGGACGTCTCGACCCCGACGAGGCCAGCGTCGACGAGGTCACGAACCGCCTCAGGAAGGGCGAGAAGGCGCAACTTCTTGCTGATCTGAGCCTGCGAGATCCCGGTGTGCGCAGCGAGGGCGCGCTGGCTCATGCTGTGCAGGTCGATCATCCGCTGGTAAGCCAGCGCTTCGTGGGTCGGGGCCAACTCGGCGCGGTGCAAGTTCTCGTGCAGCATCACGCTGTCGGCGTCGAGAGCGTCGAGATCTTCCCTGATCCTGGCCGGCACCTCGGTCCGTCCAGCAAGAACTGCGCCGGCCAGGCGCCGGTTCCCGGCCAAAGCGACATAGGGGGCGGCAGTCAACTGCTCGTCGTGTTGTGGGTGGGTACGTCGCCATGCTTCAAGGGGGACCAGCAGCAAGTCTTGGATCACTCCTACCGACCGGATCGAGGCGACGAACTCCTCCCCCACTGCGCTCCGGCTAGTTGGGTTGTCCGGGTTCGGCTGGATCTCCTCGACCTGCACCGTGCGGGCGTCAGCAGTACGGGCGTCGGCAGTGCGAGCCCGTAGCGCGGAGATCACTGACCCACCCTTTGATGTTGCCGGTCGGGTCAGTGGGTTGGACACCATGCCTGTGTTGGCCCGCTTACTGGTCGCTGCCATGCCTTGCCTCCATGCGTCGTCGGTGATTTCTAGTATTTCTAGTAATGCCATGGGTCGCAAGGGGTCAAGCCCGCTGCGAGGGGGTGATTCGTCACGAATCACCCCCGACCGTCTGGGGCTCACGAGTTCGAGGAAGCGGCCGTCGGTCTCTGGTCGTCCGTCGGGGGGGCGACCTCGACCGGGTCGACGGTTGGTCGTCGATTCGTCGGGGTAGGTGGTCCGGCCTGGTTTGCTCGTGACCGTCGGCCGGGTCTGGAGTCGCCTGTCGTCGACCCTGCTCGAGCGGGGTCGACGCCGTTGGTCGAGCGTCGAGGCCGTCGGCGTCGGGGTGCGTGGGCGACCTCGCCGTCAGGTCGTCGAGGTCGACAGTTGGGCGGATGGGTGTCGAGGTTGGTCGACGGTCGGCCCATCGTCGACTAGTTCGACGGTTCGCAGGTGGTCGTCGGGGTGGGGCTGTCGGAGGCCCGTCTGTTTGTCGTTGTTGGGTGCGGGGAGCGGGGCTGTTCTTGGCAGTCGAGGATGGGGTTGGCGGAGTGGGGGCTCCGGGTTGGGGAGCGGGCGCCCCTGGGGGCTCCCGTGGGCGCCCTTAGGGGCGCTGGGGTTGACCTGGGGTTTTGTGGGGGGCTCCCGGGGGGCTCCGGGGTTTGGGTAGGGTGCTCCTACGCGCGCGTACGCACGCCCGCGCGAGGCGGGGCTGTTCGTGGGGGTTAGGGGCGGTTGCGGAGGGTGTTGGCGGCGTGGGGGTCGATGGCTCGGATGTCGTCGGGGGTGAGGTTGAGGTCTGCGTATACGCGCAGGCGTTGGTCGATGTCGAGTAGGTCGGCCTGGTCTTCGTCGTCGATGGGGCCGTTGGTCCCCGGTCCCTCGACGCCGTCGACCGGCGCGAGCGGGCCGACGACACATCGTCGACCCCGACGGCAGAGTCGTCGTGGTCGGGCGGGCGCGACACCTCGTCGAGGTCGCCGCCATCGTCGGGGTGGTCGATTCTGAGGAGTTCGTCGGGGGTGGGTTCTTGGGCGCGGATGCCGGGGGGGCAGTCGGGGCAGCGGGTGATGGTGTGGCCGTCGGTGGTGGGGATCCAGCCGTGGCCGTCGCAGTCGGGTCGGTTGCAGGGTTGGAGGGGTCCGGGAGCGTCGGGGACCATCCATGAGGTGAGCCAGCGGATCCAGCCGTGGGGGGAGGCGATCACCTGGGGTGGGTGCCAGTGGCCGCCGTACCGGTCGGTCAGGACTTGTTGGGCGACTTCGAGCCAGAGGTGGGCGGTCCAGCCGGCGAGCTCGTAGGGAGCGAGGGCTGGTGCGCAGCGTCTGGGGGAGATCTGCATGCCCCAGGGCGCGATCTGGGCGAGGTCACGGGCGAGACGTTCACCGACCAGGCGCTTCCTGGCTCGTGCTGGCCGGCCCCGAGCGGCCAGGCCGGCCTCTTCCAGGCTTCGCGCGGAGCGCGTCCGCTTCGTCGAGCGCAGCGAGACGGTGTCTTGCCGACAAGGTGAGGATTTCTCGCTGCCGGTTTCGCGGCTAGCAGTGGCCCTACGGGGTGGGGATGCGATATCCACAGGTTGCCCCGTCGCGGCGCCTGTGCGGGCCTGTGTGGGGCGGGGAGTGGCGCCCTCGGGGTCGGTGAGGGTCGGGTCGTGTTCGGGGCTGTGAAGGCCGTCTAGGGCCGGCTTGGCCATCAGGGACCACTGGTGCAGCCATTCGGGGGTGTGCGCAGCCCGCAACGGGGTGACACCACGCTGCCGGGCGCGGGTTCCGTCGTCCATCCGCGGGCCGTGCCGGACCTGGTTGCGTTCGGGCATGGTCAGCGGCCGGCCGCGGGCGACGTCGACCAGGACCCCGAGGCGGCAGGTCGCGATCCGCCAGACCCGCTGCACAGTGTCGGGGGAGCAGTGCGCGGCGGCCGCGATCGCGGCCTTGTGGGCGCGGATGCCGCGCCCGGTCGAGGCCTCGGCCGCGTCCGCGGTCAGGCCGATCACCGTCATGTACGTCTCCGAGGAGACGGTGTCCCGCACCCCGGGCGTGGTCAACGCCTGCGGGTGGTGGCGCAGGTACAGCCGCTGCCCCGCGAGCCAGTGCTCACGAGAAGTCCAGGAACGGACGCCGGCGTAGCAGCCGGCCTGCTCGACGTTGGTCACCCGCAACCGGGCCCGAGACTCGACAGCACCAGGGATCGACTCAACAACCGCCCGCGGTGCGCTGGGCCGGGCCCGCCAACTCGACGCGACCGTGGTGCCCATTGGGTCCCGAGCGGTACGGGCCTTGGTGGCGGCGATCGCGGCGGCCCGGTCCCGCCACCGACCCAACGCCGCCGACGACGCGTCCGAGTGCCGAGCGTCGCTGTCGAGGACCGACTTCGCCGGGCTCATGACACGACCCGAGAGGCAGGGACGTGCACACACCACGCCGGTGGCACCCACCCCGGAGCCCCCCGGCGGTTCAGTTCAGCATCGGTGACCATCTCCCACGCCCCACACGCAGGACAGTGAGTGATGTGGTCCAACGCCCACGCCGCACTCGACGACAGGCCCGCATACGAGCGTGCGGGGACACGATGTGGGATCTGCTTCCAGATGTCATGCGGGGTCGCTATCCTGGTGACAGGCAAGGCGAAGCCCCTCCCTCCTATTAGCCTTGGGTGGAGTCATTTCGCTAGAAGCGGTCGGTGTTGATAGCACCGGCCGTTTCGCTATGTCAGGGCCATGCCCTGAGGGTGCTACTGGTCGAGAGGGAGTACCTCCGCCTGCCGGAAGAAGGTGTTGGGCGCATCGGGCAGAGGCTGGCCCCAGATGCACTTCTCGATGAACTTCTGCACGGACAGCCCTTCGGCTGCGGCCCTGCGCCCGATGTCGGCTCGCGCCTCCCTGCTCAGATCCAAGCGGTAGGCGCATTCGCGACGTTGGCCACCAGGCAGCGCGGGTACGGCTGGGGCGAGAACTGGCTGTGCGCTCATGGGGTAATCCTGTCGGACCCAGGAGGTGGGGTACTGGTACCGGTCCGGCGTGTCGCGGATTGATCGCGCCTGCATAGCGGCCGCGCAACGTTCCTGTGCCGATATAACGCGACACGTGCGTTGTTCATGGGCAGCCTCGCCGGGCCGTGTCCAGCGCTTGCTGGTCGGTGGTGGGCATCGTGATGTCGTATGCCTGGGCTACCTCGAGGTAGCGGGCCGCGTACGAGCAACGCCCTGCCTGCGTGGGCGGCATCCACTCCGCAGGGGTTTTGTCGCCCTTGCTGAGGTTCGCGGCTGCGGAGACGGTGAGGAGGTTCCGGGGGTCGTTGGCGAAGTTGCGCCGGCGCTCGAGCGTCCAGGTCGCAGCCCCGAGATCCCACCCAGCGGCTAGGGCCACCACGTGGTCGACGTTCACCCGTGCCGGACGCTCGCCTCGGGTGTAGGTGATGGTGACGCCGGTGTACGGGTCGTGCAGTGTCCCGGTGAGCGGGACGCACCCGCGGGTGCCGGGCTTCAGCTTCACGTCGCGCAGGTCACGCCGCATCCGGTCCGAGCGCGCGTCGCACCCGTTGTGGCCGTCCTCGACGTCGACGTCGTCGGACCACGCCGGACCGAACGAACACCCACCGCCGCGGCCGCAATCCCGGTCATACCCCGGCACCGAAACCCGACCCATGCTCGTGCTCGAGGCCGTGCTCGAGGTCGCGGTTGGCTTACTGAGTGGGGGAGTGCTGACCTGTGCCGGCCAGACGCACCCGGCCGGCAGGAGACCGACCGCGACTACGCCACTGGCCATCACGGCCAGGCGCCGCAACCGCTGGTCGCTCACCGGCGCAGCGCTCAGGTCGCGCCTGGTCTGGTGGCGCCCGGCGGTGACCGGCGTGCCTGCCCCGGTCATGGGAGGGAGGGGCCTGGTCAACATGCTTCCTCGATCCCGAACAGGCCGAGGTCCTCACCGTTGAGCTTGATCGCCTCAACGGCGTTGCGCTGCCGGTGGATTCGAGCCATGACAAGCGGTGCGTACTCGGAGGATTTCTCGATGGCGATGCAGCGGAAGTCTTCGAGGAGGCATGCCTCGACCGTGGTTCCTGAACCGGCGAACGGCTCGAGCACGGTGCCGCCGGGCGGGGTGACGAGTCGGACCAGCCAGCGCATGAGAGCAAGCGGTTTCACGGTGGGGTGTGCGGTGCCATCGACGCGGGGACGTTCGTTCGTGCCGGCCTTGGGGACGTAGAAGAAGCGTGACGCTCCGGGTTCACCGAACGGCGTGGACGCGTTGTCGAGGTTGCGTGCCTGGTCCTCGTCGAGGACGACGTTCACTGGCCAACGTCCCTTGGCCCCGTCGCCGCTCTTGCTCGGGTTGGGGATGCGGTCGGGGCGGTCTGTGGGTGGGGTCCGGGATGCGTCGATGTTGAGCCCGCCTGCGCCGTGCCGGGTCACGTTCTGAGCGACGGTCCCCACGAGCGGTTTCCGGGCGAGCATGATCGGCTCGAACCCGGGCTTGAGCGCGGTGCCCCAGCCTGACCATTTCCCGGCGGCGCCGGCGACGGGGCCGTGGTTCGCCTGCTGGATCAGGGCCGCCTTGTCGATCGCTTTGGACACGTCGAGCGACTTGGGGAACCCCGACCCGTACAGCCAGGCCAGGGAGTCGCGGATGTCGAACCCTGCCTCCTCCAGACCTACCGCGAGCCGGTGCCAGGTCCGGGGCCCTCCGAACGCGACGACGTGACCTCCGGGAACGAGCACCCGGAGGCACTCACCGGCCCATGCCTGCACCCACGCACCGAAGGCACGCATCTCCATCGGCACGCCATCGACGCGCACCGTGAACCATTCGGCGATCCCGTCCACGTCGCACGGATGAGAGTTGCGGAAGGCGTCGCGCTTTCCGCAGGTCAGGCACTGCGAGGTGGTTCTGGTCGTGGTGTAGGCCGGCAGCGGGGAACCGGTGAGGCTTGAGGTGGAGATGCGACCGGCGGAGCCGCTGCTACCCCCCGACCACCGCGCGGCGCGGTCGTCGACCCGGAAGCGGTCCCACTCGGCCCCCATGAACTCCAGGCTGTAAGGAGGATCAGTGACGACGGAGTGGACCGAATCTGTCGGCAGGTCAGCGAGCACGTCGAGGCAGTCACCCAGATGCAGGGTGACTCGGTCGTCTCGGTGGTACGGCTCGGCCACCTCGCGTTGGTGGTTGCCGTGGTCGTCGGGCACGTCTCGTCGGGCACGAGATTGGGGGGGCGTCATCGTTTCCTCAGTGCTTTCTCTTGGGTCTTGCGTCGTTCTTGGGCTTCGCGGGCGGCTTGGCGGACGTGGACCGGTGCGCGGTTCTTCCCGTTCGCGGCGGCTCGTTCGTCGAGCAGCGCCGACGCCGAGATCGGGGTGCCGGCCTGGTTCGGGGTGTAGCTGGGGCAGCGGGTATGCAGGCAGCGGTGGTGGTGGTCGGGGTGGAAGCGTGGGTCGTACCGGGTCGGGGTCCAGTCCAGGCGGTGCCCCCACTCACCTGGCCCGGGTGGGCAGGCGCCGCAGCGCCATTCCTCCCGCCCGGTAGCGGCATCGCGGACGGTGGTGACCGCGGGCCGCCCGTCGCGCACGCATCGGGCGTCCGCGCGCACGATCGGGCCGAGCTCGACCAGCGCAGCCCACCCCCGAGGTGGTGCACCATCGGGCGGTGCCGGGCAGAGAGTCGGCACGGGGCACCCGGCGAGGACGGCGACGGTGGCCGCGGTCACCGGAGCGTCCCGGTCGTGGGTGTGGTGGCTTGGTCGAGGACGGACTGCGCGAGCCGCAGCATCCGGGACCCGTCCGCGGGGAGGGAAGACACCACGGCGGCGTTCGGGTCCTCGATCGGTGCGGCCTGGGCGTGTTTGAGGTCCAGGGTGCGCGCGATCTCGGGGTCAGACCCGGAGTCGGCCATCAGGTAGTAGGTGACGACTTCGTGCTCCTGGCCGTCTCTAGCCAACCTGCCGGCACATTGGTCGTGCATCTTCGGGGACCAGTCGAGCTCGCCGAACACCCCGACGTTGCACACCTCTTGGAGGCCGTCGATCCCGGCGCCGGAGCGCAGCGACATGATCAGCACTTCGGGCCCGGCCGGGTCCAGGAAAGCGTCGATCGCGCCCTGTTTCTGCGTGGGGGACTGTTCACCGGTGTACCGGATGACGCGGTGGCCACGGGCGCGGAGCCGTTCAGACCAGATGTCGTACACGGCGTGGTGCCATCCCCACAGGACGACCTTGTTCGTGGCCTCGGACTCCAGCAGGGTGTGCACGAACGACGCGACGAACGGCGCTTTCGCTAGTCCGGTGGCCTGGCGCACCTGCCCGTCGAGTTGCCCAGCGGCGCGGAACCGGTCTTGGGGGTCGCCGCCGGTCTTGCCGAGGATGAACCGGGCCAGTTCGACCGCGTCCCCGGTCAACTTCTCGAGGACGGCGGGGTCTGCGTCGATGACGTGTGGCACCTTCACCGGGTCCCCGTAGGGCAGTTCACGCTGCACCTCGGCGCGGGTCCGGCCGATCATCAGTCCGTTGTCCCGCAGGTACAGCGACAACGCCTTGGGGTCTTTCACGCTGGCGTGCCGCTGCCCGCCGGCGCTGCTCCACTCCCGGCCACCCCACTCGCGGAGGAACTCCTCACGGGAGCCGAGCGCGTCCGGGGCGACGATGTTGTAGATCGAGTGCAGTTCCCCGCCGTAGTTGTAGATCGGGGTCGCGGTCGCCCCGACCACGTAGGTCGCGTCCCGCGCGACCGTGGCGGCGGCCTCACCTTTGAGCGTGCCCTGACCGGTGCGGAGTTCTTGGGCTTCGTCGAACACGATCGCGCGCACGACGCCCTTGAGGTGGTGCTGCCAGCCGGACAGTTTCGAGTACGGCACGATGAACACGTGCGGCGGTCCGCCGTTACGGGCCGACCACCGCGTCAGGTGCTCGCCCGGGGTGCCCGCTGGGGGAATGTAGGTGCGCAGGTCCGGCCAGATCGCCGCGAGTTGCCGCTGCCACTGCTTGGGCAGGTTGGTAGGGCACACCACCAACCCGGGCAGGCTGTCGGGGTTGCGGAACGTCAACGCCGACGAATGCGTCTTCCCCAGGCCGAGAGAATCCGTGATGAGGAGCCGTTTCATGACGGTGACGAGGTCCGCGGCCTGCACTTGGTAGTCGCGGGACGCCTGTGCGGGGACGCGGTCGGCGACGTGCTGCACGTAGTCGCCGGCGAGGATCGCCGCGACCGCGTCCTCAGCCTCGCGGTGCTTCGCCACCCCGGCGTCCAGGGCCTGCCTGGCGGCGGGGGAGAGGGTCATCGGGTGCCGCTCGAGCAGCCACGCGATGTCCCTCGACACTTCCGGTGTGGCGGTGACGAGCAGCCGCCCGCCCTCCACTTTGACTCGGGGGAAGATGCGCCGGGCGCGGATCATCACGTGCGGTCTGGCGTCGATCCGGTACACGGCCTTCCCCTGCCAGGTGCCGTAGTTGACGCTCCCGTACGACACCCTCGGGGTGTCAACAGCCAGGGTCAGGGGTGCGACGCTCACGTGAACGCTCCTCCGGTGAGCAGGGCAACAGTCAGCGGCTTCCCGCCCGCCGTGGACGGCAGTTGCTGGTGCGCGGGGACGGTGGTCACCAGGAGCACCTCGTCGACGACGTCGGAGTGGGCGTACCGCTGGCATTGCCGCAGCACCCGCCCGGCCGCGCCGGCGACTTTCACCTCGACCGCGACCCGCCCGACGAGCATGTCGACCCGGTCCTTGCCGGTGAGCCGGACCTCGTGACGGACGTCGTACCCGGCTGCCTCGAGTACGGCACCTGAGCCGGCGTGCACGGTCTCCTCGGACAGGACGCGGAAGCGGTTCCCGGTCAGGACCGCGGCGAGACCTCCCGCGGTGACCGGCACTGCCCTCTTCGGGGGCTTCATGACCCACCACCAGCGCGGCGGTCGTCGCGTCGGGCGGCGAAGAACGCACCGACCTCGTGGGGGTAACGCATCGGTTTCGCACCGGCGGCCAGGGCTCGGGCGCGGACGGATGCGACGACGTCGTAGTGCTCCCGGTGCGTGCCCGGGTGCTGGACCCAGGCCGGGTCCAGTCCCAGCGCGGCTGCGGCGTCGGCGAGTTCGGCCGAGGTATCGGCGAACAGGTGCGACCAGCGCACCAACCGGCCGCGCAGTCTCCCGGCCCGGTTCATGTCATCGACGTAGACCGTCATGCCGCTGCCCCCTCGGGGCCTTGACGGAGGGCTGCTCGGGCCAGGCCCAGGAGGTGCTGTGTGGCGGTGACGGCTTGCTGGGGGACGACGCCGTTTCCGAGTGCTTGGAGTTGCATGCGACGGCGGGTTTGTGGGGTGATGGGTCGGTCGTGGTGGTCGGTGAGCCCGGCCCAGATCGCGGGGTTGGTGACGTGCCCGGAAGGCAGCCCCATCAGCCACTCCACGAACTCGGGCGCGAGTTGGGTGCCGCCACTGGTCGAGGGTTGGGTCGGGGCTGGCACGGGCCGGGTGAGGTGTTCCCAGCGCCGGACCGCGGCGCCGGACCGGCCCCACCGGTCGGCCGGTTGGGTCGGATTTGGGGTGAGCGCGAGCCGTTGGGCCTCGATCGCGAGGGAGTCACCGTGGCCGTTGCCGTTGCGGTGCTGGTCTCGCATCCGCCCGGCCCACTGGTCCCAGGCGGCGACGGTGCGGCCCTCGCCCATGTCCTTCACGACCGGGGTGGGGAGCAGCGCGACCGCGGAGGGCAGCATCAGGTCACCGTTGCTGCCGCGTTGGTTCGGGCCGCCATGGCTGCCGTCACTGGCGCGGGGGGTGGGGAGCAGCGCCCCGAGGAGGGTGTCGTTGCCGCGGCTGTGCCTCAGGGATGCCCGGTCCGCGTCACCGGCGAGGGGGTCAGTGAACAGAGCGTGGTGGTCAGGTCGTCCCCGCCCGAGCCCGGCCGTGTCCTGCGGACGGGGTCGGCACCGGCCTTGCCGTCCCTTGCCAGCGGGGTCGGCAGCAGCGCTGCGGTCTCGGTGGCGGAGCCACCACGCGTCGCGCGGGGTGTCGGAAGGCCAGGCGGCGACGAAGACGCGGTACCGGCCGTGTGGGGCTCCGACGTCGGCAGCGCGTAGGCCGACCCACGCCGCGTCATACCCGAGGTCGGCCAGGTCTGCGAGTACGGCTCCGAGTGCCCGCAGAGCAGGCCGGCCCTGGTCTCCCAGACACCACGGGCAGGGTTCCACGTCGCTAGCGGCTGGGGCACTGAGGAGTCCTCTCACGTTCTCGGCGAGTACGAGGTCGGGGCGGAGCCGGTCGATGGCGTGGGCCATGTGGGACCACAACCCAGACCGGGTACCCGGCCGTAGCCCGGCACGCGCCCCGGCGGTGCTCACGTCTTGGCAGGGGAACCCGCCCGTGAGGACCTGCACCCGCGGGGTACGTGCCCAGTCGACAGCGGTGATATCGCCCAAGTTCGGTACGTGCGGCCAGTGGTGCGCCAGGACCGCGGACGCACCGGGGTCGGTGTCACACACCCATACCGTCCGCGCCCCGAACACCCGCTGCAGCGCGAGGTCCAGGCCGCCGGTGCCGCTGAACAGCGACCCCAGACGCGGTCCCGAGCACCCGGTCACGACCGGGCACCGTGACTGAGCGCCGACGTGGTGCTGGAGATCGCCCGCGCTGTCGCGGCGATGAGGTTGGTGACGCGTTCTCCAACCCTGGTGGCGGCGGCGAGGACTGCGCTGGCGGGGTGCGGCGCGGGTAGGGGTGGGACGCCGTGCGCGGTGAGGACTTCACGGACCGCGGCCGGGGTCCAACCGTCGGTGGAGTCAACCTCCTCGGTGTGGACGACGACAGCCGGTTCGGTGGTCCAGTACAGGGTGAGGGTGCGCCCGTGCAGGTCCCAACTGGTGGGGACACCGGGGAACGGCGCGGTGGGCTGGTCCTCTGCCAGTGCGGCCGTCTCGTGCCCGGCTGGTGTTCGGGGTCGCATGATCAGGCCCTCTCGTCCAGGACCCTCGGGGGTGACCTCGAGAATCGTCTCGGTGCTGTTCATTGGGCGACTACCTCCACAGTCAGGGGGTGCGTGCACGGTCAGGACGTGTCGCGGACGGCCACCCGCGACACCTACGGCGTTCATCGGGTGTCCCGGTTCTTCCGGGCGGGGGTGTTGGTCCAGTGCCACGGCCCGGGCAGATCCACACGGTGGGTGCGGGTGCGGGCGTTCCAGGACCACGGCCCGAGCCGCAACCCCCAAGAGGAGAACCCGCGACCGGTGAAGTTGACCCGGACCGGCCCGAACCGGAAGGTCTTACGGGCCCGGATGGGACTCATGCCGCGTCCCTGACCTTGCGCAGCGACCAGGCGCGGGAGACCGGGTCTTGGACGGCGGCGCCATCCTTGTCGAGGCGGGTCAGCGCACGCCCGATGCTGCGTTCCGCGGCGCCGGTGCGGCGGGCGAGTTCAGCACGGGTCAGGCCGGCCGACCCGGCGGCGGCGAGCTCACCGCGGACCGCGGCCACGGTCATCTCGGCTTGGTGTGCGGTGGCGGCGGCGGCGCCGGTGAGCGCTGGTTGCAGCTCGGGGAACAACGGCGAGACCGTTCCGCCTGAGCCCGCCGGCCCGGGCGCGGGCTCGACCTCAGCGGCAGCGACCGTCGGCCCAGAGTCGTCGATCAGGGCACCTGAACGTATAGCTTGCTCCGCCCGGGGGTCGGTCTCGACGATGGGCGGAGCGTCGGGTGCGGGTTCGTCGGTCCCGACGCTCAGGTCGCCGACTGGGGATGGGCTGGGGGTGCCGTCCATCGCGGCTTTGGCGGCTTCCTGGCCTGCTGCGGCTGCGGTGCCGGTGAGCCGGTCGCGGTAGGCGGCGCCGGCGGTGGTGGCCTCGTCGCCGGTGAGGGTGGGTGGGGTGGTCCCGGCGAGGATCGCCTTGACCTCATCCGGGGAGGCGTAACGCACCCTGGCCGCGCGGGCGACGACCTGCCCACGGCGGATGACGGCGCACCACCCGGGTTCGCCTGGCAGCTCGCGCAGATCGACCGCGGTCGCGGTCGAGGTCCCGGTGAGGGTGTTCGCGGTGGAACCGCCGGGACGGTGCCCGATCAAGGACCCGCCGCCGGCCATGAGGTCACGGGCCTGGCGTCCGCCGATCAGGTCGGTACCCATCGGATCCTGGGTGGACTGGATGACCCGCACGCCGAGTTTGCGGCCCTCGCGCAGCATCTCGAACACCATCGCGGCAAAGGCCGGTGGCAGCTCTCTGAGGATCGTGGTCGCCTCGTCGAAGATGAGGGTCAGGACCAGGTAGGGCTCGGCCAGGCCGCGCCAGGAAGACAGCCCGGCCGCGGCCCTCGTCTTCTTGCGGGCGCGCATGACGGCGTGCGCGGCGGCGATCATGTCGCACCTCACCTGGACGTCTCCGACGGCCCACCAGTCACACGCGCCGGCGAGGAACCCGGCGGAGGTGCCGTCGCCGCCGTCGGCGTACCAGAGCACTTCCCGCCCGGCCCGCACGCCGGGCACGACCATCGCGACGAGGGTGTTGGACTTCCCGCCGCCGGTGGTGCCGAAGATCCCGGCGTGCTCGACCCCGTCCTCGTTGTAGAGCGCGACGTGCGCGTCCTTCCCCTCGCGGGTCACCGCCAGCGGGATACGCCCATCCGGGAGGAGCTCCAGGCCATCCCAGGTCGCGGTGGTCTTCTCCAGATGCCGCGACGGGGTGAGCACGATCCGGAGCCGGCCGGCGTCGTCCCGGACGGCCTCCGTCGAGGCCGTCCCGACACCCATGGACAGGGCGCGCTCGAACCAGTTGGTGACGTCTTGGCCGAGCGCGGCACCGGAGTGGATGCCGTCGCGTAGTTGCACCGACAGCGCGATCGTGCCCGGGTGTGGCTCGCTCACGCTCGACGGGATGACCCCAGACCCGATCAACGGGTCCGGTCCGTTGACCGCGACTGTGAACGGCCACGCCGACACCAATGCTCGGGTCTGCTCGGACAGTCGCGCCTTCGGCTTCCGGTGGGGTTTGCGCGAACCCATCCACGCCCACGTCTGGGCGCCGGTCAAGGCCGCCAACGCGGCGACACCAGCGAGGTTGAGGTGCCACAGGCCCGTCCCGAACCCGCCGGCCCACAACGCCGCACCGCCTCCCCAATGCCCGGCGATGTTCCGCTCCCGCGTGCTCAACCAGGCCCGGCCCGCGATCCGTTCCGGCCCTTTGGCTGCGCTCACCAGCCCAGCGCCGCCGAGCGCGGTTAGGGCCAGCATCGCGGCGCGCGGGTCGACCGCGGCGCCGGCGGTGGCCGCGACGGTGGCACCTGCCGGCAGCAGCTGCCACCAGTAGGTGCGGGCCCCGCGCTTGAGCGCGCCAACAGCACCCGCCGCAGCACGCCCGGTGCTGGCGCCCCGACCAGCGCGACCCCGCGGACCCCACCCACCAGAGCCCGGAGGCTGGCCGTGGCCGTCGACAACCAGGTCACCGCCCGTGGACCCCAGCCGCGGCAGCACCGGCGCCGGCTGTTCCCCCGCCCGCCACAACGATGGCGTTACTGCATCCCGTGACGCAGTGGCGCCGCGGCGGCGTTCCACTTTCCGGCGGCGTACCTGCACCCGCTTCGCCTCGCGCCGCCGCGCGGCCGGCGACTTGCCGTTCGGCTTCTTCATCAAATCTCTCCTGCCGTTGGGGCCAAGTTGGACGGTGGTGATGGTTTGGGTGCCCCGGCTCGGTCGTGAGCCGTCGCCCTCCCCGCTCGGAGGGGGCCGGGGCTGGTAGGTGGTGGGTCAGGCTGCGGTGAAGCGGCCGACGTCACCACTTGCGCCGACCTCAGCGGCGACCTCACCCAGTGCACGGGCCTTCTCGAGTTCGGCCGTGAGCTTGGTCAGGAACTCGGTCAGGGGCTCGGCGTCACCGAGGCTCTGCGCGACTTCGGGGCTGGTCGCGATCACCTCGTTGATTCCCTCGGTGCCCCAGTCCGTGCTGGACCACCGGTCAGGGAGATTTGTGGTCCAGCCCCTGGATCCCGTGAGGGTCTCGGTCAACGCCTCAGCCATCAAGGTCGCGGTCTTGACCTCGGCGATGACGGCGTCGAGGGACTCGAGCTCGCTGACTTCTACACTCGTACTCATTGGGCTCTCCTTCGTTTGGCCCTTTCCGGGCGGTGTTGACGGGGTGGATGACCCGTCACCGGTCGGCGACGGGACGGGCTCGCCCTTGGGCGAGGACTGTGGGGCGAGGGCCAGTGGCCCCCTCAGCGGTAGACCCGCTGGCGTCTTCTCGCCCTCAGGCGAAGCCGGCGGAGCCGGGGTCGGGGTCGGGGTCGGGGACCCATCACCGGCCGACAGCGGGGTGCCCTCAGGCGAGGTCGGTGGGGTAGGAGTCCCATCACCAGCCGGCGGCGGAGTGCCTTCGGGCGAGGTAGTGGGTGGATTCGGGATGCCGAGGCGGGCGCGGACCTTGCCCGCCACCCGGCTGGCGCCGACCTTCCCGCCGACCTTGCCCACGACCTTGGCGCCGCGCACGACACGGCTGTACATGTCCTGGCCGGCCTCCCGACGCTCACGAGCCTGGGCCGCGCCGTCGCGGTAGCCATCCACGAACGAGCGCAGCACGCCCGGCCCAGACGAACCCTCAGCACGGCCGCCAGTACCGCCACCGGTACGGCTGCGGGATGCCGGCCGTGACGAACCAGACCGGCCACGGCCGCGGGAGGAGGAACGGGAGCCGCCGCGAGCGGTCACCGCACGGACGCCGCCAGCGGCGCCCCGTGTCGCAGCTAGCGTCGCCCGGTCCGCAGGCGCCCACATGTAGAGAGCAGCAAGCAACAGAAGGAAAGTCATCAGGACACCAGCCCGCCGATGACGTCCTGGGTCGCGGTCCCGGCCCAGGTCGTGACCTGCCGCAGCACCTCACCCAGATCCCCAGGGACCGTGGTGAGCAGCGCCGGCGCGACCAGCCCCGACCAGATCAACCAGGTCGGCGGGTCGTACCGACAGATCCGGTCCGGGAGCATCGCCCCGACCCACAACAGGCCCACACCCGCGGCGAGGACCCACGCCACCGCCTCCCCGAGCGCCTGCACACCGACCCGGTCGGTCAGGGAGATCATCGACTGGACAGCCCAGTCGATCGCCTCACCCAACCAGCCGTTCGCGCCGATCAGACCGGCGCCCATGAACGCCCCACCCGCCAGACGGACCAGGGCGAAATCAACCCGCGGGGGGAAGAACTTCTGCGCGGTCAGCAAACCCACACCGGTAACGACCAGCAGGAACCAACTCATGACGACTCTCCTTCGATAGTGCCCACGGCGGCGAAACCCAGGTGCGTGTAGCGGCGGCCACCCCACGACATGCGGGTCACCCGGATGCCGTGAGCGCGGGCGATAGCGTTCTGCGCCTCGGTGAGGTCGTCCCCGAACCGGGCGACCTTCCGCTCCGCCGTAGCGGCCAGGCGCGTCCACGCACCCGGTCGCGCAACCGGCCAAGACGGGACAGCGGTGATGGTCATGCGGCACCTCCAGTACCTCGAGCGGTGTCAAGGACCGGGACCGGCCCCGACGAAGAAGAACCCGACCCCTCGACGGCGGGCGGGTCAGCAGTAAGGGCGTCACGCACCGCACGAGCGATCGCGGCCGACCCGCCGACCGCGCGCCGGATCGCCTCAGCCGACGGCTTGGAGTCGAGTTCGCCGGCGGCGATCAGACCCCGGACGTCAGCGATGCGGTCATCGACCGTCGACCCCGGCGACGTCGACACCATGGATGGCTTGGATGCGGCCGTACGGGACGCGCGAGGAACCACCACCAGAGACCGCGCCCCCGCCGCAGAAGCAGCCGACGCCGAGGCGGCCTCGTCGACCACAGTCGACGAACCAACCGCGCGACGCTCAACGCTCAACGACCCGACGACCTGGTCGACCCCAACAGCCGAGGTGTCGGTCGACGACCCGGCCGGCGTGACATCGCCAGCCGGGGTCGTTGAGGGTGAGGCCCCGACCGTCGAGGGATGGAGGGAGGTCACCTCGACGGTCGGGGGGATCGTGGTCGACGACCTGGCGCGACGCTCGTCGCTGCCGTGGTCATCGATAGCGGCGGTCTGGGTAGCCGTCCCGGTGGTGGTCTGGGTGTCGGCGCGACCGCACGCGATCAGAGCGACAGCAGCCATCAGGAGCAGGCCATCAATCGCGATCGGGCCCGCGTACGCCACGACCGGGCCCTCGCCGTAATGGATCAACAGACCCGACACGTGCGTATAGGACGCGACCGCAGCCAACAGACCCACACCGCCGACCCCGCCCAGGCGGGTCGCCTGCCACGGCAACCCCGACGGCCACGGCACCCGCAACATCAACTCGAGCGCGGCGAGAGTGAGCACCGGCCACGCCACCGACGCCACCACCGCACCCACCGACGGCCGCACATCAACGACATACACGTGCGCGACCTGGGCCGCGATCGTCAACCCACCAGCCACCACCACCGTCGCCCACGCCACCCGCCGCGCAGTCCGCACCTCTGCCGGGCTCACCAGGCACCACCGTTGGGAACGCCCTCGTCCTCGACCAGTCCCGGGCCGCCAGGCTCAGACACCCAACCCGCACCAGGCGCCCCCGCCGCAGACGACCCGCCAGCCTCCGAGGGAGAGGTGAACGCCGGGCTGGGGAAGTCGAACGAGACGGCCTGCGACCTCGCCGAGACCACGTACCCCGACCCCGGCGCGCGCTCCGGCCTGGGCCGGAACTTGTGTCGCAACCACAGACCCTCATGCACCGACGCCGACGCGGCCCCCAACACCACACACGCACCCGAATCCAGAGCAAGATCCTCGATCACCCGATCCGAGCAGAAACGTTCAGTAGGGGCGACCATCACAAACCCCACCCCGACACGGGCACCTCGCCGGATCAACCGACGCACGTCCGGCGCCATACGGCGTCGCAGAACGAGTACCTCGTCAGCCTCGAACACAACCACCAACACCGGCGCATGCGAGCTCTCATCCGAGGCATGCGCGGCGTGGCGCTCCTCGATCAACAACTCCAACAGGCCGAACTCGTCGGGCACGCCACTGTCGGGAACAACGAAATCGACCGCCGACAACTCCCTGAGCGGCGGGGGTGCGACATGCCGCCACGCCTCCACAACCCACACCAGCCCGCCCAGGTCCACGACCCCCTGGCACAGACCAGTCAGCAGCTGGTCGCGCTGGTCGCAGTCAGGCCCCAGCAGCGCGCCAGTCGTAGCGCGAGAATCAACCTCAAGCGGATAGGCGACCTCGCCCGAGCCGGATCGAGCGGTACCGATACATACCTGCCTGGTGACCGTGCTCACCACACACCACCAGTAAGAGCGCCCTCGTCCTCGACGATGTCCTCAAGCTCGACCCTGGCGACGTCACGGCACCAGCCGCACAACGCCACCGGCAACGGGCCCGGCAGAACCCGGACCCAGCGCCCAGGATCACCACAGACCAGACACCACCCCGCCCGCCGCTCCGACCGGCCGCCCGGACCCAACACCCGACGAAGCAGCGACACGTGCGCGCCGAACACCGCACCGCGATACACCGCCCCAAGGTGGACAGCCATCGTCAGATAACTCACTGCCGGCACCCACACCGCGCGCCGGGCGTCATCCGCGCCCGTCACCGGCGGCAGCACCGGCACCATCCCCAGATCGGCGCGAGCCACGACCGTGACCGCCCACGCCTCATCCGAACCCCGCGGATCCGGCACGAACTCCGGAACACCGACCTGCCAGGTCGCGCCCGGAACCCTGAGACCGGTCTCCTCCAACAACTCCCGAGCCGCCGCATGAGCAGGGGTCTCCCCAAGATCAACCGACCCACCAGGGACAGCCCAACCAAGCCCGTCCCCGCGCTCAACCAGCAACACATGCCGACGGCCCGCGAAGTTGCACGTCACGAGAGCGTCAGCCATCGGGTTCTCACCCCACCGGCCCAACCCATTGCGCCCATACCGCACCGCAGATGCCGGACCCGGACTCACCGGCCGGCCATCCACAACCTCGAACGGCAACAACGCGACCGCCTGCCGCGACCGCCAATCGCAGCGCGTCGGGTCCGTCTCAACCTCAGCCCACCCCGCAGCAACACCATCAGTCAGCACGCACGGGTCGGTGAACTCACCAGCGACCCTCGCCACCGCGCTCACGCCGCACCCACCAACGAACGCAAACCAGCCCGACCAAGCTCGTCACGAACCAACACCTCAGACCGCGCCAACCTCCGAATCCGCCAACCCGGCAGACCACCCCACACCCCGAACCACTCCCCGCCATCCACCGCCAAACTCAAACAAGCAGCCTGAACCGGACACCCCCAACACAACACCTCCGCCGCGGCCAGGCTCTCCGCCCGCTCCACCTCACCCACCGGACGACGAAACGAATCCGCATGATCCGGAAACCACTCATCCGAATCCCCACCCACACACCCACCCCCAGCCGCGACCTCCGCCGACGCAGCCGCCCGCTCCTCAACCGACAACCGCCACACGGCCCGCCGGCCACCCGTATGCCTCACACTGGACATGGATCAGTCCTCTCCCTCAAACGAGCTCTGGTCTCCAGCCGGTCAGGTGTTCCAGCACCTGACCGGCGTTTCATTGGACATCGCCTTCACACACCTTCATAGGAAGGTCTGTACTAGGACAGTAACCATCTGGCGCCGGCCTGTCTACCGGTAAGGCCATTTCTTCCTAGGATGGATGCATGCCCCCTTCCCAGCGCGACCGTGCCGAGACACTTGCCGCCGAGCTGCTCGCGGCCATCCAGCAGGGCGACTACGGGCCTGGCGATCGGCTGCCGTCGGTTGGTGAGTTGGCGCAGCGTTGGGGCACGAACAAGAACACTGCAAGCAAGGCCATCCAGCAGTTGAAGAACTTGGGTGTGCTCACCGGGCCGCCTGGCGGGTACACCAGAGTGAGGACTCCGCCGACCCAAATCACCCGGCAACAGCCGATGCGGTACCTCACTGAGAAGGCGAGGGCGGTGCTGCCCGAGGAAGAACGGCGCAAGACTGGCGCGAGTGAAATCGACACCGGACTCACCAAGGACGACTTCGCCTTCCACGCCGAGTATTCGACCGTGGACGCGAGCGTCGACCAGGCCGCCCTCTTCGGTGTAGCGCCAGGGACGCGACTGCTTGCGCGTGCCTACACGACCTTGGCTAACGGCACCGAAGCCGTGGGGGTTGGACGGTCGTTTCTCATCCATGACGTGGCCGCTCAAAACTCTGCCCTGCTAGACCCGGCGAACGAGCCATGGCCAGGCGGGACGCACAACCAACTCCGGACCATCGGAGTGGAGATCGGCCGAGTCGAGGACCACGTCACCGCTCGTCCGCCGCTGCCCGCCGAGGCCAAAGCCCTAGGCCTAGACCGTGGCGTCTCGGTGCTCGTATTCCGCAAACTCTCGTATGCCGTGACAGGCGAACTCGTCGAGATCGCCGACTTCGTCTTGCCCGGCGACCGAACCGAACTCGTGTACTCGATCGACCTTCCAAGGTGGAACCAGTGACAACTCTCTCCGTCCTGACAGCCGTCTACGGGCAGGACAGCGCATCCCACCTCCCAGACGCCTACCGGTCCCTGCTCTCTCAGACGCTGCCAGAGGGCTGGGACTGGGAATGGATCATCCGCGAGGACGACACCGTCGGCGCAGCCCGACCCTTCGTCCCCACAGACGATCCGCGTGTGCACTACTCCACCGGCCGACACGGCGGGCCAGGCGTCGCCCGAACCATGGCCCTGGCCGTGAGCACCGGAACCCTCGTCAAATGCCTCGACGCCGACGACGAACTCACCAACGGTGCGCTCTCCCGTGACATCGACGCCCTGACCGAGCAGACCATCGGCTGGACAGCCTGCCGCGCCCTGGACCTGCTGCCCGACGGCACCACTCACGCCTACACGCTCGGCGACCCACCGCCCGGACGAATCAACCGAGGCGAAGTCCTGCAGACATGGCTGGCGAAGGACCAGCAGACACTCATGGTCCTGCCAGGAACGCTCTGCATCCGCCGCCAACTCGCCGTCGCGCTCGGCGGGTGGATGGCGCTGCCAGCATCCGAAGACACCGGCCTGTTGATCGCTGTCAACGCAATCGCCGACGGCTACTTCATCGAGACACCCGGCCTGATGTACCGCAAATGGCCCGGACAAGTGACAGCCCAGCCAGCGCACGTCGACCAGACCGAGCGAACAGCCCGGAACGCGCTCATCGCCGAACGAGGCCAAGCCATGGAAGCGCTCCGGTAAGTAGATGGCCACCAGGCCCAGACCCACATCCCGCGCCAAGCGACCCATGCAGATGCCAGGCAGCCTCGACGAACTCAGATTGCCATCGCTCACGGCGGACGCGCCGTCGCCCCCGGCCTGACCTGACCTCGCTCCACGCATGACATCAACCCCACCCGAGATGCACCAATGACGGGAGGGGTTAGCCGTCCGGCGTGCGCAGGACAGGCCGAGGTTGACGCTCCCGGCCGTAGGCTTCCGGAGTATGACCACCGAAGAGTTTTGTCAGGTTGTTGTGACGTTCGATGATCGCGGCGCGGCAGACAAGTTGCTCGCGCAGATCGTGAACGAACGCCTGGCTGCGTGTGCTCAGGTCGACGGCCCCATCGCATCTACCTACTGGTGGCAGGGAGTCGTGGAGACCGCTGCAGAGTGGCGCGTCGAGTTCAAGACCCGGAGGGACTTGCTAGATGCGCTCGTTCACCGCGTGACCGAGTTGCACAGCTACGAGACACCGCAGATCGTGGCCGTACCCATCGTGGGTGGACTCCCTGCCTACCTGGAGTGGATTGAGGAAGAGACAGCGCCAAGAGTAAACGCCTGCTGAAGCAGGGTGATTCCTAGATTCGAAGGACTGATCATTGCGGATAGTTGATCCAGCGTTTGGCGTACGGCTACGAGAATTTCGTACGAGTCGTCAATTGAGCCTGCGTGAACTCGGCAAGGCCGCCTACCTCAGCAAGTCCCAGATCAGCGAGTACGAGAACGGCCGCAAGCGGCCGTCGGCCGACATGGCAGCTGTTCTTGATCAATGTCTTGGGGCGGACGGGAGCCTCGCCGCAATGGTTACCGAGACGTACGGCGATCCTGAAACCGTAGATCGGACCGTCTACAGCCAGGGAGCCGTTCGGACCATCGACTCGCGCACGGTTGCAGCGCTAGCCAGCACGCTCGCTCAGCAACGACGGCTGGACGACTCTCTACCCGCATCGATGCTTCTGGGCACAGCGGAGTCACACCTGAAGATGGTGCAGGTCCTCGCGCGCGAGTCCCGCGGACCGCATGCTCGCGAATTGCAACTTGTCGCCGTTGAATCTGCGCAGTTCTCAGGGTGGCTAAATGGCCAAGTCCGTAACGACGCCAGGGCTGCTCACCTACTGATGGGCGCTGCGCGTGACGCACTTGCTTTAGGAGCGCCTGACCTGAGCAGCCAGTGCCACAACTTCCATGGCTACGTAGAACGGCGTAGAGGTAACGCACGTGGGATCGCCCGAAAATTTATGGCCGCATACGAGACCCCTGGCATCACCGATTTGCATCGCGTGGACGCTGCGGTCCAGGCCGTACACGGCCTTGGGCTTCTTGGGGATCGTCAAGGGGCGCAGCGGCTACTAGCCACGGCTGACGACCTCGTCACATCGTTAGATGGACGCGCCAACA
>JBOFLG010000183.1:0-2494 GCA_051657745.1 Dermatophilaceae bacterium | reverse complement strand
CGCCTGGGTCGCGGGGTCGGTGGCGGTGGCCGGCTACGCCATGCCGGACTGGTAGGCCAGTGCCACCAGATGGACGCGGGACCGGCATCCGGTCTTGCCCAGCGCGTTGGACACATGGGTCTTCACGGTGCCCTCGCCGACCACGAGACGATCGGCAATCTCCCTGTTGGACAGGCCGTGTGCCACCAGGGCGACGACCTCCCGCTCGCGCCCGGTGAGCCGGCCGAGAGCCGATGCCGCGCCGGAGCCGTCGCGGGTGCTCAGGGACCGGCTGACCACGGCCCGGGTCACCTCGGGGGAAAGGATGGCGTGGCCGCCGTGCACGACCCGGATCGCGCCGAGCAGCTGCTCCGGCGAGGCGTCCTTGAGGAGGAAGCCGGCGGCACCGGCGGCGAGCGCGTCCCGGACCAGCTCGTCATCGTCGAAGGTGGTGAGCACGAGCACCTGGGTGCGGCCCTGCGCGGCGACGATCCGGCGGGTTGCCTCGATCCCGTCCATGACCGGCATCCGCAGATCCATCACGACGACGTCAGGCGCGGTGCGTGCCACCAGCGGCAGCGCGGCTGCTCCGTCAGGCGCGTCACCGACCACGGTGAGGTCCGGCTCGCCGTCGATGATGCTGCGCAGCCCGCTGCGGGCCAGCGGTTGGTCGTCGACCACCGCTACCCGGATCGTCGGCAGGTCACCCGTTGGCAGGTCACCCGTCGTCGCGTCGGCCGTCGTCGCGTCACCTGTCGGCTGGTCACCCAGCGTCGCGTCGGTCGTCGGCTGGTCACCCATCGTCGCGTCGGCCGTCATCCGGTCACCGGAGGCCGGGCCGGATAGCGTGCCGGACGCGGGCCCGGATGCCGCGCCGCGGCATCCGGGGTGGGTGGCAACCACGCGTGCACGCGTAGGCCGCACCCCGGGCTGGCCCGGACGTCGAGGTGGCCGCCGAGGCTGGCCGCGCGCTCGCGCATCCCGATCAATCCGTTTCCGGCGCGGAACTGCCCGGTCACCTGCCCGTCGTCCTCGATGTCGAGCAGCAGGGCTCCCGCGTCGCGGCTGACCCGGACCAGCGCCCGGGTGGCCGATGCGTGCCGGAGCACATTGGTGACCGCCTCCTGGGCGATCCGGTACCCCGCCAACTGGACCTCGGCGGAGACGTCGCCGACCTGCTCCGGAACCTCGAGCGCGACATCCAGGCCGAGCCTCCGGGTGCGCTCGGCCAGGACCGCGAGGTCGGCCAGGGTCGGCTGGGGCGAACGCTCCGCGCGGCCCTGCGGGCTCAGCCCGTCGCGGTGGTCGCGATCGGTGCGGAGCAGCCCGACCAGCCGGCGCATCGAGTGCAGAATCAGCCGGGCGGAATCGGTGACCTCCTGCCAGCGGGCTGCCTCGGCTGGCCGCGTGAGAGTCGCCTGCCGCTGGGCGGCCTGCGCCTGGATCAGCAACGCCGACACGTGGTGCGCCACCACGTCGTGCAACTCACGGGCGATCCGGGCCCGCTCGGTGACCAGGGCGGCCTCAGTCTCGCGACGTTGCAGGGCCGCCAACTGCTCGTGCTGCGCCCGCAACTGGGTCATGATGCGCTCCTGCCGCCGGGTGCCGAGCCCGATGGCCACCGAGAGGCCGGCCACCAAGGCGACCAGCACCGTGGCCCAGATGACCTCCAGGCCGTCATCGGTACCGGCGAGCGCCGCGCCCGCGGCGATGACCGTGGCCAATGGCACCGTGGCCACCCCGAACCGCCCCCAGGCCCCGACCGCGCCGCACCCGACCGCCAGCAGCACGAACCCGACCGGCGAGCCGGAGGAGGTGGCGAGGTCGAGTGCGATGTGAAGCAGCGCACCGGTCAGCACCACCCACGGCACGCGGCGGATGACGAGGATGCCGGCGCACGCCGCGAGGGCGCTCGCGGTGGCGGCCCACCGCTCGACGATGCCGGTGCCGGTAGGCGGGTCGATGACCGTGAAGACGACGGTGGCGAGCGACATCGCGACACACATCCCCACTGATGCGCTCGCCAGGTATCTGCGGTCGCGGTGCATGGCGCGGATGGTAGCCCGGCGTCGGGGCCAGGGCAGCCGCTGCAGCCGGGCCGGGCGTGCGGCTGCGGAGATCTCCGTCGTCTGACCGATGCGCCCTCTGCCGAGCGGCAGAGGGCGCCGTCGGCAGTTCTGCGCGACGGCCGATACCGCCGCGGCTCGGTACCGGATGACGATGATGAGGTGACCACTGCGACTGCTGGCCCAGGGGCTGGCCGAGCACCTGCGGTTTGCTGTGTCCCGGGCCGGTGCGGTTCGGGCCGGTGCGGTTCGGGCCGGTGCGGTTCGGGTCACCGCGGTTCGGACCGGTGCGCCCTGGGTCGGGACCGCGGTCGGTGGGTCGCCCGTGTGCTCGGGGTGCTGGCTGCCTTGGCGGTGCTGGTGGCGCTCGCGGTGCCGCCGAATGCGTCGGCCCACGGCGGCCCGACCTCCGCGCCGCAGGCGGTCACCACCGACGTCGGCGGCGTGCA
>JBOFLG010000182.1:0-1757 GCA_051657745.1 Dermatophilaceae bacterium | reverse complement strand
TAGATGTCGACCGGGATGACGTGGTCGACCCCCTGGACGATGGCGTAGTTGTTGAACATGCCGCCCGAACTGGCGCACACCCCCATCGAGATGACCCACTTGGGATTCGGCATCTGGTCGTACACCTGGCGGACCACCGGCGCCATCTTGTTCGACACCCGGCCGGCGACAATCATCAGGTCGGCCTGGCGCGGGGTCGCCGAGAAGCGCTCCATCCCGAACCTGGAGATGTCGTAGTCGGGGGTGCCGACCGCCATCATCTCGATGGCGCAGCAGGCCAGCCCGAACGTGGCCGGCCAGAGCGACGACTTGCGCATGTAGCCGGCGACGTTCTCGAGCGTGGTCAGCGCGAAGCCCGCGGGGAGTTTCTCCTCCAGACCCATCTCAGTCCTCCTTCACGGTCGGGGACGACGCCACGGCGCGGGTGCGGAACTCGGCCCGGGACGTCATCCGGGCAGTGCTCAGTCCCATTCGAGCCCCCCGCGCTTCCATACGTACGCGTACGCGATAAACACCGTGATGACGAACAGCACCATCTCGACCAGGGCGAACAGGCCGAGCTGGTCGAACGCCACCGCGAACGGGTAGAGGAACACCGATTCGATGTCGAAGATGATGAACAGCATCGCGGTGAGGAAGTACTTGATCGGCACCCGCCCGCCGCCCTCGGCTCGTGGGGTGGGCTGGATGCCGCACTCGTAAGCCTCGAGTTTGGCCCGGTTGTACCGCCGGGGCCCGACCAGCAGGCTGGTACCTACCGAGAGCACGGCGAACCCGAAGCCGAGCACCAAGAGGATGAGGATCGGGACGTAGGGGTTGCTCATCGCCGCACGACTCCCCTTTCCGGGACCGGTTCGATCGGGCAGTGCTGCGGCACCGGCCAGGCGCGCGCTCTCGACATCCTAGGGGGAGCGCTGACCCGGGCAACGGGGAGGCCGCCGGGGTGCATCACGAGTCCGGGGCAAGCGTCGACAAGGCGTTGATGACCCGGTCGGACGTGGTGCGGCCGCGCCGGTCGGGCAAGTTCGCCATCAACTTGAGCAGAAACCGCATGAGCGTGGTCCGGGGCAGTCCGTAGCGCGTCGCCAGCCGCATGATGTGCGGCTGCCCGATGGCATGCGCGAACCACCGGCCCAGGGTGAAGTAGCCCCCGAGTTCGTGCCGCATCACCTGCGGATAGCGGGCGAGCACGCGCTCCCGGTGGGCATCGCTACCCCGGGCGAGAGCCTGGGCGACGAGTTCGGCTCCGAGCCGGGCGGCCTCGAGCGCATAGTCGATGCCCTCGCCGTTGAAGGGGTTGACCATGCCGCCGGCGTCGCCCACGAGCAGCACGCCGTCGGCGTACAGCGGAGCGCGGTTGAAACCCATCGGTAGCGCAGCACCGCGGATCGGCCCGGCCGACTCGTCGTGCTCGAGCTGCCACTCGGCACCCAGGCCGGCAACCCAGCGCTGCATGACATCTTTGTAGTCCGTGGTCTTGAACGCCGCGGTGGTGTCCAGGGTGCCGAGGCCGACATTGGTGCGGCCGTCCTCGAGCGGGAACAGCCAGCCGTAGCCCGGCATGAGGATGCGGTTGCCGGCACCGTCGCGGGTCCAGAGTTCCAGGTGGCTCTCGAGGTAGTCGTCGCGCCGTGGCGTCCGGTAGTAGGCCCGGACCGCGACGCCCATGACCCGGTCGGTGCGCTTCTCGCGGCCGAGGGCGGTCGCCAGCCGAGAGGACACCCCGTCGGAGGCGATGACGACCGGCGCACGGATGT
>JBOFLG010000181.1:0-4128 GCA_051657745.1 Dermatophilaceae bacterium | reverse complement strand
GACATTCGTGACTCCCTGGACGACATGAGTCACTCCCAGTGCGGTGGTCGCTGCTCGTGAAGCCACCGGTCATGAGGCAGATCCGCCGCTGACGAATCTCGCCGCACCGTCTCCTCCGACGCCACCTCGGGAGTCTCGTCGGCGACCGGGCTGGTCCCGGCCCGCACGGCCCGCCGCGGCGGCCGGCCCGTCCGCCGGCCACGATCGTCTCCCGCACCGCCCGCGTCATCCGTCGCGCGGTGTCCGTCATCCACCGCGCGGCCGGCGTCATTCACCACGCGACGTCCGTCATCCACGAGGCGGCCCGGGTCAGCCACCATCCGCGGCCCCATCGACACCCAGCAGGTCGAGCACCCGCGCCACCTCTCGGGCCGGGTCCCGGTAGAGGTCGGTTGACCAGACCCGCAGATGCCGCCAGCCACACCGTTCCAGGTGCTCAGCCCGAAGCCGGTCCCGGTCGCGCGTCGACGGCAGGGCGGCGTAGCGGGGCCCATCGGACTCCACCGCGAGGAGCAGCCGGCCGGGTTCGCCCGGGGCCTCGACCGCGATGTCGATCACCTGGGCCGACGTGCCGACACCTTCGTGCACCACCAGCCCATGGGATCGCAGTCGGCGCGCGACGTCGGCGACCAGCATCGCCGACGGCGCCGCCCCGTCTGACCGAGTCGGGGTGGCTGACGGGAGCACGCCCGTCGCGGCGTAGGCGAGAAAGTCACGCAGGTGAGTCGCACCGCGCGCCCGCAACCGGGCCGGGTCGAGGTCGCCCGCTGCGATGGACGACACGACAGTCATCGACCGCCGCGCCCGGGTCACCGCCACGTTGAGCCGCCGCTCACCACCCTCGACGTTGAGCGGTCCGAAGCGGTGCAGCACCCGACCGTGCGGCGTCTTTCCGTAGCCAATGCTGAGGATGATGTCGTCACGCTCGTCGCCCTGGACCCGTTCGAGGTTCTTGACGAAGAACGGCTCGGCTCGGTTGTCGGCGAAGAACTCCGCATGCGGCTCGTCGGCCGCAGCGAGCGCCCGGCGCAGTGCGCCATCGACCCGCTGCGCGTGGGTGCTGCCGAGCGCGATCACGCCGAGCGAGCGGTCAGGCCGGGTCGCGGCATGCTCGAGCACGAGTTCGACGACCCGGTCGACCTCGGCGCCGGTGGTCTCGACCGCGGTATCCCCATCGCCGACGATGCCGTGGCCGTCAACCAGCACGTGCCGCACGACCGGGTCGACACCCGTGCCGGGGAACGTCACGAGCGAGCCGTCATACACCGCAGCATTGGCGAACGCGACCAGCCGCTCGTCGAGGGAGCGGTAGTGCCACGACAGCCGGCGCGCCGGCAGAGCGGCCGCGAGCACGTCGAGCACCGACTCCACCCCCTCGGTGAGCGAGTCCGGGGCCTCGTCGTCACCGTCGGAGACGCCGGTGAAGAAGGTGGTCGGCGGGAGTTGATGCGCGTCGCCGGCGACCACGACCTGGCGAGCCCGGGAGATCGCGGACACGGCTTCGGCGGGCGGTACCTGGGACGCCTCGTCGAACACGACGACATCGAACTGCCGGCCGGGCGGCAACACCGACGCCACGACCAGCGGGCTCATCGCCCAGCACGGCCGGGCCGCGGTGACCAGGTCGGGACAGCGGGCAACGAGGTCGCGGAGCGGGGCGAGCCGTCGAGATCGAGCCGCCTCGGCACGCAGCAGGGACTCCTGGTCGGGGTGCTCGGACCGCACGGCGTCGGCCCGATGCGCGACCGCCATCCTCACCTGAGTGGCGTTGTCGTGCACCACCACTCGGTCGGACTCGGCATAGGACGCCACGGCCCGGCTCAGCGCCCGGCCGTCGTGCGCGGCCACCCGCGGGTCGGTGCGCGAGATGTCGTCGGCGATCGAACACCACCACACCCATTCGGCCTCGGCAGTCACCTCCTCCGGGGTGAGGCGGCGGGCCCGCGCGTCGTGGACCAGCGGGGTGAGACCGACCGACTCGAGCAGGTCAAGACTGGACCGCATCGCGGGGGCCACCCCGAGCCGATCCGCCGCGTCACCGAGTTCGCTGACTCGGCAGCGCAGTTCCTCCAGGTCGAGGTCGACCAATGCGACGGGCTGCTCGACATCCCCCTCGCCAGCCGCCCGGCCTGCCCCCGGCAACCGCGCATCGAGCCAGTCGAGGTCATCGACGAGTGCGGTGTACACCGCACGGGCCCGGTCGAGTTCGACCGGGATTTCGGGACGACCACCCGACCCGGCCCGTCGCTGCCAGGCCAGCCGCTGGTCGCTCGCGGCCTGCAGCGCTGCATGGAGGTCGGCCGGGGGGCGCCCGGGCCGAAGCAGCGCACGTGCCTGCCGCCTCAGGCGCCACCGGTCCAGCCACGACAGTTCGACCCGGGCGCGGCTGCGGTACTCACTGGTGGCGGTGGCCGCGACCAGATCACCGAGCGGGATGTCGAACACCTCAGGTCGGAACACCTCGAGGGTGTCGCGCACCGCACCGACCGTGTGCAACACCTCGTCCCAGTCGCGGATCGTCGGGGACTCCGGCAGGTGGATGCCGTGGAAGACGTCGGTGAGCACGGTGGCGGTGTCTGCGACCATGCCGCTGGCCAGGCGGGCGATCCGGCGTCGGGCCTCCTCCACCTCGTCGGCGGAGTGCACCGCCGCGCCGAACCAGGGGTCGTCGGCACCTGGGCCGGCCCACTCGGCCAGCGACGCCAGGTCGGCGAGCGCTGCACTGGAGTGCGCCGCGCTCGCCCGGTCGAGACCGGCCAGCGCCCCGCCGCTCAGTCGCACCCGCGACCGCGGCGGAGTGGAGCGGGCCGCGAATGCCGACACTGCCTCCTGCACCTCGTGCAGCGTCACGCCCCACGGTGCGCGGACCTCGTGCAGAGCGGTGACGTGCTCGCGCAAGCGGACGGATGCGGCAGCCCGCGCCTCGACCGCGGAGGCGAGCGCCGTCATCCCCGGAGTGCCCGCGCCGACGCCCGCGCCGACGCCCGCGGGTGCGGCCACTCCCGCGCTGGCCCCACGGCTGAAGATCGACGCGAGTGCACCGACCCCGCCGGGCCCGCTGGATGGTGCCTCCGGTGCGGCACCCGTGTCACCCGGGTCGGCGGCGCCCAGCAGTCGGTCAAGCCCGGCGACCAGTTCGCGGGCGATCCGACGGCGACCGTGCGCACCGGCGTGCAGGTCGAGCACGAGGTCGGCGAGCCCGACGGCGGCGAGTCGGCCGAGCACCGCGTCGATGGCGGCTCGCTTCTCGGCGACGAACAGCACCCGTTTGCCGTCGGCGGCGAGCGCAGCGACAAGGTTGGCGATGGTCTGCGACTTGCCGGTGCCGGGCGGGCCATGGATGACGAGGTGCGACCCACTCCGCACGGCCTCCACCGCGTCGCGCTGACTGCTATCAGCATCAAGCACCAGCACGTCGCGGTCATCGTCATCGAGGTCGACACTGCCCGGCCGCAGTTCTGCGCGCACCGCCCGGAGCGCGTCGGGGTCACCGGCGAGGGCCGCGACGACATCGTGGTCGGCAAGCGCGTCGCCCTGGCTGGTGAGGTCGGCGACCATCGGCAGCTTGGCGTACGAGAACGTGCCGACGACCACTCGGGGGTCGATGGCGAAGTCAGCCATCGCGGCACACGCATCGGCGAGCGCGGCGTATGCCGGATAGGGGTCGGCCGATGCGTCGCCGGTGACCAGCGCCTCGAGCTCGTCGGCATCGACATCAATGCCCTGCTCGGATGCGAGGTAATGGGCGAACACCGGATTGAGCTCGAGCTCGTCGTCGAGCTCGAGGAGGTGGTCGAGGCGCGCCGCGCCGGTCGGCCGCAGCGTGCACGCCCGCAGGAACACCGGCGCCGCGGGACGCCGGGCCATTACTCGGCCGTCCGGGGCGCGCACCGTCCACGAGGCCATCCCGATGGCGAGGAAGCAGGTGACGATGCCGCGTTCCTCGGCCAGTTCGCGGCTCTTGGCGGCGATCACGCGGGCGCGGCGTCGGGCGTCCTCGAGGGCGGCCGGCTCACGCACCAGCTCGGCGAGGCGGGTGGCCCGACCGGTGAGCAGTTGGGTCAGGCCAGCCGGGTGGGCAGCGGAGAGGTCGAGTGTCCCCGAGGGCAGGTCTCGGTACCAGAGCAG
>JBOFLG010000180.1:0-39433 GCA_051657745.1 Dermatophilaceae bacterium | reverse complement strand
CCGCCTCAGACGAGGCGGACCTGCTCCGCCTGCGGGCCCTTCGGACCCTGGGTGATCTCGAACTCGACTCGCTGCGCCTCGTCGAGGCTGCGGTAGCCCTGGACGTCGATGGCGGAGTAGTGAACGAACACGTCGGGGCCCCCGCCGTCCTGGGCAATGAAACCAAAGCCCTTCTCGGCGTTGAACCACTTCACGCTGCCCTGTGCCATATGGGGGTAACTCTTTCTGTGTGACGCACGCGGCCGACACACCTCGCGTCGACCGTGGATGAGCGGTCAGCCCCCTGGTGGTGCGTAGTCTTCGACCTGCGAGGTACTGGTGTGCTGCAACCGCCAGCGAACCTAGCACGCACCGCCGGTGCTCAGCGTTGTAGGTTACGGCCGTTATCGGCTGCGGCGTCAGTGAGTGAGTTGCCTGGCGCCGGTCATGATGGCGACTCCCTCGCCCATGTCGTGTGACTGCGGGGTGATGACGCCCGCGCAGCCGCCGAGCCGCTGGATGTGGATGCGGTCGGCGACGTCCCAGACATGCGGCATGTTGTGGCTGATCAGGATGACGGCGAGCCCGGAGTCGCGCAGCTGCCGGATCAGGTCAAGCACCATTCCCGACTCCTTCACACCGAGCGCGGCCGTGGGCTCGTCGAGGACAACGACCCTGCTTCCGAAGGCCGCGGCTCGAGCGACCGCCACCGCCTGCCGTTGGCCGCCGGAGAGGGTCTCGACTGCCTGACCCATGTTCTGGATGGTCTGGATACCGAGGCTCTGCACCGACTCGGCGGCGCGCGCCCGCATCCCCGTGGTGTCGAGCATCCGGAACACCGAGCCGAGCAGGCCCGTGCGACGCTCCTCGCGGCCGAGGTAGAGGTTGCTCGCGATGTCCAGAGCAGGGATGACGGCGAGCTGCTGGTAGACCGTCTCGATGCCCGCGTCGCGGGCGTCCTGCGGGCGCGTGAACTGCACTGGCTGCCCGGCCAGATACATGTCGCCAGAGTCAGGAACGTAGGCACCGGTGAGGCATTTGATCAGGGTCGACTTGCCGGCACCGTTGTCCCCGATGACCGCCAGCACCTCGCCCTGATAGAGGTCGAGGTTGACGCCGTCCAGGCCGACGACCCGACCGAAGGTGAGGACCAGGCCGCGCGCCGAGAGCAGCGGTGCGGCGGCGTAGATGCGTTCCTTGCCCGGCGGCATCCGATCGACAGTGAGCGGCAGCCGCTCGACGCTACTCATTGGGGCCCCGCGGACGTCGCGGATCCTGGACCGAGGCGTTGCCTGGGCCGACGGAGCGCAGAACGTTCTGGGGTGGCCCTCATCCCTTGACCCTCCGGATCCACTGATCGACCGAGACCGCGACGATGACGAGGATGCCGATCGCGAGGATTCGCCATTGCGCATCGACCCCGAGGATCGACAGGCCCTGGCCGAAGGTGTTGACGATGAGCGCTCCGAGCAGGGTGCCGACGAGCGTCCCGCGGCCGCCGAAGAGGGAGGTGCCACCGATGACGACCGCCGTGATGGTCTCGAGGTTGATGTTGCCCACCGCGTTGGGGGTGGCGGCGCCGGTGCGGCCGATCAGCAGCCAGGCGCCGATCCCGTAGATCAGCCCGGCGAGCATGTAGACGGACACCAGCACACGCCGACTGTCGACACCGGAAAGTCGCGCCGACTCCGGGTCGTCGCCCACCGCGTACACGTGCCGACCCCAGGCGGTCTGGCTCAGCACGTATCCGACTGCCAGGTACAGCACGACGACGACGATCACGCCGACCGTGAGCCGGAAGCCGCGCGGCCCGAAGCTCTCGCCGAGCAGGCTGAGCGAGTCGGGCATCTCATCGGCGATGATGCTGCTTCCGCCCGAATACAGCAGCGCGATCGCGGTGAAGACGCTCAGCGTGCCGAGCGTGACGATGAACGGCGGCAGCGTCAGCCGGGTGATGAGAATGCCGTTGAGGAACCCCGCGGCGACGCCAAGAGCGATACCGATGATGATGGCTACCGGGCCTGGCACGACTGATTCGGCTGCGAGAGAGGCCATCACCATCATCGAGAGCACCGCGGTGGCCCCGACCGCGAGGTCGATACCGGCAGTGAGGATGACGAGCGTCTGGCCGATCGCGAGCACGGCGATCGGCACCGCGGTCTGCTGAAGGTTGACGGCGATCGCGCTCGAGTCGACCACCCGACCATCGAGGCTGGCGAACACCACATAGGTAAGCAGCAGGATCGCCAGCGGGCTCAGCCAGGGCCGCGCGTGCAGGACATGCTGGACCCGCTGAAGCGGGGCCTGCCGCCGCCGAGCGAACTCGGCGGCGGCAGCCGATGTGGACGACGACATCGGGGGGGTCAGCCCCAGCAGATCTTGGTGGCCTCGGCGGTGTCGATGCTCTCGACGCCCTCAGCCGCGGTGTCGGTGACGAGCGCGACGCCGGTGTTGAAGAAGTCGAGACCGTCCGAGGTCGTAGGCTTCTCACCGCCGCGGGAGATCTTGGCGATGGCCTCCATCCCGAGCGTGGCCATCTTCAGCGGGTACTGCTGCGAGGTCGCGCCGATGACGCCATCCTTGACGGATTTGACTCCGGCACAGCCGCCGTCGACCGAGACGATGATGGCGTCCTTGATGCCGGCATCGTCGAGCGCCTTCTTCGCGCCGACCGCGGCCGGCTCGTTGATGGTGTAGACGACGTTGATGGTCTTGGACTTGGCGAGGCAGTTCTCCATCGCTTTGACGCCGTCGGTCTCGTTGCCGAGCGAGGCCTCATTGCAGACGATCGAGTAGTTGCCGCCGGCGCCGCCGGTGTACTTGCCGGTCTTGGCCTCGTCGCCGTTCTTTGTGCCGTCGGCGACGCCGATGCCCATCCCTTCGAGGAAGCCCTGGTTGCGGTCGTAGTCGACCGAGACGACCTTGTCGTTGAAGAGGTCGAGCATGGCGATGGTCGCGGGCTTGCCACCGAGTTGAGCCGCGGCCCATTTGCCGATCAGCTGGCCGGCGAGCCGGTTGTCGGTGGCGAAGGTGATGTCGACGGTCTCCGGCGGGTCGGGGGGCGTGTCGAGGGCGATGACGTAGAGCCCGGCATCACGGGCCTTCTCCATCGCGGCGTTCACCCCGGTAGACATCGGCGTGATGAGGATTCCCTTGTCGCCGCGAGCAACGGCATCCTCGATGGCCTTGATCTGGCCAGCGTCGTCACCCTCCTTCTCCCCGGAGGCGACAGTGAGCTCGACACTGTTCTTCTCGGCGTCAGCCTTGGCGCCCTTCTGCATGGCGACGAAGAACGGGTTGCTGGAGTCCTTGGTGATGAGGGCGACACCGATCTTCTCCTCGCCATCGCCACTGCCAGAGTCGCCGCCGTCGTCTCCGCATGCCGCAGTGCCGAGGGCGAGCCCGATGATGCCGGCGGTCGCGAGCGCCCGGCGTGCTGCTCGTGACCGGAGGGGTCGGATGTTCATGGTGGTAACTCTCCTTTGAGCTGTCCTACCTGGGGCCGGACGACGCTGCCGTGTGACATCGTTGTCACGATGAGTTTTATCGCCTACTTGCGCTCTGGTCAAGTGATCGTCTACACATTGTGACGTGACAGTGACATCGTTGTCAGGCCCGCCTCGAGCAACGATGCGCGACGTCGCCGCACTCGCCGGGGTGAGCCTGAAGACGGTGTCGCGGGTGGTCAACCACG
This sequence comes from Dermatophilaceae bacterium, assembly GCA_051657745.1. Lineage (GTDB taxonomy): Bacteria > Actinomycetota > Actinomycetes > Actinomycetales > Dermatophilaceae > JBOFLG01. The sequence goes on along the minus strand of JBOFLG010000180.1, from coordinate 35,760 downwards.
AGCCGCGAGTGTCCGCCGCGGTCCGAGACCGGGTCGCCGCGGCCGTCGCCCAACTCGACTATCGGCCGAACCTCGCAGCAAGCAACCTGCGCCGCACGGGCGCACGCACCGGCCTCATCGGCGCGCTCGTGCAGGACATCTCCAACTCGTTCTCCGCCTCCCTGCTCCGCGCCCTCGAGGACACCGCCCGGCGCCATCAGACCGCGGTGCTGGCCGCAAGCCTGGACGAGGGCGCCGGGCGAGAACGGGAACTCGTGCACGACCTGGTGGCCCGTCGGGTCGACGGCCTGGTTCTGATGCCGGCCACCGAACGGCAGGACTACCTACTCGGCGAACTACGCACCGGCACACCGGCGGTGTTCGTCGACCGACCACCACGAGGGGTCGACGCCGATTCGGTCATCGTCGACAACCACCTCGGCGCGAGGCTTGCCGCCGACCACCTACTCGACCTCGGCCACCGACGCATCGGTGCGCTGTTCCACCTCGGCGGGCTGCACACCTCGGACCGACGGCGCGAGGGGTTTCTCACGGGGTACACGGCGCGCGGCCTCGAACCCGACCCCGCGCTCGTCGTCACCGATGTCGAGTCCAGCGAGCAGGCCGGCGAGGTCGTGCACCGGCTGCTCGACCTCGCGGAGCCACCGACGGCCTTCTTCGCGGGCCGAAACATCCTTGCGGCCGGCGCGGTGCGGGCGCTCGGCGAGCGTGGGCTGCGCACCACGGTGGCCGTCGTCGGATTTGACGACTTCCCCATGGCCGACCTGCTCGACCCGCCGCTCACCGTCATCCGCCAGGACGTGGTCCGGATCGGCGAGACCGTGGCCGACCTGCTGTTCACTCGGATCGGTGGCGACACCGCGCCGCCCCGGCACCTGGTCATCGAGCCCACCCTGGTGACCCGCGGCTCCGGCGAGATCCCCCCACCCGGCTGACCCGCCCCAACGTTCCCGCCCCAACGTTCCCGCCCGCACCCGACCCGCCCCAACGTTCCCGCCCGCACCCGCACCGCCCCAACGTTCCCGCCCGCACCCGCACCGCCCCAACTTTCCCGCCCGCACCCGCAACCTTCATCTGGGCTCCGGAAGATTGGCCAGGCGAGGATGAAGGTTCAGCGGCGATGTGTCGGATCGAGGCCGCCCTCGGCACCGTCCCAACCGCCGCTCAACCGCAGACACCCGTAGACGACCGGATACGACCGGAATACGGCCGGACGCCGCCGGACAGTGACGGAACAGCCCCTGACCTACGTTTCACCAGGTCAGGGGCTGTTCTGAGGCGGAGGGCGTGGGATTCGAACCCACGATGACGTTGCCGCCATAGCGGTTTTCAAGACCGCCGCACTAGGCCACTATGCGAGCCCTCCAGGCCGCCGGGTCAGGACCAGCGGCACCACACGACACCACACCAGAATAGACGCGCACCGGCCGGCTGCATGAGTCGCACCAGTGACACGTCGTCGGCCCACCGCGGTGAGTATCGAGAGCGCGGCACAGCGCGGGCCGCACACGATGCGCCAGCGTGCCCCACAGGCCGTGCGGCGCAGCGCGCGCCGCGCGGTCATGCGCCGTCGTGACGCTGGGCTGTCGAGCACCGCTCAGGCCGGTCACCATCGCGTGGAGCCACCGAGCCGCTGACGTACCTGGCGCCCGCCCGGTCACCGTCAGGTGGAGTAGAACAGCCCGGAGAACCCCTTCTTGCGGTAGTGCTTCCCGTGGCGCTGGCCCCAAGCCGGGCCGCCGTACTGAGCCGGTGGCGGCGCGGCCAGGAAGCGGCTCTCCATCTGGTTCAGGTGCTCGAACTCGCCGTAGTCGAGGAAGATGCCGCGGCAGCCCTCGCACTGCTCGATGTGCACGCCGTTGCGGTCGTAGGTGCGCATCGTGCCGCGGCACTTGGGGCACGTCATGCCGGGCGCGTGCGGGGCCGAACCGGGAAAGGGTGGTGGTTGGTTCATGCCCCCTAATCTTCACATCCGGGCGCACGCCGTCAATAGTCGGCGCAGCTCTGCGGGGTCGACCGGCGTGGACCCGTCGGCGCGCCCGGCTCCACCGGAACGGCCGGGTCCGTCCGGGCACTTCGGCTCATCGGCGCGACCCGTGCGGCTGACCCCGGCCGGCCCACGAGTCAACTCCCGAACGGCCGCGACGAACACCGCCGACCGCGCGGCGAGGTCGAGGTACGGCCACGGGTCGCCAGTTGGCGGCACGGCCGGCCCCGCAGCATCCCGGTAGCCGTCGAGGAAGGCGCGCCATGAGCGGTCGTCGAGCAGTCCCACTGCCCAGAATCCGGCAGGTCGGCCGAGATCCCAGGCCGGGTCTCCCACCCCAAGGTCGTCGATGTCGAGCAGCTGCCACCCGTCGCCCGACCGACCGAGTTGGCCGAGGTGCCAGTCGCCGTGTGCCAGGACTGGCCGGATGACGGGCGCGCCCCGGCCACCTGCCCCCGCGGTGACGTCCTCCACAGTGCCGTGATCTGCGGCGCCGTCGGCCGGACCGCCCACGCTGCCGACCTGGCCCGCGCTGCCGACCCGGTCCGCCCCGCCACACCGGCCCACGCTGTGCGCCGCAGCCTCGACCTCATCGAGCAGCCGCTCGCCGAGCCGGGTCAGCATGGGCCGCCCCGGATGGTCGACCCGGCGAGCCCGAGCCACCGCGCGGCCCAGCCGGTCGGGCCCCCCGTGCGGCGGCATCCCGCCGAGGGCGGTCGGCGCAGTGGCGTGCCAACGGGCGAGCAGGGCCCCGGCATCCGCCCACGGCACGGCCGGGGATGATGGGTCGAGCACCTCGACCCGTGGCCATACGGTCACCCACCGGCCGTCCGGAGTAAGCCGCGGCTCTGACGTGAGCGGCGCGACCCACAGCGGCCGCGCACCAGCGCCCGACACCGCAGCAAGCCGGGCACCCAGCGCGCTGCCGTCGGTGCCGGCCCGATGCACCTTGACGACGACATCGCCCACGATGACGAGTTCGGCACCCGACGACGTGCTTCTCGACCGGGCCGACCCCGTGGCGGCGCCGAACTCGCCTGCACAGCACGCAGCCCACGCGCGCAGCACGGCACGACTCTCGGTGCGGCGAGGCGTCATCCGTTGATTCTCGCTCGCCCACGAGGCCGCGGGTCCCACACTCCCCACAGGTCCGCGGGTCCCACGCGCAGCATGGGCGACCGGTGGGTCGCGGCGGGTAGGGTCGATGCTGGACGAGAGGAGTTACCCGATGAAGGTGTCGTTCATCGCCGGTGCCGCAGTCGGCTACGTGCTGGGCGCCCGGGCCGGTCGGCAGCGCTACGAGCAGATCCGGCGCACCTCGGCGAGGGTGTGGAACTCCGGGCCGGTGCAGCGGCAGGTCGGCTCCGCCAAGGAGGCTGCGCGCACCAAGGCCGCGCCAATGGTGGCCGACCTGGTCGCCGACGCGGCGCGCGCCACCGGTGACAGGTTGCGGTCCAGCCGCACGGTGCGGTCCGAGGCGGTCACCGCCGACTCGCACACCCCGCCTCGCCATCCGACAGCCGACTCCACACTCCGGCACGGCGACCCCTGGGCGGACGCCACCCGGGCACGGGGCTGACCCACGCCCTGGAGCGCCCCACACCCTGACCGCATCGACGAGTCCCGTCGCTCGGTGCTGGCCGTGCGCCGATGCTGGCGGCGCCCTGTGGTGGCCGGGTCCGGCTCCCGCTGGGGACGCCGCCCCCTGCAGCGGCATCCCCAGTGCGGCTCTCCCTGAGCCGGTGCTACCGCCGCGACGGTGGTTGTCCAGCCGCCACCGCGACGAACCCTCCGGTCCGGCAGCCAGGCGAGCCGGCCCTGGTCACGGCGTCTGGCGTGGGCCCCGGAAGGATCCACGGGGATGAGGAGCACCTCGCCGCGCTGCTGATACCTGCGGGCGGGCGGATGACGCGAACCGGCCTCCGGTCCCGACGCCCCACCCGCGGGCACCGGGCTTTATTTGTCCGCGATGTATCAGAGCCCGTCGGCTCGTCTCCTATCCAGCGGTCACCGAAATGTCACTACGCTGGTCCGAGCCCCTTCTCGGTTCCGGTCGCATCGCACAGGAGAGCAGATGGCTGGCACGCCCCCCGAATCGAAACCCACCCCTGGATTCGCGGATCAGGCGGGTTTTCCCGACGTGCCGGCCATTCCCCCGGTGCCGATTATCTCCCCGTTGCTCGCACGTCGGCTGCGCCTTCGAGTCCTCGACCCGGATTCAGTGCCACTCGCTCCCGGCCAAGCACGACCATTTCCGACGGTCTACGTCGCCGACACGCTCCTCGTGCGGGGGCACCGTTCCGGCCGGCGCGCTCGCGACCGCATCGCCGAGTTGAACGAGCTCGGCTCCGCCCTGCCGCAGCCGATCGAGGTGGTTCCCGTCGGGAAGCCAGTCGATGTGGGCCCCACGAAGGTCGCTCCGATCGACGCCACGAGTTCTGGCGCCGACCCCGATCTCGGAACGCCAGACACGTCGATGTCGACGGACCTCGCCGTCTCCATCGACGACACCTGGATGACGCGGGTTCAACTCCGAGTGGTCGGTGATGAGGCCGTGAAACAACCCGACGCGTGGCGTTTCCTTCAGGAGGCACGCGCGGCCGCGAGCGGGATCACGCCGGGCCGTGCCGACGCGTCTGATCAGGCCGTGGCAGATCCGGCCGGGCAGCCCGTCGCTCAGCGCCACGAGTCGATCGCCTGGGATGTCAGCCTTGAGCACGTTCTCACCGCCGCCTGCGACCTTTCCGGCACTGGTGGTGTCTGGGGTAGCGGTGGCGTCTGGGGCAGCGGTGGCGTCTGGGGTAGCGGTGGTGTCTGGGGTAGCGGTGGCGGCGGTGCGCTCACCGAGTACGGGTCGCCTGGCATTGGCGGGCGAACCCCGGTGGTGGTCGCTGGCCCCGACCCACGCTCGACCGTCGAGGTTCCGACCAATGCCCCCGTCGTCGCCGTTCTCGACACCGGCCTCGGCGTTCACCCGTGGTTCAAGAGGCGCAGGGCCGACGGCACCACCGAGTGCCTTGACGGCGTCATCGAGAACATCACGTATCGAGGCGAGCGAATCGGCGTCTGGCACGACCCGAACCGGGACCCTGAGCACATTGGCGCGATCATCGACCCGATCAACGGCCTCGTCGACGCGTTCTGCGGACACGGAACCTTCATCGCCGGCATCATTCGGCAGCGCTGCCCAGAGGCAACCATCGTGGCCATCCCGATCATGGCGTCGGACGGCGCGGCTCTCGAGACCGATGTCCTGAACGCCCTCGCTCTGCTCCACGACCGCCACGTCGAGGCCGCCGGCGATGTCACGAAGGGCCACCTCGACGTCGTCAATCTCTCTCTCGGCATGTACCACGAGTCCCCGGAGGAAGCCTTGCGAGACGGGCCGTTCATCGATGTCCTCCGCAAGTTGTCCGACGCCGGAGTCGCCATCGTGACGGCCGCCGGCAACGACGGGACGTCGGCGCGGTTCCTCCCCGCCGGGTACGCGAAGTTCCCCGACTCGGCCGGGCAGCCAGACATCACCGGACTGGTCGGCGTCGGTGCCGAAAACCCAGACGGCTGCACGGTCGCCCTGTTCAGTAACAACGGCGAGTGGATCACCACGCATGCCCCCGGCACCGCGGTCGTGAGTACGGTCCCGGTCGAACTCGCCGGTTCCCGACAGGCGTCGGTGCGGGCTCGGCGCGCTGACCCAGTCGACCGGGCGACCGTCGACGGGGACGACTACAGTTCGGGCTTCGCGATCTGGAGCGGCACGTCGTTCGCCGCACCGTGGATCGCCGGCGAGATCGCGGCGCGGATCGTCACAGACACCACGAAGCGACCTCGCACGAGCGGCCCGAGGACCCTCGCCAGCGACGGAGAACCAGCCGTCCGAAGAACCCCGGTCAGGTCCGCGCCGGCGGGCCGTGCTCATCGGGCGCTCACCGCGGTCGTTCAGACCTCGAACGACCGCCTCAAGGCGAACTTCGACTCCAGGCGGGTCCGGTGATGGTGACCGACGCGACCTCGCAGGGGCTCGCGGCGCGGGCGGCATCCGCCTTCGCCGACTACCGTCGCGGCGAGGTCAGCCGGATGGACGAGCTCGTCGACCTACTCACCCCGATTCTGTGGCACGCGGCTCGTAGCCAACACGTGTCGGAGGACGGCGCCCGGGACGCGGTCCAGACCGCCTGGCTGCGGCTGGTCGAAGGAGCCGAGCGCATCCGAGATCCGCAAGCTGTGATGGGCTGGCTCATCGTCACCGTTCGCCGCGAGTGCTGGCGCGCCACCCGGCAGCAGGCCCGGGTGGGCGTCGAGATCGACGAGAACCTCCCCCACGACCGACCCGGCCCGGCCCAGGTCTCGATGCAACGAGAGGAGCATCGGTCGCTCTGGCGTCACGTCAGCGCCCTGTCTCCTCGCTGCCAAACCCTGCTGCGCGTCGTCGCCTTCGCGGACCGACCTGACTACGCGGCCGTCTCCGACGCGCTGAAGATGCCGGTCGGCAGCATCGGCCCGACCCGCGGCCGGTGCCTCGCCAAGCTGCGGGACGCCCTGACCGCCGACCCCACGTGGGAAGGAACCCCGTGACCGCCTCATCCGACCCGGCCCTCGAACCGCTGGACGACGTCGATGCCCAGGTCCTGCGCGCAACGGCTGCGCTGTTCGACGACATCGACCCGGTCCCGGCGGGCCTGGTCGACGACATCAAGTTCGCGCTCACCGTCCAGGCTCTTCAGGCTGAGGTAGCCGAACTGCAGCGCGCCGGCGCCAACGAATACCTCGTGCGCTCCGAGTACACCCAGACACCGACGCTGACGTTCAGTGCCGAGTCGGTGTCGGCGATGGTGACGCTGACCGCGTCATCCGCCGATACGGTTCGGATCGACGGCTGGGTGACTGGGCATGACGGCCCGGTCACGGTGGAGGTTCGGGATGCCGCCTTCGCTACGGTGGTCTCGACCAGAACCGACGCTGACGGTCGGTTTGTTCTTGAGGATCTCGACCGCCGGCTCGTGCGGTTCGTCTTCCGGCCGGAGGACGCCACCGTCAACCCGGTCATCACCCCCGCTGTGGAGATCTGAGGGCCGCATAGACAGCACTGTCGAGCGCCGGGTGACCCGCTTGGTCGAGGAGGCCGTCCTCGCGAACAACGCGGGCACTCCGGTGCGCGCGGAGACCCACCTGCGCCGCGCGGTCCAACTCCTCAACCGCACGCCATCGGGCCCGGAGGCGCGGAGGCTTCGCGCGCATGTCGAGATCACCTTGGCTGTCGCGCTCTACACCCGCGGCGAGCGCGTCCGCGCCTTCGCGGCCCTCGATGACGCCGAGGCGCTGCTGCACCGGCTGCCAGTCACGCCAATGCACTCGTACGTCCTCGCTCAGCGGGCGAGTTTGCACGGGCGCAGCGGTGAATGGGATCTCGCCCGTGACCTCCTCGAGCGCATCGACGTCACCGGCCCGACGGTGGCGCCACGAACGCGCACCCTGGTGCACCTGAACCTCGGACTCGCGTACCAGTTCCTCGGCCGCTACTCGGAGAGCGACGGTCGACTGCGCCGCGCGCACCAGCTGGCGACCGCCCACCGGTTCGCCGACCTCGGCGCTGCGGCTATCCACAACCGCGGCCGGCTGCAGATGCTCCTGGGCAACCTCCCGCAGTCGCTCTCGCTCATGGAACGGGCACAAGACGTCGGACCCGGCCTGCTCCCCCCGGCCGCGCTCCTTGACGCCGCACGAGTCCTCGCCGAGGCAGGGCTCGTTGATCGTGCCCTCAGCACCCTCGAGGACGGCACCGCAGCTGCCCGGCGCGATCGCGTGGCTCATGACCTCGCCGAGAGCAACCTCGAGCGCGCCCGGCTTGCGCTGATCCGGGGGGACCCGGATGCCGCACGGCGTCATGCCGTGCGGGCCGAGTCCCAGTTCGCACGGATCCACGAGCCAGCCTGGGTGACCCGAGCCGCACTGCTGCGAATCGACTCGGACCTGATGGCTGGGCGCCGCACCGATCTCGTCGCCGAGGAGGCGATGCGGCTGGCGCAGGGACAGGCACAACGGAGTGCCGTGACCGCCGAGACCATTCTGCTCACGGTCGAGGCGTGCGCCCGATCGGGCCGAACCGCCGACGCCGAGCAGGCACTCACCCACCCCGCGGTGCGACGCCTCCGGTCGTTCCCGCTGCGGCTTCGGCGAAACCTCACGACCGCCATCCTGCATCGCACGCGCGGCGAGGACCGGCTGGCTCGGACCGCGCTGCGTCGGGGCGCCGTCCAACTTGCCGCCGAGCAGGCGCGGTACACCTCGTTGGACAGTCAGACCGCGATTGCCCTGCACACTCGGCGGCTCCGTGACCTGCACGTCCAACTCGCTATCGAGAGCGGATCGGCCAGCGAGATCTTCGCGGTGACGGAACTGTGGCGCGGTGTGTCACAACGCATCCCGGCGGTCACCTCGCCACTGGACCCCGAAGCCGCGCGCCTCACCGCGGATGCGCGACGCCTCCACCTCGAGGCCCACGAGGAGCCTGACACCACCCGTCGAGCTCGTCTCGAGGCTCGGATCCGGCATGCCGAAGAAGCCATCGCCCGCCACGACCTCCAGCGGTCTCCAGACGACACCGATGCACCCGCGACGCCGACCATCAGGCCGACGACCGTGACCGCACTGCGGCCGTTGCTGGCCGCCACTGGGGCGAGCGTGCTCAGTCTGTTCCTGCATCGCGGCCAACTTCGGGCGGTCACGGTGACAGCACGCGGAGCGGTCGTTCACGTCATCCCCACGAGCGAGCAGGTCGTCGATGTCGCGGTCCGGATCCGCGCCGACCTCACCGCCCTTCAGCACGCGCAGGGCACCCCGCTGGCCGGGGCGGTGTCTCGGTCGCTGCGCCGGGATGCCGACACCCTGGGCGGCCTGCTGGCACCGATACTTCCGGACACCCGTCGGCTCGTGATCCTGCCATCGCGGGGGGTGGCGTCGGTGCCGTGGCGGTTAGTCCCTGCGGTCGCCGGCCGGCCGGTCACCGTCGCGCCGTCGGCGACCTTCTGGGCGGGCCGTCGTTCCCGCCCGGAGGGCAGCGTCGGGCCGGCGACCCCCCGGATCGTTGCCCTCGCCGGCCCGGGGCTGCGGCGCGCCAGCGAGGAGGTCCGGGACGTCGCCAACGCCTGGCATGGAACGGGCCGGTGGCTTACCGGAACGGCGGCAACCGGACGCGCCCTCGCCGATGCGCTGCGCGACGAGACGGTGGTGCACGTGGCCGCACACGGGACCCACCACGAGGAGAACCCGCTCTTCTCGTCGGTGCAGATGGCCGACGGCCCGCAGTGGATCCATGAGGTGCAGCGGGTCGGGGTGGGTGCCGATCATGTGGTGCTGTCCTCCTGCGAGGTCGGCCGGACCCATCTGCGCGAGGGGGACGAAGGGCTGGGCCTGACCGCGGGTCTGCTGGCCTGCGGGGTGCGTTCGGTGGTGGCCGCGGTGGCCCCGGTGGGTGACCAGGAAGCGTCCGAACTGATGAGCCGCTACCACCAGGGCCTGGTGCGCGGTCTCGACGCGGCCGAGGCGCTGGATCAGGCGTCGGTCGGCGTCCCCGGCGCCGGGATGTTCTGCACGTACGGCAGCGACTGGTCGCGCGCGGCAGCCAGCGGGGAACCGTCGGCGCTGACCAGCACTCGGCGCTGACCACGATTGCGGCTCAGGGCCGCCCACACTCAGATGAAGAGCGCGGGCTCGGCGAACAGTGCGTCGTACGGGTCCTCGGCGGCACCCTCGGGGTAGCGCACGGTGGCGGGGATGCCGGTGGCCACCGCGCCAGCCGGAACGTCCTTGACCACCACGGAGTTGGCCCCGATCTGCGCATCGGCGCCGATCTCGATATCGCCGAGAACCCGCGCGCCGGCGCCGATAGTGACCCGATTACCGACGGTCGGATGACGCTTCACGCCTCGCCGCAGACTGCGCCCGCCGAGCGTGACCCCGTGGTAAATCATCACGTCGTCGCCGACCACCGCGGTGGCGCCGATCACGACCCCCATGCCATGGTCGATGAAGAACCGTCTGCCGATCCGTGCACCCGGGTGGATCTCGACGCCGGTGACCGCCCGCGCGAGCGTGGACAGGACCCGCGCGAACGGCCGGGCCGCAGGCGTCATCCACCATCGATGGGCCACGCGGTAGGCCCAGATGGCGTGCAGCCCAGGCGAATTCACCGCGACGTCGAACCGACCCTCGGCCGCGGGGTCGCGGCCGATCGCAGCGTCGAGATCCTCGGTGATGCTCGCCCGGGTGTGCCGCAGCCAGGACATCTCAGTCCACAAGACCCTCGAACAGAATGGTGGAGAGGTAGCGCTCACCAAAACTGGGGATGACCACGACGATGGTCTTCCCGGCGTTCTCGGGGCGCCCCGCGACCTGTGCGGCCGCGGCGAGCGCCGACCCCGAGGAGATGCCGACGAGCAGGCCCTCCTCGGTGGCGGCCCGGCGGGCCCACTCGACCGAGGTCGCGGCGTTGACGTCGATGACCTCGTCGTAGACCTCACGGTCGAGGATGTCGGGTACGAAGTTCGCGCCGATGCCCTGGATCTTGTGCGGGCCGGGCTGGCCACCGTTGAGGATCGGCGACTCCTCGGGCTCGACGGCCACGATCTGCACGCTCGGCTTGCGGGCCTTGAGCACCTGCCCCACACCGGTGATGGTGCCGCCGGTGCCGATGCCCGACACCACGATGTCAACGGCGCCGTCGGTGTCTTTCCAGATCTCCTCGGCGGTGGTGCGGCGGTGCACGTCGGGGTTCGCCTCGTTGGCGAACTGCCGCGCCAGCACCGCGCCCTCGCGCTCGGCGACGATCTCGTCGGCCTTGGCGACCGCGCCCTTCATCCCCTCGCTGCCCGGGGTGAGCACCAGCTCGGCGCCGTACGCGCGCAGCAGGGCACGGCGTTCCTTGCTCATCGTCTCCGGCATCGCCAGCACCACCTGGTAGCCGCGGGCCGCGCCGACCATGGCCAGTGCGATGCCGGTATTGCCACTGGTGGCCTCGACGATGGTGCCGCCGGGCGTGAGGTCGCCGCTCGCCTCGGCCGCGTCGATGATGGCGACACCGATGCGGTCCTTGACCGAGCTCGCCGGGTTGGAGAACTCGAGTTTGGCGGCGACCGTGGGGCCGGCGGGCATGATCCGGTTGAGCCGCACGAGCGGGGTGTTGCCGACAGCCTGGGTGACGTCGTCGAGGATGGGCATCAGGTGGCCTTTCGTGGTCGAGCAGGGGCCGCGGCCCGATCGGGCCACACCCTGCCGCGTGGTCGAGCAACGCCATGGAGCGGCTGCGCTGGCAACCGGGTGAACGGTGCCCCTATTCCACCAGAAGTGTTATGCCTAGTCCAACAGCCGGTTATCCCTGGATCGACGTCGAGACGCCGCCGCGGCCGGTCCAGGTGGATCCGGCCCACTCACGGCGCCCCGAGTAAGCAGCGGGAGCTTCATCTTCGGGGGGCTTCGGGTCCGGTGCAAAGATGAAGGTTTCGGGCGCGGGCGGGAAAGTTGAGAGTGGGGAGGGTTGTCACAGCATGGTGAGCGGTCGCTTAGCGGTCGATACACTCGCGGCCATGTCAGCCGTGTCCATCGCCGCCGTGGCCAACGCCGTCGCCCCCGCCGTCGGCGTCCCACGCCATCCGGCCCTGACCGCGGCCCTGCTGCCCGACCCCGACGACCGGCTCGGTGGCTTCGGCGCCCTCAACGTCATCGCGGTCGTGCTGGCTGTCGTGGTCTCGCTCATCGGGTGGGCCCTGCTGTTCCGCGCCGGCGCCGGGCTCGTCGCGCTCTACCGGATCGGCGCCCCCGACCCGACCCGCACCGACCACCCGATGTCCCGCACCCGCACCCTCGCGATCGAGTTCCTCGGCCACACCCGGATGTCCCGCCTGCCCGTGGTCGCGGTGGCGCACTGGTTCACCGCACTCGCCTTCCTCCTGCTCGTCGCCACCCTGCTGCAGGCGTTCCTCCAGCTGGTGCAGCCCGACTACCACCTCCCCGTCATCGGCCGGTTCGCGCCCTACGAATGGGTGATCGAGCTGTTCGCCTGGGCGGGGCTGGCCGGCATCCTCGTCCTCGTCGGCATCCGGCAGCGGGAGCACCCGCGGCGAGCGGGCGGCACCGACGGGCGGCGGTCGCGGTTCTACGGGTCCAGCTTCTGGCAGGCCTACTACGTGGAAGCCACGATCCTCGCGGTCACGGTCTGCATCCTGCTGCTGCGCGGGCTCGAGGCGGCCATCGCGCAGCGCACCGACCCCGGCTTGTCGCTCGCGCTGCATCATCCGCTCACCGGGTGGATGACCGGGTGGTGGTCGGGCGCCTCGCTCGCCGGGCTCGGCACCGCCGTGGTGCTGGTCGCGACGGTGAAGATCCTGGTGTCGTTCGCGTGGATGATCACCATCGCGCTGCAGCCCACCATGGGGGTGGCCTGGCACCGGTTCCTCGCCTTCCCGAACATCTGGTTCAAACGCGAGTCCTCCGGCCGCACCGCGCTCGGCGCCGCCCGACCGCTCACCGTGAGCGGTCGAGCCATCGACATCGACGCGCTCGACGCGCTCGACGAGGGCGACACGCTCGGGGTCGGCGCCATCGAACAGTTCACCTGGAAGGGGCTGCTCGACTTCTCGACATGCACCGAATGCGGCCGCTGCCAGTCCCAGTGCCCGGCCTGGAACACCGAGAAGCCACTCTCCCCCAAACTGCTCATCACCGCGCTTCGCGATCACGCCAACGCCACCGCACCGTTCCTTCGCGCGGCATCTGACGCGGCATCCGACGCGGCATCCGGCGCGGCACCCTTGGCGGATGCCGGGCACGCACCTCCCGCTCGCCGCACCTCGACCCCCCTCGTCGGAGCCACCGGGTACGCACCCGAGTCGCCGCTCGGCGCCTACACCCCGCACGGCCCGGATGCCGTGATCGACGCCGACGTGCTGTGGTCGTGCACCACCTGCGGGGCGTGCGTGGAACAGTGCCCCGTCGACATCGAGCACGTCGACCACATCATCGACATGCGCCGGTACCAGACACTCATCGAGTCGGCGTTCCCGAGCGAGCTCGGCGGCCTGTTCAAGAACCTCGAAGGGAAAGGAAACCCATGGGGGATGGGCGCCCGGGCGCGGCTGAGCTGGGCCACCGATCTGCCGTTCCCGGTCACGGTGCTCGGGCAGGACATCGCGTCGGCGAACGAGGTCGAGTGGCTGTTCTGGGTGGGGTGCGCGGGCGCGTACGAGGACCGCGCGAAGAAGACCACGCGAGCGGTCGCCGAATTGCTCCATGCGGCCGGGGTCTCGTTCGCGGTGCTCGGCGACGGCGAGACCTGCACCGGCGACGCAGCGCGGCGGGCCGGCAACGAGCTGTTGTTCCAGACCCTCGCCCAGCAGAACGTGTCGACCTTCGGCGAGTTCGGCGTCACCAAGGTGGTCGTGACGTGTGCGCACTGCTTCAACACGATCAAGAACGAGTACGCCCAGCTCGGCGGGTCGTATGAGGTGGTCCATCACACTCAGCTGCTCAACCGGCTGGTGCGTGAGAAGAAGCTCGTCCCGGTGGCCCGCCCGGATGCCGAGCCGGTGGCATCGGCAGCGCGCGATGCGTCATCCTCCCACGCGGAGCGTGGGACCCGCGCCAGCACCGTCACCTACCACGACCCGTGCTACCTCGGCCGACACAACGGGGTGTACGCCCCGCCGCGTGAATTGATCGGGGCACTGCCCGGGGTCGAGTTGCGCGAGATGCCCCGATCAGCGGAGCGGTCGTTCTGCTGCGGCGCTGGTGGCGCCCGGATGTGGATGGAGGAGAAACTCGGCACTCGCATTGCCACGAACCGCACCGATGAGGCGTTGGCCACCGGGGCGCAACGGATCGCCATCGGCTGCCCGTTCTGCCGGGTGATGATCTCCGATGGCGTCACCGCAGCCCAGCATGAGGGGCGCGGCGAGTCGGTCGAGGTCGTCGATATCGCGCAGATGCTGCTTGCCGCGGTGCGCCGCGGGCAGGACACCGCGATATCGGATGACGCTGCGTCGGCGGATGACGCGCCGGCACCCGCCGCTCCCGCCAGCCACGAGCCGAGCCAGGCTACGGCAGCCGTGGCAGCGGCAGCCGCGACGACGGCGACGACAGCGACGGCGACGGCGACGGCGACGACAGCGACAGCGACAGCGACAGACTCCGACCCGTGGGACGAACCACGTTCCGCGGTAGACCAACTGGGCGACTCCGACCCGCCCACGCCTGCCGCAGGCACCGCCGAGACCGACCCCTGGGACGAACCCAGCACGCCGCCCACACCGACGCCACCCACACCGACGCCACTCACACCCCCCAGCGACACCACCGAGAGCGACCCCTGGGACGAACCGGAGACGGCATCCGCGCCAGCATCCGTACCGGCTCCGCCCGACCACGCCGACACCGACCCCTGGGACGAACCTTCCCCCCCGAGCGGCACACTGGCCAACCCGGGTACGCCAACGACTGCGGCAGACACCGACGAACCCGACCCCTGGGACTGACCGCGCGACTGCTGCCGAGCGCCGTCAGCCCCACGCCGCCAGAATGCCGGCGGCGGCTGCTCCCGGGTCGACAGCCGCCATGACCTCGCGGACCACGGCCACCCCGGCCACCCCGGTACTGGCAAGGTCGGCCACGTCATCCCGCCGCACCCCGCCTACGGCGATGACCGGGATCGAGGTGGCGTCGGCGAGCACGCGATACCCGAGCACGCCGATCGGCATCCGCCCGACATCCTTGGTCGGAGTCCGGCGGAACGGCCCCGCACCCAGATAGTCCGGGCGGTGCGCACCCCGCCGCTGCTCGGCCTCCCGGACGAAGGCCACGGTTCCGGCGGTGAGACCGACGAGCGCTCCCGCGCCAAGCGCGGCACGGGCATCGGCGACGGCGGCATCCCGCTGCCCCAGATGCACCCCGTGGACGGCGGCCCCCAGGCCCCGGGCCGCGACGGCCACCTCGACCCGGTCGTTGACGAGGACCGTGGTGTGCGCCGACACCGCTGCGACCGCATCAGCGACACGACACACCACCGCGAGTAGCTCCTCGGTGCTGGCTGCCTTGTCACGAACCTGGATGACGCCCGCCCCAGCGCGTGCCGCCGCGGCAGCCGCCATCACCGTCGACTGCTCCCGCCCTGCCGTGATGACGTGCAGCCGCCAGTCGATCACACCCACCTCAGCCCCACCTCACACCCACCTCGCACCCAGCTCAGCCCCACCGCAGGGCGGCCTCGTCGGCCACCTGGTCCGGGCTGACGCTCGCCAACGAGTCGAGCAGGCCGGCCCGGAAGGTACCCGGGCCGAGGCCGACGGCGTGTTCCGCCGCGACGGTCAGCATCGCCGTGGCGGCCACCACCGCACCCAGCGGAGTGACGTCGCCGGGCGTCGTCCCCGCGAGTCGTGCACCAGCGAGCATCGCTGCCGTGAGCGCACCGAGCAGGCAGCCGGTGCCGCTGACCCGCGCCAGCAGCGGGATGCCGTTCGCGACCCGGACCATGCCGTCGCCGTCAGCGACCAGGTCGACAGGACCGGACACCGCTACCACACAACGGTATTCGAGTGCTGTGTGGCGAGCCGCCTGGGCCGCTCGGTCCGGGTCCACCGTACTGTCGGTCCCACGGCTTTCGGTCGGTGCTGCTGAACCGTTCGCAAGGGTGAGAACCTCGGAGGCGTTGCCGCGCACGGCATCCGGCCGGTGTGCCAGCAGCTCTCGGGCGAGCGGAGTCCGCACCGGGGCGACCCCCACCGCCACCGGGTCGAGCACCCAGGGGACCGAATGCCGCTGCGCCGCACGCACCGTCGGGACCGCGGCCGACCGTGCGTCCGAGGAGAGCGACCCGAGATTGACCAGCAGGGCGTCCGCGACCGCAACCAGAGCCGGTGCCTCCTCACGGGTGGCCGTCAGCATCGGGCGGGCGCCCGCGGCGAGTAGCCCGTCGGCCACCATCCCCTGAGTCACGGTGCCGCAGATGCCGTGCACCAGGGGGGCCCGCTCACGGAGGGTGACCACGGCGAGCCGAATCTCGCCCCGGAGCCGGTCCGGATGGCGCGGCTGATCTGGGTGCCGCGGCCGGCCCGACACCCAACCATCAGGCGTCCGCTGGTCCGTCATCCGTCATCCGTCCATCAGGCGTTCGCTGCTCCGTCATCCACTGGTCAGGCATCCGGGGCCGGCCCGACGCCGGCCGTGACCGGATGCCGCGCCGCCCCTTCCGATGTCCGCGACACCTCTTCCACCGGGCGGTCCAGGTCGGCTGGGGACAGGCGCGGGCCGAGCACCGCCCACCCGGCCACCAGCAGGCCACCGGCCACCAGCACCGTCGGTACCGCTGCCGAGCGGCCGACGAGTGACTCCAGCGGCGGCAGCCACCACGGCCACAGGGCAGGAGCCACGATGGAGAGGGAGTAGGCCGTCCCGTACCCGGTCGAGCGGACGTCCGCAGGGAACCGCTCGCACAGGTAGGCGCCCACCGGGCCGTAGCCGCACACGGTGAGCACCTGGAGCAGCGCGACCCCGGCCATGATCGGGATGACGCCGTGCACGAGCGTGCCCAGCCACAGAAGGGGGCCAGCGGTAGCGGCCAGCACCCCCCAGATCGTGAAGAACCGGCGCCTCCCCAGGAGTGAGGACAGGTGCCCGGTGCCGGCCATGACGACGGCCTGGATGATGGTCGCCGCCCCCATGACAACCGCGACCTGGCCGCCGTCGAGACCGAGGTCGCTCGCGAGCCGGCCCGCGAGGACGATGACGACCATATTGGTCATCAGCCACAGACCGCTCATCAGCCCGAACACCTGCCAAAACGGCGCCGCCTGGGGCCCACTGAGCACGTCACGGAGCCGCGCGCCGACGCGCCACCGGTGCGGGCCCGCGCCCCGGCGCTGACCGGCGACCTCGGGAGCGTCCCGGACCCGCGACGAGTAGTAGGCAAGGAGCGCGAAACTGGCCAGGCCGCCCGCGACGAAGGGGATCCGCCACGCCCCGGCGGCGTAGTCGTCGGCGCCGACGAGCGCGATGAGACCCGCGGTCGTGAACGCGATCGTCGACTGGGCCAGTGGCGACATCGCCATGATCAGGCCGGAGACCAACCCCCGGCGCCGGGGCCCCGACCACTCCATGGCGAGCGGGATCGCGGAGGTGTACTCCCCGGCGAGGAACGCGCCGCCGACGAACCGCAGCGCGATGACGGCCGCGATCGCCCAACTGCCGATCACCTCGTGCCCGGGGACCGCCGCGACGCCGAGGCTGCACACCGCGGTGCCGGCGATGGCCACCTTCGTGGTCCTGGTCCGGCCGAGCCGGTCGGCCACCTGGCCGAAGACCATCGAGCCAACCGGTCGACCCAGGAGGGTGGCCACGATCACCAGGGCACCGGTGGTGACCCCGGCGTGCGGCCCGGCCAGGGTCGGGATCGCCGGTGCCAGCGCCACGACGGGAAGGAAGATGTTGATCTGGTCGACGTAGTTGCCGACCACCCCGGCGCGCACCGCCGGGCGGCCGCTGAGCCGGCCGTCGCCGGCGCTCATCGCGTTGCCTCGGGCGAGTGCTCCGGCAGGTACACGGTCGAGCCGAGTTCGACGAACTCCCGAGCCTTGGCCGCCATCCCCTGCTCGGCGATGGCGCGCTGCTCGGCCGCGGACCCGTACGCGTCGCGGATGTCCTGGCTGATCCGCATCGAGCAGAACTTTGGGCCGCACATCGAACAGAAATGCGCCGTCTTCGCGGGCTCGGCCGGCAGCGTCTGGTCGTGATAAGCCATCGCGGTCTCGGGGTCGAGCGACAGCGCGAACTGGTCGTGCCACCGGAACTCGAAACGGGCCTTGCTCAATGCGTTGTCCCGATCCTGGGCGCCGGGGTGGCCCTTCGCCAGGTCCGCCGCATGCGCGGCGATCTTGTACGTGATGACGCCGGTCTTGACGTCGTCACGGTCGGGCAGCCCGAGGTGCTCCTTGGGGGTGACGTAGCAGAGCATCGCCGTACCGTGCTGGGCGATGGTCGCGGCGCCGATCGCCGAGGTGATGTGGTCGTAGCCCGGCGCGATGTCGGTGACCAGCGGGCCGAGCGTGTAGAACGGCGCCCCGTGGCACCACTCCTGCTCGAGGTCCACGTTCTCCTTCACCAGGTGCAACGGGACGTGCCCGGGGCCCTCCACCATCACCTGGACATCGCGAGCCCACGCCCGTCGGGTCAGCTCGCCGAGGGTGCGGAGTTCGGCGAATTGCGCCTGGTCGTTCGCGTCGGCCACCGACCCCGGTCGGAGCCCGTCGCCGAGACTGACCGACACGTCATACCGCGCGAAGATGTCGCAGAGCTCGTCGAAATGGGTATAGAGAAACGACTCCTCGTGGTGAGCCAGACACCAACCCGCCATGATCGATCCCCCTCGGGACACGATGCCGGTGACCCGATCTGCGGTGAGCGGAACGAACGCGAGCCGGACGCCGGCGTGCACGGTCATGTAGTCCACACCCTGCTCGCATTGCTCGATCACGGTGTCCCGGAACACCGCCCAGGTGAGGGCCGCGGCATCCCCATCGACCTTCTCCAGCGCCTGATAGATCGGCACGGTGCCGATCGGCACCGGGCTGTTTCGGACGATCCACTCTCGGGTGGTGTGGATGTCGTCGCCGGTAGACAGGTCCATCACCGTGTCCGCACCCCAGCGCGTCGCCCAGGAGAGTTTGTCCACCTCCTCGGCGATCGAGGAGGTCACCGCAGAGTTGCCGATATTCGCGTTGACCTTGGTGCGAAAGGCCCGGCCGATGACCATCGGCTCCGACTCCGGGTGGTTGACGTTCGCGGGGATGATGGCGCGGCCGGAGGCCACCTCGGCGCGGACCAGTTCCGGGCTGCATCCCTCCCGCAGCGCGACGAATCGCATCTCCGTGGTGATCTCGCCGCGCCGCGCATAGTGCAGTTGGGTCACCGTCGCACCGGCCCGGCCCCGCCGTGGTGCGCGGTGCTCGCCCCGCCAGGCGGTGCTGGCCGCACCGCGACGCACCGCCGAGCGGCCGTCATCCGCCAGGGTGCGGGCGCGCCCGGTGTACGTCTCGACGTCGCCGCGGGCGTCGACCCACCCGGCTCGGTGTGGCGCAAGCCCGACCTCGGGGTCGCTGCCGGGCCCGACGGTGCGGTAGACCAGTACGTCCTGGTTCGAGCTGCCGTCCGGGCTGTCGGCCTGGCTGATGGCGGTGACCGGCACCGTCACCCCGTCGCTGCTGACCGTGGCTGCGCGGTGTTGCGGGTGTACTTCGGGATGACGGGTACGCACGGTGGCGCTCCTCTTCCTTCGCCGGCATGATCCGGACAGGTTCGAACGGTCCGGACAGCCTCAGCCCGATCTCAGCCCGTGCTCGGGCACCCGTGGGGTTACCCACGCTAGCCGACGGGCTAAGTTGCCCGGATGACCGGTCTGACGGCAGCACCGCGCGCGGGGTCGAGCGCACCTCCGGCGGGAGCTTCGCGTACGAATCGGGACCGACCCGTGGTCGCACTGTCGATCGCCGGGAGCGACCCCTCCGGCGGCGCCGGCATCCAGGCCGACCTGAAGACGTTCACGGCGCTCGGGGCGTACGGCGCATGCGTACTCACCGCACTCACCGCGCAGGCGACGACCGGGGTGACCGGCGTACACCGGGTGCCGGCGGCCTTCGTCGAGGAGCAACTGCTCACCCTTCTCGACGATGTGGTGGTCGACGCGGTGAAGATCGGGATGCTCGGCGACAGCGAGGTCGTCGGCGCCGTGTCCCGGGTGGTGACCACACACCGGGCGCTGCGGGACGTTCCGGTGGTCCTGGACCCGGTGATGGTGTCGACCTCCGGCTCGCGCTTGCTCGCCGACGATGCGGTGGCGGCGATGCGCACGCTGCTCTCGCAGGTCTCCGTCGTCACTCCCAACAGCGCGGAAGCGGCGGTGCTGCTGGGTACTCGGCCAGCGGCCGACGTCGGCGCGCTGCACCAGCAGGCGCGGGCGCTGCACGAGCTGGGGGCGCGCCGGGTCCTGGTCACCGGTGGCCATCTGGTCACCGGTGGCCATCTGGTCACCGGTGGCCATCTGGTCACCGGCGGTCACGACGACACCGACGGCCACCGCGGTCACGACGACACCGACGGCCACCGCGGCAGCGACAGTCACCGCGGCGGCGGCGGCCACCGCGGCACCAGCGGTCACCGCGGTCACGACGGCACCGACGACACCGGCGGCACCGGCGGCACCGGCGGCACCGGCGGTCACCGCGGCGGCGGGGCTGCGATCGACGCCTGGTTCGACGACTCCGGGCCAGAGGAATTGAGCGCACCCCGAGTCGACACCCGCAACACGCACGGAACCGGGTGCACGCTGAGTTCGGCTCTGGCTGCGCTGCGTCCCCGGCACCCGGACTGGCCGTCCGCCGCGCGCGCCGCCAAGGCCTATCTTGGCGGCGCGCTCGCCGCGGCCGACCACCTGGACATTGGCGCTGGGCCCGGGCCGGTGCACCATGCCTGGGCGCGATGGGATGCCGACGCCGAGGCGCTGCGGGACTGACCGCGCCGGAGCTTGACACGGGAACTGCCCGGTTCGCAGGTGAAGACAACCCTTGCGAACCACGGCTTTTCCGGATGGGGCGGAAAAGCCGGCCCGGGATGGGGCGGAAAAGCCGGCCCGGGATGGGGGTCAGGCGAGGCCGTTGGCTGCGAGGAACTCCTCGGCGACGGCCTTGGGGTCCTTCTTGTCGATGTCGGTCTGCTTGAGCATGTCGGCGATCGCCTCAGTGGTGAGTTTGGCGGACACCGCGTCGAGCGCCGGCTTCACCACCTCGGCCTGATCGGCCCGGACGAGCGGGACGATGTTCTGCGAGCCGAAGAGCTTCTTGTCGTCCACCAGGGTGACGAAGCCGTTGGCGGCGATCGCCGGGTCGGTGGAGAAGATGTTGGCGGCGTCGGCCTGGCCGTTCTTCAGCGCCTGCACGATGCCCTGTCCGGTGAGCGGCCGGAACGACGCGAACGTCACGCCGTAGGTCTTTGTCAGCCCGGGTACACCCTGCGGGCGCTCGGCGAACTCCGGTGGCGCGGTGAGGGTGAGCTCGCCGGCCACCTTCGCGAGGTCGGAGATCGTCGTGAGCGAGTATTTGTCGGCGGTGGCCCTGGTGACGTTGATCGAGTCGTTGTCCTCGGCGGCCGACTTCTCGAGCACGGTAAGGGTGTCGGGCACGGCTTCTTTCGCCGTGGCGTACACCTCGTCGGGATCGGTGCCGGTGAAGGCCTTGTCGTAGTAGAGCGCCAGGGCGCCGGTGTATTCGGGGAAGACCTGAATGGAGTTGTCCTCCAAGGCTCGCAGGTACACCTCCCGAGAACCGATGTTGGTTTTCGTCGACGCGTCGACACCCGTGGCGCGCAACGCACCCGCGTAGATCTCGGCGAGCAGGGTCGACTCGGAGAAGTTGGCCCCGCCGACCACGACCGAACCGGATGACGCGTCGCCGCTACCCGAGGTGGCGGTGTCGGATGCCAGCGGGTCGCTGTCGCCGCCGCACGCGGTGAGCCCGACGACGGAGGCCGCCGCGAGGGCGGCGATCATGGTCCTGCGCTTCATGAGGGAACCCTTTTCAGGTGGGGGCTGGGTCAGGTCGAGGCGCCCGGGGCGGACGTCGCAGCGGGATCAACCGGAGCGGTCGGACGATCCTTCCCGATGGCACCGGTCCGCGCACGCCGCCCGCCGATCCCGGCAGACACCGACCGCCGCTGTACCAGCGCAAGAAGAGCGTCCAGCAGCATCGCCAGCACCGCGACGAGGAGCGCGCCGCCGGCGGTGCGCGGGTAGTCGCTCAGCGCGATTCCGTCGACGAGGTACCGGCCCAGGCCGCCCAGCCCGACGTATGCGGCGATAGTGGCGGTGGCCACCACCTGCAGCGTCGCCGCCCGCAGGCCGGAGAACAGCAGCGGCAGCGCGCCCGGCACCTCGACCTGCCAGAGTTGCTGCCACGACGTCATCCCCACCCCACGGGCGGCATCCCGGACCCCGGGGTCGATGTTCTCGACGCCGGCGTAGGCACCGGCCAGGACGGGGGGCACGGCGAGCAGCACGAGCACGACGACGCTCGGCAGGGTGAACGCGAGCTCACCCTCGATGATCGGACCCAGCCCCAGCACCACCACGAACAGCACCCCGAGCGTTGGGACCGCGCGCAGCGAGTTGGCCAGAGTGACCAGCCAGCGGCCGCTCCCACAGTGACCGACCCACAGCCCCACGGGGATCGCGATCACGGCGGCGACGGCCACCACCACTGCGGTGTACAGCAGGTGCTCGAGGAGTCGGTTCGGGATGCCGCCCTCGCCTGCCCAGGTGGCCGGGGCGGTGAACCACGACAGCAGCGACGAGATCATCCGCCACCCCCCGTTGTCGCCGCCGATCCGCGCGCGCGCTGCCACGGGGTCAGCACCCGACCCACGATCACGATCAGCCCGTCGAGCAGCAGGGCCAGCAGGATGCAGCCGAGGATGCCGGTGACCAGCTCGCCCCAGATCACCCGGTTGAAACCGTCGATGAGCAGGTCCCCGAGTTGGGGCACCCCGATCAGCGAGGCGACCGAGACGATGCTGACATTGCTCACCGCAGCCACCCGCAGCCCGGCCGCGAGCACCGGAACAGCCAGCGGCAGTTCGACCTCGACCAGCCGGCGCACCCCGCGGTAGCCCATCGCGGTGGCGGCCGCCGCTACCTCCACGGGCACCGCTCGCAGCCCGTCGGCGACCGTGCGTACCAGCAGCGCCACCGTGTAGATGGTCATCGCGACCACCACGTTGACCGGGTCGAGAATCTTGGTGCCGAGCAGCAGCGGCATGACGACGAACAGCGCCAGCGAGGGGATGGTGTAGAGCAGCCCGGTCGTGGAGAGGACCGCCGGATAGGTGCGCGGCCAGCGCGCGGCCACCCAGCCGAGCGGCACCGAGACGACCAGACCGACGACGAGTGGGATGCCGGCCAGCCAGAGATGCGCCACGGCGAGGTCGAGCACGGTGCGCCAATTGTCGGCCACCCAGGTCATGAGCCGCCGCCCGAACCCGCCGTGCGACCCGCACCACCGCGCCCCCCACTCCCGCGACCCGCACCACCGCGACCCGCACTCCCGCGAGCCGCACCACCGCGACCCGGTGTGGGGTCGCCGCGCTCGGGACGGTCGGCATCCTCGATGGCCGCGAGCACGTCGAGCGCCAGCACGGTGCCGACGAGTGCGCCGGAGTCGTCGACGAGCACGCCCCGACGGCTCGGTGACGACAGCGCCGCGTCGAGCGCGGCCCGCAGCGAACCGGTGGCCGGAGCGGCCGTGCCACCCCGGTGCAGGTCGCGCTCCGCCACGGCCCGTGCGCCGATCAGCCGCGGCTCGACCCAGCCGAGGGGGCGGCGGTCGTCATCCACGACCAGCTGCCACGGCCCGGCCGCGATGTCGGGCGCTTCACCGAGCACCACCGCCCGTTCCTGGTGCAACGGCAGCCGCGGTGACGGCTGGAACTGCAGCGCCCGGTAGCCCCGGTCGCGCCCGACGAAATCAGCAACGAAGTCGTCGGCCGGGTGCGCCAGCAGGTAGGCAGGATCGGCCAGTTGCGCAAGCCGCCCGCCGGCTCGCAGCACCGCCACCTGGTCGCCGAGCTTGATCGCCTCGTCGATGTCGTGCGTGACGAACACGATGGTGGTCCCCAGCTCGCCCTGCAGGCGCAGGAACTCGTCCTGCAACTGTTCGCGCACCACGGGGTCCACGGCCGAGAACGGCTCGTCCATGAGGAGCACGGGCGGGTCGGCGGCGAGCGCCCGGGCCACCCCGACCCGCTGCTGCTGGCCGCCGGAGAGCTGCGCCGGGTAGCGGTCGGCGAGCTCGGGCGCGAGCCCGACCCGCTCGAGCAGCTCCCGCGACCGCTCTCGGGTACGGGTTGTGCTCCAGCCGAGCAGCCGCGGCACGGTGCCGACGTTCTCGAGCACGGTGCGGTGCGGGAACAGCCCGGCTGACTGGATGACGTAGCCGATGCCGCGACGCAACTCGGCGGGCTTCATCCGGGAGGTGTCCTGGCCGTCGAGGTAGATGCCGCCGCGGCTCGGCTCGACCATCCGGTTAACCATCCGCAGGCTGGTGGTCTTGCCGCAGCCAGAGGGCCCCACCAACACCGTGATCTTGCCGGTGGGCGCGGTGAGCGAGAGGTCGTCCACGGCCACAGCGCCGCCCGGAAACTCCTTGGTCACGGCGTCGAACCGGATCATCGCTCGACCATAACCGACCCGGCGGACAGCCAGCCCGTTTCGCCAAGCGCGTCGATGGAGCGAGGTGGTCCCTGCCCGAGGCGTCGGGCCGTCGTTGATCTCTGCTGGGGGGTCGCTCGGACCGAGCGAGCCAGCCGCGAGGTCCGGGACCGCTTACCGTGGTCGGGTGTACCGAGAAGCGGTGAAGGCGTTCTCGGCCACGCGCGTCGGCTCGTGGCTGGTGCGGCACCTGGCCGCGCACGTCGACCCGCGCCTGTTCCGCTGGTCCGGCGGCCGGATGACGATCACCGGCACCCCCACCCTGCCGATGCTCCTGCTCACGACCACCGGGCGGCACACCGGGCGGCACCGCTCAGCCCGGCTCGCCCACTTCGCCGGGCCGGCCGGCACCTGGCTGGTGGTCGGCAGCGCGACCCGGGAGATCTCCGTCATCCGGCTGGCCCGGCGATGAGCGCCCACCACCCGTTCGTCCCTGCCGACGGGCCGCCGGCCGCCAGCGTCGGCCCGGTCGGTCCTGGCGACCCTCTCGATCCGGTCGGCCCCGTGGACAACCCGCCCGAGTTCGTCGAGCGCCGTTCACCGCGCGGCCGGATGATGCTCGCTGCGGTGACCCTCGGCTCCGGCATCGCCATCCTGGACGGCACGGTCGTGAATGTGGCGCTGCGCAGTATCGGTGCGGACTTGGACGCCTCGCTCGCGCAGCTGCAATGGGTGGTGAACGGGTACCTGCTCGCCCTGGCCTCGCTCGTCCTGGTCGGGGGTGCGCTCGGTGACCGGATGGGCCGGCGGCGGGTCTACCTCGCCGGGATGGCGTGGTTCCTGGTCGCGTCACTGCTGTGCGCACTCGCCCAGAGCCCGGAGCAGCTCGTCGCCGCCCGGGTGCTGCAGGGGGTCGGGGCCGCCCTGCTCACCCCCGGGTCGCTCGCCCTGATCCAGGCCTCGTTCCGTCCCGAGGACCGCGCCGCCGCCATTGGCACCTGGGCGGGCTTCTCCGGGGTCGCCGCCGCGGTCGGCCCCCTGGTCGGTGGGTGGCTGGTCGACACCACCACCTGGCGCTGGGTCTTCGCGATCAACGTGCCGCTGGGTCTGGCAGTGCTCGTGATGGCCGCCCGGGCGGCGCCCGAAAGCCGCGACCTCGAGGAGTGCGGGACGCCGTTCGACTACGCCGGGGCCGCGCTCACCGTGACCGCGCTGGCCACGGTGACCTTTGTGCTCACCGCTGAGGGTTCGACGCCAACCGCGCTCCTCGCGCTCGGCTGGGCGGTGGCCCTCGCGTCATCCGTGGCCTTCATCATCGTCGAGAACCGCAGCGACAACCCGCTGGTTCCGTTGTCGCTGTTCCGTTCTCCGGTGTTCTCAGCCGCTAACGGGATGACGCTGCTCGTCTACGGTGCGCTGGGATCGGTGACGCTGTTCGTCGTCCTCCACCTGCAGGCCGCCGGATGGAGCGCGCTGGAGGCCGGGCTGTCGGCGCTGCCGATCACCATCGCGTTGATGCTGCTGTCGTCCCGCGCGGCGTCGCTCTCGGCGCGAGTCGGGCCGCGCATCCCGATGACGGTCGGCCCGCTGGTGTGCGCCGCCGGGGCCCTGCTGTTACTGCCGATCGGCGCGGGGTCCGGCTGGCTCGCCGTGCTGCCCGGCATGGTGGTCTTCGCGCTTGGGCTCGCCCTGCTGGTGTCCCCGCTGACCGCCACCGTGCTCGCCGCAGCGCCCGACCGGTACGCCGGCGTCGCCAGCGGGGTGTCGAACGCGGTAGCGCGGGCCGGGTCCTTACTCGCGGTAGCGGCCCTGCCGGCGCTCGTCGGCCTCACTGGCGACGACTATCTCGACGAGGGCGCGATGGCCGCCGGTTACCGCACCGCAATGCTGGTGTGCGCCGGCCTGCTTGCCGCCGGCAGCGTGGTCAGCTGGTTCGGTCTCGGCCGCGTATCCCGCGAGCGCACCCCAGCACGCTGACCCGAGTCAGCGGATTTCGGTCCCGGGGTGACCTGCGCCGGTGGCACCCAGTTCGAGGCGGCGAGATCACCTGCACGCCGGATGCCGAGACGATCACCTCGGCGTGCCCAGGCCCGGCCTTACGCTCCGACCGCCAGGTACGCCGCCGCGGTGGCGGCCAGCACGGGCTCGTCGCGAACCGCGCGGCGAGCCCGCTGCATGGCGGGGCCCAGCTCGTCGAGGTCATCCAACGCAGCGTGTAACTCGACCATGAGCGGCACGCTTGCCCGGTCGTTCACTGGCACCACGCTCGACACGATGCCGACGGTCCCGAGGTCGAGCAGCGCACTCGAGAGCCCGAGCAGTTCCCGGGTGCCGACCGGAGCCATTACCCCGGACTCGCACGCCGAGAGCACCAGGCGGTGCGGCGCCCGCTGCATCCGCTGGAGGTCGTGCACGGTGAGCGCGCCGTCGTCGAGTTGGATGGCGGAGAAGAGCGGGCTGTCGTGGCGGAAGCGGCCATGCGCGGCGACATGCGCCACCGAGGCGCCGTCGAGCGCGGCGAGACAGCCGTCGACAGTGGCCGACCCGTCGCGGAGTACCCGCGCCGCCGGGTCACGACCGGCCAGGACGTCGACCTCCGCGCCGCCGGACTCCAGGCCCGGCCCGACCACGAGCACCGTGCCCGATGCCGATGCCGATGCCGATGCCGCCCGGCAGCGTAGCCACGCCGCCGCGGACGGGACCACGGTCACCGGCCGGTCGGCGAGTTCGGGGACCATCGCCCACGGGACCGCGTGGAGCCGGCTGGTCGGGGAGATCACCACCGGCCCCTGACCGAGCGCACGCACCGCCCGTCCCAGCGTGGCGGCGCCGAGCCGGCCAGCCACCTGCCCGGTGGCCACCGTTCTGCCGCGAGCCGCCTGATGCAGCACGAACCGTGCCAGGTCGGCGGCACGTTCGGCATCCTGGATGCCGCCGACCGCGAACCTGCGCACGGTGCCGCCGGAGACCACCAGCACGGACAGCTGGTCGCCGACCTCGACCAGCTCGACCAGCGAAGCCCCGGCGGCGGCGACCTCGGCGACCAGCCGGTCGACATCCAGCCGCGGCGGTCTCGACCCGTCGCCGGCCCGCAGATGGCTGGTGCGGCGCACCCGCTGCTCGAGGTCGGCGTGCGCCCGTTGCAGCATCGGCAGCGGTTCGCCGGCGGCCCGCGCCGCAGCCAGCCGTCGCTCGCTGGCCCGCAGCGCGGCGAGCACCTCGACGGTTTCGCCGTCCCGCGCCGCGCCGGCCGACCGCGCTGGCGCGACGGTTGCCGGCGTCACCGAACCCGCGCGCCAACGCTCGGCCCAGCGAAGCAGGGTCCGCGGGGAGGATTCAGCGGCGTGACGGAGCGCGAGCGCGGCAAGCTGCTCACCGTGAGTTGCGGACAGCGCCCGCAGTTCGGCGCTGCCCAGCGTCGCGCGGTGCGCCTCAAGGA
The DNA here is from genome assembly GCA_051657745.1 of Dermatophilaceae bacterium. Taxonomy (GTDB): domain Bacteria; phylum Actinomycetota; class Actinomycetes; order Actinomycetales; family Dermatophilaceae; genus JBOFLG01. The sequence continues at coordinate 8,103 of JBOFLG010000180.1, read as the reverse complement.
TGTCGAGTCCCCGACCGCAGGCGATGAGGACGCCGCGCCGAGTGCCGTCGATCTCGCGCCGAAGCCCGCGAGCCAGCCACCCGGTGGTGGCCACCAGGGCGGCGGGGTGGTGCCGGTGAGCTGCAGCGGCATCCAGCAGGTCCGGCGCGCTCGACAAGCCGAGCGCGCCGGCTGCACGACCGGCCACCAGCCAGGCCAGCGGCGCCTCGCGCTCGCCGAGGTGCTCGAGGCGGCTCCCGACATCCGCCGCCGAGTCGACGAGGGCGCGAGTGACCGGGCCACGCTGATGGCGGGCCCGCAGCGTCATCAGCTCGGCGTGCAGAGCCCACACCTGGCGTCGCTGCCGGACGAACCGGGACCTCGCCGCCCGCGCGCTGGCCAGGGCGGCATCCGCTCGGCCCAGCGCGAGCTCGGCGCCGGCCTGGGTGAGCATCAACTCGGCGCGGCGCGCAGGATGCAAGACTGCGTCATCCAGCGTGCCAGTGACCAGGTCCACGGCGTCCGCGACCAGGCCCGCGCCGACCAAGGTTGCGCACTGGTCGCCAACCAGCTCGTCCAGGCCGACGCCGCAGGCGGCGTACGTCTCTGCGGCACGGCGATACAGCGCAAGCGCCCGCGGCAGATCACCACGAAGCGCGGCGATATAGCCACGGTTGTGCACCGTCTGGGCTGCCTCGAGGTCCTGTCCTTCCCGGACGAAGATCTCGCCGGCCTCCGTCACCAGGAGTTTCGCAGTCGCCAGGCGGCCTTGTGCCAGCTCGGCGATACCGCGCAGGTTGAGGGTGCGGGCTTCCCAGACCAGGTCGCCCGCCCGCCGGATGCCGACCAGTGCCCGGCTCAGGTCGCGGGCAGCCTCGGCATGACGAGCGAGCACGATGGTGAGCACGTAACCGCGCCGCATCAGCACCTTGGCGCGCATCACCGGGTCATCGGCCAGGTCGACGGCGGCATTGAGATGACCGAGCCCGGCGGCCGCACGACCGGCCACCGCCAGCGCCACGCCCAAGGTGGCTCGGACGTCCGCCTCCCGGTCACGGTCACCGGTCCGGGCCGCCAGCCGCAGGGCCGCCCGGAGGGCCGCGACGGCCAGATCCGCGCGGCCCCGGTCACGCAGCACCACCCCCCGGGCCTGATGGGCGACCGAACGAACCCACGGGTCACCAGAGCGAGCCAGCAGCCGCTCAGCCACAACGACCGCCCGGTTCGGGTCCGACACCGCGAGCGCAAGCACGGTGCGCACGTCCGCGCAGTACCGCTGAATCTCCATCCGCCGATTCACCCCACAAGTATTTTTCGCCGCACCGCACGGTCCAGAAGTGGTACGACCCCAATTCTTAGTGAGGAGATCCCCCCATGACGGAGATTCCCGGAAGTGCTCAGAGCAACGGCGGCGACGACCAGGTCGGCAAGCCCAACGACCGCGCCCGCCGGTTCGGAGATGACGACCGGCAACGTGCCCGCGATCAGCTCGCGCTGATCCGACAGTCAACGGATGTCACCGTCGACACTCCTGACGACGGCGACTTCACCTTCATGTGCGACCCGCAGCACATCCTGGTCCGCGACATCACCGTTACTCCGGACCATCTCCTCACTCCACGCGTCGCAGCCGCGGATCTGCGTGATGTCGAACCGACACCTCGTGACACACCGGACCGTGGTGACGCGCGCGATGACGGAAATGATCGCGGTGGTCACGCCCTGGACGGTCCAGACCACCCAGACGGTCCAACGGGCCCGGATGACCCGGACGGTCCAGACAACCCGGACGGTCCAGACAACCAGCAGCGCAGTGTTGTTCACGAGGTGCGCGCCGCGGTCGAACGCCGACCCGACATCTTCGACGGTGAGCTTCTCCTGGAGAGCACCCCAGTGACGGGGGTGGTGCGCTTCCGGCTGCCCAACCGGCGCGGGACTGACACACCTGATGTGATCGAGGCCCTCGACGTGATCGAGCAGGAACTCCGCGCCACGTTAGGCCCGGGGGCAGCCGCGAACCAGGTGTCCCCTGACCACATTGTGCATGTGTCAGTGGCAGGCCGCAGTTGCCCGGCCATCGAGCCCCAGGAGACCGGGTTGACCGCACCGTGGCCGCCCCTGAGCTGCGATAGCACCGCCGGCGCGGGTATTCGTGTCGCCGTGTTCGATACCGGGCTGAACGACACGACACGACACACGTCACCATGGCTGAACGGAGTCACTGGCGACCCCGAGGGCGGCGGCTCTCCAGGGCAACTCGTCGGATACGAGGGGCATGGCACATTCATTGCCGGGGTGGTGCGCTGTCAGGCGCCGGCAGCGGATGTCCAGGTCCATCAGTTCTTTCGCCCTGACGGCAACATCAACGAGTCCAATCTGGCGGCGAGAGTCCAGGCCATGCTGGACGAAACGCCGGACGAGATTCCGCTGGTGATCAGCATTTCGGCGGGTACGCGGTCACGAAAGGATCAGCCCCTGCTTTCGCTCGAAGAACTCTGGAAGAACAGCTCCCGAATCCGGAAGAACACCGTGATCGTCACGGCCGCCGGCAACGATGGGACGGCCTTGCCGTTCTGGCCGGCCGCGTTCCCATGGGCCGTCGGGGTGGGGTCATTGGACCGCGACGGTGCAGTGTCGTCGTTCTCCAACCATGGAGTGTCGGCCGACGTCTATGCGCTGGGCCGCAACCACGTCAACGCTTTCCCCGACGGCACCCTGATCTGCAACGAGACCCCCGACAAGGAAGATGTCCGGGTATTCACCACCGGCCTTGCTCGGTGGAGCGGCACGTCATTCTCCGCTCCGCTCGTCGCTGGCATGATCGCCGCCCGGATAACGCGTGACCGCCTGACCCCCCGGAAAGCGTGCGACGCGATCCTCAACGAGGCGAAGCGTGTGGAGCATCCTCAGCTCGGGTCGATCTTCGTCATCCCCCCGTCGTGACCCCGCAGCGCTGAGCAACCTCCCTGCTCTGGCCCGGTCGGAGAGCCGACTGGGCCAGAGTCGTATCTGGCTACGATGGCGTACCGGGGTACACCCGCCCGGGACTCCGCCGATAACGACCTCAGCGCGCCCGAGCCGCACGCCAACCATCACGATGTGCGGCTCGGGCGCTGCGGCCGGGTCAGCCAGTCGGCGAGGCAGCTGCGTCCTTCAATATCGGGGCCAGGGCCTCAGCCAGCTCGGGGCTGCCGAACTTCTCGACCGCTCCAGCCAGCTCGAGAAGCACGAACGCAGCCTCCGCGAGGCCCGACGTCAGCGGCCACGGACTCGGGCCGGCGTTGAGGTCATCACCGAGGTGCCACCGCTCCCGCGGCGGCGGAGGCGGTGGCGGGAACTTCCACCACCACCGCCACACGCCGCACCACCACCAGTAGCCGAAGTCGTCCACCCGCTGCGGATCGAGCGGCTGCGCGCCGAGGTCGGCTTTCCCAGCGACCTGGGCAACGGCCGCCGTGATCGTGCTCGCCACCGCCTCCGCGGTCTGATGCGGGAGCACGTCAACGGCTCTCCGTTGCACGACGGCGGCGATCACCGCATCGAACTCCAGCACCGTGCGGATACGCGGCCATGCCACCGGATGGAACTCGGAGGGGTCATGATCTGGACCGATCATCGGGATCTCACCTCATTTCTGGTCGGGAACACCACCGGTCGCGGCGCTCTCACTGAGATGGACCGCGACAGGTCGGCCGGAAATACCCCTGCGAAGATCATCGCGCTAGGTGTCGCCGCCGTCGATCTCGACGTTGATCACGTGAAGTCCGCAAGGACCGAAAGGTCACGTTTCGGAACCTGGCTTCCCACCCTCGGTTGGTCCCAACAGCGAACGCCTAGAGCAATATCCATTCGGTGTACCGGGTCGCGCCGTCGATCTCGATGCCGAACCGCACCGACCCCTGGTCGACCCGGTCCACCACGAACAGCCCCGAATCGTCGATCGAGATCAACCGCGATGGCGGGTTCGGCGACTCGATGGTGAGTGTGCACGCTCGGGACGGAAGAACCTGGCCCATGATCCGGTGCTCGTTGACCTCGATCTCCAGTGTCACATCGTCGCCGCCGAACGACAGGATGCGCGACTCGCCTGGACCACGAACCGCAGTACCGACGAGTCGGCCGTCCTCGGCCAGCCGCAGCAAGTCATGGTCGACGGTGCGCCAGGCGAACGCGCCACGAGCGGCATCGCGCCACGCCGGCGGAATCTCGCTCTCGTAGCCCACGGCATCGGTCAGGTCGTCCATCAGTGCCTCGTCGTCATCCCAGCGCGACATCCCGACCGCCTCCCAGGCCGGCGGCGGACCCGGCCGGACACATGGTCTCGGCGAGCGCGCGGAGCCGACTGGACTGGCGCAGCTGGGCCAACGCGCGAGCTCGGGTAGGGCCAATGCTGCCGACCGGGATGTCGAGCCGGCGGCTGATCTCCTCATAGGGCACCGGCGGGTCGGCCAACAACAGACCGATCAGTTCACGGCGTCCGTCGGGCAGTTCCCCCACTGCGGCACGCAACTCACGGCGCCGCTCGTCATCGACCAGCACCTGGTCGAAGTCGGCGGCGTCGCTGGCCGCCTCGAAGGCGCCGCTCTGCGGGTCGGTCGGGAGCGCTCGGCGACGCCCCTCGATCAGGCGCAACGACTCGCGGCGAGCCACGGTTGCAAGCCAACCCGGGAGCGCACCGGGCTCACGCAGCTCGTCGAGATGCTCGACCAGCTTGAGCCAGACCGTCTGGTTGACGTCCGCCGCATCAGCCATCGAGAGTCGGTAGCGGCCGATACAACGCCGGACGAGCGGTAGGAAACGGTCGACCAGCGCGTTCCAGGAAGCCTGGTCGCCCCCGCGCGCACCGGCGACCAGGTCGGTCACCGAGGTCCTCGGCTCCATGGCGCCTCCCGCATCGATGTCGTGACGCCACCGTCGTGGCCGTTCACCGATAAGAGCCGCGGGTCGGTGCCGGTGATACGTCGTTGGCGCGCTCCCGGTAGGCGCGAGCGCGGAGATGCCCACCTGTGGCGATGACTGGCTGCACCTGGCCCCAGGCTGTGCGACGCTCCCCAACAAGCAACCAAGTAATCCGCTGCTCGGCGGGTGCGCCAGGCGTGGCGCGGGGGGTGCGCCAGGCGTGGCGCGGCGCGCCTCGACGCGGTGACGCGTCATCCGACCCGGGCTCAGACGTCGATGCGGTGGAATCCCTGGAAACTACGGCTCGCCGTGGGGCCGCGCTGATCCTGGTAGTGCGACCCGTATTGCTTACTGCCATAGGGATTTTCGGCGCTGGACGAGAGGCGGAAGAAGGCAAGCTGGCCGATCTTCATCCCCGGCCACAGCATGATCGGCAGGGTGGCGACGTTGCTCAACTCCAGCGTCACATGGCCGGTGAAGCCGGGGTCGACGAAACCGGCAGTGGCATGGGTGAGCAGGCCGAGCCGACCCAGGCTCGACTTGCCCTCGACGCGAGCAGCCAGGTCGTCGGGGAGGCTGACCGTCTCGACAGTGCTGCTGAGCACGAACTCGCCCGGATGAAGTACGAACCCCTCACGCGGCTCCACCTCGACCAGCCGGGTCAGGTCGGCCTGGTCCTTGGCGGGGTCGATGACCTGGTACTTGTGGTTGTCGAAGAGCCTGAAAAACTTGTCGAGGCGCACGTCCACACTGCTCGGCTGGACCATCGTCGGGTCCCACGGGTCAAGGCGAACCCGTCCGGTCTCGATCTCGGTGCGAATGTCGCGGTCGGAGAGCAGCACGCGACCAGGCTACAAGGGCGGGTCGCGGGCCCTCGCGGGGCAGCCGATGCGAGGGTCGGCTACGATTCTGGGGCGCCAGGGAAGCCGACCTCACGGACTCCATCGTGGCCGCGCCGATGTAGCTCAATGGTAGAGCGCCAGCTTCCCAAGCTGGACACGCGGGTTCGATTCCCGTCATCGGCTCCGACAGAGCATCGCGGGGGTGATAGGTCCTGCGGTCCGCGAGGTGCTGCTACCCCGACGGTGTGCGATCAGAGCGCGTCTCGGGTGCTGGCCGGTGCCTCATCGGCCACGACCGCGGCCGCGCGTCTGTCAGCGTGAGACCTTGCGTCCGTCGAGGCGCCGCGCTCATGGGGAGAAGGCGATTCACGTCATGTCATCGTCCGGCCGGGGCGCTGCGTCGCCGCCACAGCATCATCCGTCACGCAGCCACGGGTCCGTCGAAACTCCCAAAAAGCTAATGTCAAGTAGAGGTATTCCCCTAAACACGACGGCGTGACTGTGCGCGCTCACGCCCATATGCATATGCAACTGAACGAGCGGAATCTCCCTGCAGGAGAACGATTTTGCAGCACCGCGACAGGAAGCCCCCCGACATAGTGGTGCACCGACGTTCCCTGAACGCCGGTGCGTGGATGAGAATGCCACATGTTCAGCAAAATGCCAACCCCCGTCGGGCCGCATTCAGCCGAATTGTTCACGACCCCCCATCGAGTGCCGGTGCAGAACGAGCGACCCACCGCATCTGCCGGCATCGCAGGGCCCGCCCACCGGTCGGGCACCGCACGTGAACGACGGACGGACCTCGGCCCGCTACGGCCGACACGAGAGTGCTGGGGTGCCGCCCCGGGAGAGACGACCACGGGGAACCGGCACACTCACTGCCTGGTCGACAGGTGGTCGAGGAGTTCTAAACTGCCCTCGGGGTCAAGGGCGTTGGTGGTCAAGTGGTCCATCACCTCGGTGTAGCGGTCGACGTGTTGGGGCTTGTCGAGGTAGTGAGCGCTGATGAGCTGCTCGATGTACACCAGGTCCGGCAAGTCAGCGTCCTGGAAGCGCAGAATGGTGAATGACCCACCGGTGGCTAGGTGGACGCGTGCACTCAACGGCAGTACCTGAATGACGGCACGACCGCTCTCCGCGACTGTGGCGAGATGGCGCAACTGGGCTACCCGGGTGCTTCGGTCGCCGACCGTGCGGTGCAGGGTCGCCTCATCCAGAACGAACCACACGTGGGGCGGGTCGTCGCGGGTGAAGATCTTCTGGCGAGTCATCCGCAACGACACCGCACGATCCAGATACTCCCTCGCCAGCGGCGGTTGCGCCGCTGCGAGAACGGCACGCGCATAGTCTTCGGTCTGGAGCAGCCCGGGAATCAAGCCGGTTTCGTAGCCGCGGATTCGAGCCGTGGCCTCCTCCAGCCCGATGTAGGTGTTGAACCAGCCGGGCAGGACATCGTCGTACTCTCGCCACCACCCCGGCCGATTCGCGTCCCTGACCAGATCGAGAAAACCCTCGCGACGCTCAGGGTCGGTTACTCCGTACAGGACAAGGAGGTCACTGACATCCCGCTCCTTGAACGCAACGCGGCCTGACTCCAACCGGCTCATCTTGGACTCTGAGGCGCGGATGACGTACCCGGCATCCTCCCGAGACATCCCCCGGTCTTCCCGCAACCGACGCAGACGGGCACCGATCATCATCCGGCGCACTGTCGTTCGGCCGGTCGAACTCCCTGTCGCTGACTCGCTCACTGGTCCTCCCTGCCAAATTATGCACACCCAACCGCTCGAAGCCGCTGTCGGCTCGTGGTTCAACCGCCGAGACTATCCCGGTCTGCCCCGCACCGACAGACCCACTCGGCGTCGCAGCGGCGGTCATAGTTGCACGACCGCGCTGGCGCTGTAGGCCATGGACGCAACCTCCTCGTCGGAGCGCCACGAAGTCACCGGCACGAGGCCAGGATCGACAAGCGTCAACCCGTCGAAGAGTTCCTCGACTTCAGCAAAAGGACGAAACACCAAGTTGAGATTCAGTCGGTCCCCGACGACGGCTGACTCCTCGCGCAGGGCCTTCTGGGCGTCCGCACTCCCCATCGCGACCGGATCCTGACAGACCAGCGATATCGCGACCTGGCTTCCCGGTGGGAGGAGCGAGCGGTACCGAGCCAACACCTCTAAAGACTCCGTGTGCTTGACGAAGTGCAGCACCGCAACGAACAGCAGGCCCACCGGCTCGGACGTGGTGATCGAGTCGGTCACCGCCGGAGAGGACCACACCGCCTCCGGGTCACACAGATCCGCCTGCCACACCGACACCTGCGGGTCCCGGCTGAAGTGCGCCCGCCCGTAGGACGCCACCACCGGGTCACGGTCCACATACA
>JBOFLG010000179.1:0-7769 GCA_051657745.1 Dermatophilaceae bacterium | reverse complement strand
CCATCCACCTGTGCCGCAGGAGGACTCGAACCACATCAGGCAGGCGTCCTGGGGCACCTGATCGGTGGCCGGGGGCTCGTCGAGAGATGAAAGTTGTCTACGAAACCGCAGGTCACAGAATTGAGCGCCGACTTTGCCGGGGCCCTGCGTGCCCTTGGGGTCCAGCCCGCGGGTGACCAGGTACAGCGTCTTGAGCGCGGCCTGCTCGGTCGGGAAGTGCCCGCGAGCACTGACCGAACGCCGGTATCTGGCGTTCAAGCTCTCGATGGCGTTGGTGGAGAATAGGACTCGTCTGATCTCCACGTCGTAGGCGAGGAAGGGTGTGAACTCTTCCCACGCCGCCCGCCACAGTTTCGGGATGGCCGGGTAGGGCTTACCCCACTTCGCCCCAGAGGGGTACCCCGCTCGAGCTCGTCGAACGCGGCCCACGCGGCTTCGACGGTGGGTGCGGTGTAGATCGCCCGCAGGTCCCGCGCGAGCTGGTCCCAGTACTTGCGTGAGGCGTACCGCAGGGTGGCCCTGATCAGATGGATCACACACGCCGGCACGATCGCCTGCGGGAACACCGTGTTGACCGCGTCGGGCAGACCCTTGAGCCCATCGCAGACGACGAAGAACACGTCCCGCACGCCCCGGTTCTTCAGGTCCGCGAGCACATTCATCCAGAACTTCGCGCTCTCCCCGCCGCCTTGGCCGGCCCACAGTCCGAGCACGTCCCGGCGACCGCCCAGGTCAACCCCGATCGCTGCGTAGAACGGCTGGTTGCCGACCTGCCCGTCGCGGACCTTGACGTAGATCGCGTCGATGAACACCGCCGCGTACACGCGGCGGTTCCTACCGAACGAAGCGAATCCTGACCTGAGGGGTTTGCGATGCCCAGACATGCATGGAACAAGGCACCACAGGAGGTAAAGCGGCGCTACTTCGAACTGATCCGTCAGGGCCAGTCGGGGGCGTCGGCCTCCTCGCAGGTCGGTGTGTCCCTCAGCTGTGGGTCGTTGTGGTTCATCGACGCTGGAAGTGTGACCTTCATCGATACGTCGATCAGCAGCCGCTACTTGAGCCAGGACGACCGGATCGAGATCGCCGATGGGTTGGCCCGCAAGGAGCCGGTCAAGGCGATCGCGGCGCGGATCGGCAAGAACTACCAGTCGGTTTACAAGGAGATCGCGCGTAACCGCAAGCCCGACGGCCGCTATCAGCCTTGGTACGCCCACAACCGCGCCCACCAACGCCGGCGACGCCCGAAGGCTTACGTCTTTGCCCGCGAGGATGCCCTGCGCGAACTCGTGGCTGCCAAGCTGGGCAAGAAGTGGTCCCCAGCGCAGATCAGCCGGTGGCTACGGCGACGCTACCCGCGCCGGACGGTATGGCACGTGTGTGTCGAGACGATCTATGAGGCGGTGTACCGCGCACTGGTCACGGCCATCGGCGGCCGAGCCTTGCGGACGGGACGGACCTATCGACGTCGCCGCGGCCGCGGACGTTCCCGCGACGGGTCGCTGAAGCAGTCGACGAACCTGACGCCCATCGCTGCGCGGCCCGCGCACGTGCAGTCGCGTCGACAGGCGGGGCATTGGGAGGGAGATCTCATCATCGGCGCGGGTCAGCGCTCGGCTATCGCGACCCTCGTGGAGCGCAAGACACGGTTGACGATGCTGGTCGCGATTCGCGGTAGCCACTCGGCCCAGGTCGTTGGGGATGCGCTCATCGGATGCTTCACACGGCTGCCCCCGGCGCTGCGCCGGTCACTGACCTGGGACCAAGGCAACGAGATGTTCCAGCACGGTCGCATCGCCGACACCACGGGCCTGAAGATCTACTTCGCCGACCCCCACTCGCCGTGGCAGCGCGGCAGCAACGAAAACACCAATGGGCTGCTACGGCAGTACTTTCCGAAAGGCACGGATCTGAGCCGCTGGAGTCAGGAACACCTCGACGCCGTGGCCACCGAACTAAACGAGCGACCGAGACTGTGCCTCCAAGACCGCACCCCAGCCCGAGCCGTGCGACCATGGTGGCGCCCAATAAACAACCCATGATTCGCCACGACCAGTGGAATCCGCCGCGCCTCGAGCGGGCGGCTCTGCCAGGCGGTGACCTCACCGGCCACCGCGTCGGTGACGTTGCTGATCGTCTCGTGGGACAGCTCGGTCCCCAGCGTCGACGCCAGGTGGTGCTGGATGTCTCGGATCGTCATCCCGCCGGCGTACAGGCTGATGATCATGTCCTCCAACCCGCCCAGGCGGCGGGCGCCCTTGGGCACCAACACCGAGGCGAACGTGGAGTTGCGGTCCCGAGGCTGGTCAAGCGCCACGTCACCGACCTCGGTGGCCACCGTTTTCGGGGTCGACCCGTTGCGTGAGTTGCCCGACCCGTGACCGGCCGGGTCGCCCTTGTCGTAGCCCAAGTGACTCGACAGTTCGGCCTCCATCCCGCGCTCGAGGACAGCCTTGATCATCTCCGGCAAGAACCCGCCCTCACCGGTGAGGGAGAGCCCCCGCTCCCCGGTCGCGGCCATCAACTGGTCCAGCGCGTCGTCGTCGAACAGTTCCCGACGCAACCGCCGAGCCTCAGGCTCCGGCGCGTCCTGCATCGCTTCCTTAGTCGTGCTCACAGTCAATCTCCTTCAGGTTGGAGACCCTCGCTTACACAGACCATCTGACAGGCTCCTGGCGGTGTCAACGGCACCACCACCGCAGCCAGTACGTACACGTACAACGGTGACGGGCTCCGCGTCTCCAAAACCACCGTCACCACCAGTGGCACCACGTCCACCACGGCGACAGCGGCGTTCACTTACGACCAGTCTCTGGGCATCCCGGTGCTGCTGTCCGATGGGGAACGGGACTACATCTACGGCCCGGACGGGCTCCCCCTCCAACACCTCACCTCAAGTTCTGGGGCGAACCCGGCGTGGTACGTGAGCGACCACAACGGCAACACCCGCGCCCTGGCCGACGCCACCGGCGCCGTCACCGCCACGTACACGTACACCGCGTACGGGGCACCGACCCGCACCTCGGGTGCTGCGTCGACACCGCTGCTGTACGGGCGGGGCCACTACGACACCGACACCGGCTACATCTACCTTCTTCACCGGTACTACGACCCAGCCACCGCCACCTTCACCACCACCGACCCACTGGTATCAATATCAGGGAGTCCGTACGGTTACGTAGGTGGAGACCCCCTCAACACCACCGACCCCACCGGGTTGCTGCCGGTCCTTGGTTTCGCCGTTGGTGGTGCGGTTACTGGTGCTGCGTTCGACCTTGCCGGTCAGGTCGGGCGTAACCTCGCAGGCGGCTGCGGGCCCTTCGACAACATCGACTGGTGGAGCGTCGGGCGTAGTAGCGTTATCGGTGCAGTCACCGGAGTTGCCGTACTCGGTATCGGCAACGGCGTCCTCAAAGGCCTCAACGCCGCCCGAGCCGCAAAGCTCGGAGCTTCCGGAGCGGACGACGTCCTTAACGGCGTGAGACTGCGGGCGCAGTTGGCGGGCGAGGAGATCTCTGGTGGCCATGCATTCGGCAAACACGTGGTCCAGGGTAGAGAATTTGCAGGTATCACGACGCGAAGCCAGTTTGCGTCGCATATCGAGGATGTGATCGCCAATGGAGTGATGCGGCCGCTGAGCAACGGCCGCAGCGCCTACTGGAAGGACGGAACGGTGGTAATCCGAAATCCGAATGCTGTTGATGGAGGGGCCGCGTTCCGGCCGGCGAATGGGTATGAGTACTTCCTGAAGCTGAAGTGAGGTTGATGTAGTGAAAATCCTCCAACCGAGTTCTTCCTGGACCGCTGATGACGAAGCTGCGGAGTCCGAGATAGTCGTTTCCGTCACCCGCGATGAGCTAGCTTTGCTGGCCAACTCGATCGGCGAGGCACTGCAGGCCGTCGACGGGTGGGAGTTCGATACTCGGCTGGGCGCAGCGCCGGAGGCAGCTAGGGCATTACGTGGCCGCATCAGCGACGTGCTTGTGGAGGCGGCTGATGGACCGACAAGTCGAGATCCCGGTTGAGACGCTCCGGCGAACCGCCAACCTGCTCTTGTCCCATCTCGAGGCTGTCGAAGGGCCGGTCGTTGCCCTCGACAAGGACATGTTCTGGGCGATTCCGGCCGAGCAACGCAACAACGTCTACACGGAGCCGACCGACTTCACCGTGGGCCAGTTGAGTGAGTCGCTCCAGAATGTCGACCAAGTTGCCAAGGGTCGTCGCCGGCCATCTCTTACGCCTTGGTGTGGCTAGCAGATCTCCTGCGAGCCGCGGGAGAGGCCGTTGTCGAATGAGGTCGGCGCTCGACTCATCGCGGTCAGAATCGGGCTACTGGATGCACTGTCAAGGACCACGACACCGATAGGTGACAGGTTCGCTTAAGCCGCTTGAGGCCTGGCTGTGGAATCCCTCGGAATCCTGGACGAATCGAGGCTAGGAAACCCGCGGACGATGGCACTTTGGAAGGTGCTACGCGGGGCGGATCCGGGTGCTCTGGTGCAGGAAGCCCTTCGTTCGCCGGGGGCGACGTTCCTTCCCGACAAGACTGCCGGGCGGTTCATTGTCAAGACTGATTTGGGCCGGTCTATCGGTACGAAGGGTGAGACGCGGTTGAAGGTGGTGGTTAGTGACGGTGGGGACATCATCACTGGCTATCCCGTGAAGCGATGAGCCTCCTCTTTACCGACGCCGTCATGAATAGTCGAGGGCTGCCTGAGCCTTATGACGCAGTCCTGGGCGTCGAAGCGACGCTGCAGTTGACTTCTGGTGATGGGCGACTTGTGTACGAGGAGCCGTTCTTCCCCGTCGTTGAGTTGGCTCTCGCGCTTGAGGATTGGTTGAAGTCAGGCCTCGGGGCTGGTAAGGATTTCTCGTTCGACTCGGTGGAGTCCGACGAGTCCGGGCTGCTCTCGTGTCGACCGCACGGTTGTGGGTGGCGAATCGGTGCCTTGGAGCAGGAGTTTGCTGACATGACCGTGTACGGGACGGCGCGCGTCGCGGAGGTGTTCTCCGCTTTCGTCCGTGACGTCGACGGTTGGTTGATGGCGTCTACGGGCCGGTCGCTCTACAGCACCCGTTTGTCAGGGTTCAGTTGACGGGAGTTGGCGGGCCTGATGGCGGGTGAGCGCGCCTTCGATCATGGCGATGATGAGCGCTCGTTTGAGCGTATTTCGAGACGGTTTGAGTTAGTCAAGGGCTTCCATGCGGAGGCGATTTCTCGCTGCGGCGGCCGCGTTCGGTGTCTCCGAAGACAAGGCTGTCGGTGGTGATGGAGCAGGGCAGTGTCATAGCGTCACTGCCCACCGCTTCTCGGCGTTGGTGTTTCGGACAGCGTGACCGTCCCGCCTTGTCAGCACTCGTCACGGGTTGTGAGCATTGTCCAGTCGGAGGGTGGTCGAGGCCGGTCCGCGGGAGAGTACTGCGGCACGGAGTGACTCGGAGTGCGCGGCCATCTCGAGCCGGGCGACCAGGCGCCCGAGACGGTACGGGTCCGATGCGCTCAGCGTTACTTCGGCGCCGTCGTCACGGCCGGCCGCAGCCTCACGGCCGGCCGCAGCCTCACGGCCGACCGCAGCGTCACGGCCGACCGCAGCGTCACGGCCGACCGCGACGTCACCGGCCACGGCGACGTCGGCGGCGCCCGTGTCGTCATCGAGGAGCGTGAGGGCGACGACTCGTGCGACCCGCGCCGAGAACGGCTCAGGGTCGGTGGCGGGCACGCCCACGTGCGCCGCGGCATCCGAGCCGGGTGGGGCGCCGAGGGCGGCTCGTACCGCCTCGAGGTGGCCGAGCGCGAACCAGTCGCCGGTGCCGCCGCGCACCAGGCTGCGCGCTCCGGCAGCATCCGCGACGAACCATGACCCGGGCAGTCCACGCACCAGTGCCGCCGGGATGCCGTCCGCCTTGCCTTTGACCAGGTCGGCGGCCGCGGCGACCTCGTCGGCCACCGCTCTGGCGGTGACCGTGAGCGGGCGGCAGTCGGCGTCGTCGGCGCCGCGCAGGTCGTCGATGACGCGCAGCCCGGCGGCACCGATCGCGAGGTCGGTGACGCCGTCGCGCCACGGCCGGCCGGCGGTGTCGCTGAGCAGCACCGCCACCGCGGTGCTGGTGTCCAGCCCGAGGGCGGTGAGCACGGCGGCACGCAGCCGGTGCGCCTCGTGGTCGGGGTCGGTGGGCAGCAGCAGCACCTCGCCGCCGGGCCCGGTGTTCGACGTGTCGACCCCGGCCGCGGCCATCACCGGCCCGGCCGTGGCCTCGACCACGCGGGTAAGCCCCGAGCGCCCCCGGCGCTCGGCGACCACCCGCACCGAGGAGGCGTCCACGGCATCCGCCCGCGGACCGGGCCAGGTGAGACCGAGCGCCTTGGACACCACCTTGCTCGACACCACCAGGCAGTCGCCCGGCGCGAGCATGATGCCGCTGCCGGTGAGTGCGGTTGCAAGCAGCCCGCCCAGGTCCGCACCAGCCTGGACCTCGGGCAGCCCCGTGACGGGGATGACCGTCAGCGGCTCACCCGTCACCCGGTGGTCTCCGTCGACGCCATCCGCAACGCATGAGCGGCAATCCGGGCGGTGGCGTCGAGGTCGGTCATCAGCAGCGGTCCGTCGAACGCCTCGACCCGGGCCCGGGGGAGCGCGGTCGAGGCGTCTGCTGGGTCGACGAGCCAGCCGTCGAGGAAGTCCTCGTACAGCGAGGCGACCCCACCGGCGGTCACCGGCACGCCGACGGCGCTCAGGCAGGCGTCGGCATACCCGCGGACCGGCTGCCCCGAGATCAGTGGCGACACCCCGACGACCGGCGCCGAGGTTCCCCGCAGCGCGTCACGCACCCCGGGCACGCCAAGGATGATGCCGACCGAGACCACCGGGTTGCTCGGTGGCAGCAGCACGACATCGGCGTCGCGGATGGCGTCCAGCACCCCGGGCGCGGCGGGCGCCCGGTCGAGCCCGGCGACGACGAAACGTCGAGCCGGCAGCGCCGCATGGTGCCGCACCCACCACTCCTGGAAGTGGATGGCGCGCTCGCCGCCCTCCGCGGTGCCGTCCTCGACGACTACGTGGGTCTCCACGGGAAGGTCGGTCATCGGCAGCAACGTCAGGCCCTGCGCGGGAAGGCCCCAGCGATCGGCGAGCCGAGCGGTGACCCGGCTGAGCGGCATCCCCTGGCCCAGCCATTGCGAGCGCACGATGTGGGTGCCGATGTCGAGGTCGCCGAGGGCGAACCATTGCGGTTCGGCGCCGTACGCGGCGAGTTCGCCCTGGACCCGGTGCGACTCCTCGGCCCGACCCCAGCCTTGACCGTCGTGGATGCCGCCGCCGAGGGTGTAGAGCAAGGTGTCGACATCGGGGCAGACCCGCAAACCGAAGAGTGTGATGTCGTCGCCGGTGTTGGCCACGACGGTGATCTCGGAGTCGGCAAGGCCGTCGGTGGTGTCGAGGTGATGGCGCAGGCCGCGGATGAACCGGGCGCCGCCGACCCCGCCGGACAGAGCGGTGATGCGCATATGCGAGAGTCTCGCAGGCTGCCGGGTGAGCGAGTGGTTCGGCCCGGGCGGGGGGCTGCGACGGTCACTACAGGGCTGGGCATCGTAGCGTCCGGCTCGTCGCGGACGCAGGAGAACGGCTGATTTGCGCGATATCATCAACCGGCTTGACTCGGGTGCATGACACGCGTGTAATTCCAAGCATGTGTTCCGGTGGACCCGGCCGGAACGCGTCGGGTCGAGGGTCAGGAGGGCACGATGCACGAACTGTTCGCGATCGATGGTC
>JBOFLG010000178.1:0-1878 GCA_051657745.1 Dermatophilaceae bacterium | reverse complement strand
CCCGCCCGGAGATTCAACGTGCGCTGGACACGCTCCTCTCGCGCGCCGACCCCGCCGCTCAGCAGCGCATGAGTAGCCGACTGTCTCCGCAAGGCCCGGGTGCCGCACACGTCGAACCGGACTCGGCCGACATGGGGTTCGCGCCCGCGGCGGAGGACGGGACCTCGGCAACCATCCGCACTGCCGGCCTCCGCTCCTCCGGCGGGTATCCCTTCGACGTCCTCCCTGAGCCAACCCAACCTCCCTCAAGGAACGGAGTCTCCGGACATCCTGGGGGAAATCACCTGGCCGGACTGCCAGACGGGCAGCGACGCGCTGTGTTGAAGGGCGTTGCCGCAGTGGCAGCGTCGGCGGGCCTGGTCGGCCCACGTGACGTTCCGCGGCGCCGGCGGCTCGGATACAGCGACGTGACGCGCCTGGAGGCGGTGACAGCGATGTACCGGTCGCTGGACTACGAGTGCGGCGGCGGCCTGCTATACGTCCAGGTCAGCGAGTTCGCTGAGTCGGTGGCCGGCTTTGTCGACCATGACTACACCGGGCGACTCCGGTCGGGGCTGCTTGCCGCGATTGCCGGGGCGCGCCAGGTCGCTGGGTGGACCGCGTTCGATGCTGGACGTCACGTCGATGCGCAGCGGCATTGGCTGGCGGCGGAGCGCGCCGCAGTCGAGGCCGGGGATGTCCTGCTGGCGGCCAAGGTGCGCTACTGCCAAGCCCGGCAGTTCCAGCACCTGCACCACAACCGAGACGCCCTGGACACGCTCCGGTTGGCCAGCGCTCACCTCGGACCCATGGTGACGCCGGCGGTGAGCGCGATGCTGCGGGGCGCCGAGGGTGCCTCGCTGGCTGCGCTCGGTGACGAACGTGGCGCGCTGACTGCACTGGCAACGGCCGAGGGTGCGTTCGAGTGCGTCGAACCAAGCAGGGAGCCTGGGTGGATGCAGTTCTACGACCGGGGCGAACTGTATGCCCAGTACGGTCGCGTCTATCGAGACCTTGCCCGTGCCGAGCCCACCACATATGGCGAGACCGCCGTACGGTGCGTGACCAACGCGATCGCCGCATTCGGCCCGCAGAACGTCCGCAGCACCGTCCTCAACGAGGTCGGTCTTTGCAGTGCGTGGTCGTTGGCGGGCCACCCGGATGAAGCCGTTGCGGTCGGTGCCGCGGTCATCGAACGCGCGCGTCAGGTTGCTTCCGCCCGGGTCACCGACCGTATTCGCAACCTCAGACGCGACCTCGCACCGCACATGGCACGGGCCGACGTCGCGGAGTTCAGCTATCAGATCGCCGCGATGGGCGCGGCGTCACCGTCATGACCACCGACACCCGGGGGCGGTTCACCGAGGCCGCGATGACCGCCGTCATGCGTGAGGTTGCCGGCCGGATCGGCGCCAGCGACCGTGACGCCCACCTGCTCCAGTTGACCAACAACGCCGTGTTCGCGCTGCCCACCGCTCGCCTCGTCATCCGCATCACCAGGTCACATGAACTCCACGCCCGGGTCGAGAAGGTGGCCCGGCTGGGCGCGTGGTTCGCCACGAGGGACGCACCGACGATCCGACTCGCGACGGGGTTCGACCAACCGGTAAGAGTCGGCCCGGTGCTGGCCAGCATTTGGGCCTACGTACCCCCGGCGCCGCCGGGGCCGACGGTCGCCGACCTCGGAGCCGTGCTCCGCGAGTTCCACCGCCTCGGCCGGCCTCCGTTTGCCGTACCTAAGTGGGATCCGGTCGGCGATGCCCGCAGCCGACTCGCTGACGCCGAGGGCCTGCGCGACGCTGACCGCGACCAGCTCCTCGACTGGTGCGACCGGCTCGCACCCCGCATCACGGCGTTCACCCAACGCGCCGATACTGGTCTGGTTCACGGCGATGCCCA
>JBOFLG010000177.1:0-8655 GCA_051657745.1 Dermatophilaceae bacterium | reverse complement strand
GCGCCCGGCAAACTGCCGCAGCCGATCCGCGACCTCGCGACGGTCGTCGGTGGTGGCGCGCCGCGGGTGTGGCGCATCCCGTGGGTCGAGGCCTGGCGCCTCGGTGACCCCGTGACCGAGCGGATGCCGCGCCCGGTCGCCAAGTGCGCGAGCCAACTCCGTTCACTCGCAGCGTCGGCGACCGCTGACGCTGACCCTTCACACCTTGAGGAGAAGTCATGACCTTGCTCGACCTCGCCGCCCGAGTCCCGGCCGCTGTGCCCAACCCGGGTGGGGGCGACGCGCCGCCCGGGTTCGAGAACTTCACCACGATCATGGGGTGGGGTAAATGGATCGCTCTCGGCATCCTGGTGATGGCGTTGATCTTCGCCGGCGTGCGGATGGCGATCGGTAACCGCCGTGGTGAGGGCGGCGAGCACGCCGCGTCGATCGGGTGGGTCCTCGGCGGCGTGATGGTGGTGTCGGGGGCGTTCGCGATCGTCGGGGCTCTGGCCACCTGACCCACCCCCCGGTTGACGACGGTAAGGAGCTGACGGAGCAATGATGAACAACGACCTAGGCATGTCACCGCTCGAGCACGACGAGAACGCCGGCGCCTCGAAGAAGCTCATCACCTCGGCAGTGGTCGTGGCCGCCATCGTGGTGCTGGGTCTGGTCCTCAGCCTGACGAACCTCCTCGGCGGCGACGCCGACCCGGCACCAAACCCGACCGCCCCGGCGCCCTCGGCTTCCGGGGGCGCCACGGCTGACCCGTCTGCGGCCGGGTCGGGTGAGGACAGTGTCTGCGGTCTCGACGCCGTCGAGTTGACCGGCACGCTGAACACCCCACCGCCCGCGACGTGGACGCTGCTCGGCACCACGGCCGCGCCGGCGATCGAGGGCCAAGGCCCAGGCAAGGTCGAGGATGACGGATTCCGGTCGTGCTACGCCCGAACCCCCACCGGCGCGGTCCTGGCCGCCGCGAACTACGGTGCGATCGGCTCCTATACGCCTCTCCGCAAGACGTACTACGAGCGGGCCACCGTGCCCGGTCTCGGACGCGATGCGCTGCTGAAGAAGCCCATTCCGGGTGACGGTAGCGCTGGAAATCGAGTGCAGATCGCTGGCTTCCGGGTGCTGCGCTACGACGGCCGGACCGCCGACATCGACCTTGCGCTACGGACGTCCAACGGTGCCTTGGGTGCATTTGTCTTCAACCTGGAGTGGTCTGGCGGGGACTGGAAACTCCGTCTAGCCGACGACGGCAGTGAACTCAGCCCGGTCGTCCAACTCCCCTCTCTCAGTGGCTACGTTCTGTGGGCGGGGGCGTGAAGCATGGCTGACTGCGGAATCACCGAATTGGGCTGCACGATCAAGAACGTCGCGGCGTCGGCGGTTGGCGATGCGTTGACGAATGTGGCTGAGGGTGTGTTGGCGGCGGTGGGGAAGGCGGTGGGGTCGGTGGGTTCGATGTGGGTGAACATCGGCACCCCGACGCTGACTGGTGGGGGGTCGTCTGAGGTCAATCCGGGTGATACCGCTCCGGCCGCGGACGGGATCAACACGGTGTTGGGGTGGGCGACGTGGGTCGCGTTCGGGGTGTGCGTGCTGGCGTTGATCGTGGCGGGGGTGCGGATGGGTCTGGCGAATCGTGACGGGTACGGTCACACGGGCCGGCTCGGGGTGGTGTTGGTGGCCACGATCATCATCTCGGCCGCGGTGGGAGTGGTGACCGCGATCGTCCCTCAGGTGAACTCGCCGGGGTCGCCGGCGGTGGCGTTCATCCAGAACTCGTTGTGGTGGTACATGGTCGCGGTCGCGGTGCTGGGGGTGATCGTCGGCGCGGCCCGGATGGCGTGGGAGCAACGCTCCGAACCGGGCATTGACTTGGTGAAGTCGTTGATGACGTTGGCGGTGGTCAGCGGCGCGGGCCTGACCGGGGTGTCGCTGCTGGTCGCGGCGGGGGACGAGTTCTCGGTGTGGCTGCTCGACGGGTCGTTGGAGTGTTCGCTCACTGACAGCGGCACGTGTTTCGGCGGGAACATGACGGCCCTGCTCGCGTTGACGAACAACCCGGCCACCGGTGGTCTGGGCTCGATCATGGTGATCATCCTGGGCATGATCGCGATCATCGGGTCGATCGTGCAGGTCTTCTTGATGGTGGTGCGGGCCGGGATGCTCGTGCTCCTGGCCGGGGTGCTGCCGGTATCGGCGGCTGCGACGAACACCGAGGTCGGGCGGGCCATGTTCCGCAAGACGGTCGGGTGGCTGCTGGCATTCATCCTCTACAAGCCGGCGGCGGCGATCGTGTACGCGACCGCGTTCAAACTCTCCGGCACGAACATCTTCAAGGATGACGGCTCCGGCCTGATCAGCGTGGTTGTCGGGTTGACGATGATGGCGACCGCGTTGTTCGCGCTGCCGGCGTTGATGAGCCTGATCGTGCCCGCCGTCTCAGCGGCTTCCTCCGGCGCGGGTATGACCACGGCTGCGGTCGCCGGCGCGGCGGCGATGCCCACCGGAGCGATCTCGCTCGGGCAGAGACTCGGCAGCAACAGCAGCGGTGGTGGTGGCGGCGGGTCGGCCTCGACCGGTGGGTCGGACCCGTCGGGGGCGACCACGTCGTCTGGCCCGTCGGGCAACTCCGGGCCGGGCGGTGGTACCGGCGCGCCTGGGCCGTCCTCGACCGGACCCTCGGGAGCGAACGGCGCCGGCACGACGGGTGCGGGCACCGCAGGCACAGCGGGCGCGACAGGTGCGGGCTCAGCAGGCGCGACCGGCGCTGGTGCTGCCGGTGTGACGGGCGCTGGCGCTGGTGGTGGTGGCGCGGCTGCGGGTGGTGGTGCGGCTGCGGCGGGTGCGGCGGCTGGCCCGGTCGGGGCTGCGGTCGGGGTCGGGGCGCAGGCCGTGACCGGGACCGTGAAGGCAGCGACTGGCGCGGTCAAGTCGGCCGCTGAGGACAGTTCTGGAGGGCCCGATGGCAGTAGGTAGCGCACAGGTCGCCAGTTCCCGTACGTACGGGAACTGGCGGAAACCGACATCCTCGGGGCTGTTCGGCCTCGGTTCGATCGGTACCGCGATCATGCTCGGCGGGATCATTCTCGCCGTGCTGGTCACCATGGCCAGCAACCTCCTCCGCGGCCTGATCACCTTCGGGCTCCTGGTGGTGGTGCTGGGCACCATCGTGATCCGGGACCGGCACGGCAAGAGCCTCCTCGACCGCGGCCTGGCCCGGATCGCGTGGGCCGAGACGACCCGTAAGGGCGCCCACCTGTACCGCTCCGGGCCGCTCGGATTCGCCCCGTGGGGCACACACCAACTGCCCGGGATCGCCGCGCAACTGCGGCTCAGTGAACACACCGACTCCTACGGGCGGGCGTTCGCCCTGATCTACGCGCCGAGCACCCGCACCTACACCGCGGTGCTGGTCACCGAACCGGATGGCGCGAGCCTGGTCGACCCCGAACAGGTCGACAGCTGGGTCGCGGAGTGGGGGCACTGGCTGTCCAACCTCGCCGACGAGCCCGGCATCCAGGGGTGCGCGGTCACGGTGGAGACCGCCCCGGACACCGGCAACCGGCTCCGGCAGGAAGTGACCAGCAGCCTGGACCCGAACGCGCCCGCGTTCGCCCGGGACATGCTCGCCGAGGTCGTCGAGTTGTACCCGGCCGGGTCGAGCGTCATCAAGGCCTACGTCACGCTCACATTCGCTGCGGTCAGCGCCGCCACCGGCAAAACCAGGACGGATGCCGAGATGGGCCGCGACCTCGGCGCCCGCCTGCCCGGCCTGACCGGCAGCCTGTCCTCGACCGGTGCTGGTGCGGCCCGCGCGGTGGACGCCGGCGAACTGTGCGAAGTGATCCGTTCCGCGTACAACCCCGGCGTTGCCCCACTCCTGGAGCAGGCGCACGCCGCGAGCGCGGACACCGGCCTGGACTGGTCCGACGTCGGCCCGGCCGCGGCCGAGGCCGACTGGGAGGGATATCGCCACGACGACGCGCACAGCGTGACCTGGTCGATGACCACGGCCCCCCGCGGGTCGGTGCAGTCCTCGGTCCTGGCCCGGCTGCTGGCTCCGCACCGCGAGGTCGCCCGCAAACGGGTGACGCTGCTGTACCGCCCGATCGACGCCGGCAAGGCCGCCGCGATCGTCGAATCCGACCTGCGCTCAGCCCAGTTCGTCGCGACCTCGACCAACCGGCCGTCCGCTCGGGCGGTGCTGGCCACCCGCTCGGCGGCGTCCACGGCATCCGAGGAAGCCTCCGGCGCGGGCCTGGTCAACTTCGGCATGCTGGTCACCGCCACGGTGCTCGACGCCGACCGGCTGCCGGTGGCCAAAGCCACCATCGACAACCTCGCCGCGACCGCCCGGCTCCGGCTGCGCCCGGTGTACGGGGCGCAAGCGTCCGCGTTCGCGGCCGCGCTCCCGCTCGGCCTGATCCTGCCCAAACACCTGAAAGTGCCGGCCGCGATGAAGGACCGGCTATGACCACCACCGCCGACCGCTCGCACCGCGCCGGCGAGGATGACGCCGCACGCACCCGCCGAGGCCGCGCCTTCTACCGCCGGCGCGGGCGCCGCACGGCCGCGCTGACCCGGCCCGGGCCGCGTGGCTGGCTCGGCCCGGGCCGTGGTGAGGACGTGCTCGTCGACGCCCCGGACGAGTACCGCGGCACCACCGTGCAGGTGTGCGGGCTGTGGCCCTGGGTGGTCGGCTCCGGCACCCCGATGGTCGGGGTGCCGCTGGGCCGGCACCTGACCAGCGGGGCCACGGTATGCGCGGACCCGATCAGCTGGTTCCAACGTGCGCACCTGATCAGCAACCCGTCGATGTTCGTCCTCGCCATCCCCGGCGTCGGGAAGACCTCCGCGGTGATGCGGATGGCGGTCGGCCTCGCCGGGTACGGCACCATCCCGCTCGTGCTCGGCGACACCCGCCCGGACTACACCGACATGGTCCGCGCCCTCGACGGGCAGGTCATCCGCCTGGGGCGCAACCGAGGCAGCCTCAACGTGCTCGACCCCGGCGAGGCACCCGCCGCAGCCACCCGCCTGCGCGCGGCCGGGTTCGACAAGGAAGCCGAGGCAGTCATCGCCGACGCCCACGGGCTGCGGTTGAACATGATCTCCTCCCTGATCACCGTGCTCCGTAAAACCCCACCCACATTGCGGGAGGAGACCATCCTCGCCCGCGCGCTCACCTGGCTCGACGACAACCTCGACCGCACCCCGGTACTGCCCGACCTGCTCGACGTCGTCCGCGCCGCCCCGGCCGAGCTACGCGAGGCCGCCCTCGACCGGGGCGACCCCGGCCGCTACCGCGAAGTCACCGAAGAACTCGAAGCGGCGCTGCTGGCGCTGCTGCCCGGTGGAAAATTCGGCGACGTGTTCGCCCGCCCGACCACCGAACCGATGCGCCGCGACCGGGCCGTGGTGTTCGACGTCTCCGCGATCCCACAGTCCGAGAGCGACCTACGCGCAGTCGCGCTGCTGGCCTCCTGGACAGCCGGGTTCGCGACCGTGGCGATCGCGCAAACCCTGGCCGACGCCGGCCTCGAACCCCGCCGCCACTACTTCGCCATCCTCGACGAGCTGCACCAGGCGCTCAAGGCCGGCCCCGGCCTGGTCGACCGGGTCGACTACCTCACCCGGCTCAACCGCACCGTCGGGGTCGGGCTCGCCATGATCACCCACACCCTCAAAGACCTGCTCTCCCTGCCGCTGGACGCCGACCGGCACAAAGCGATGGGCTTCATCGAACGCTCCGGGATGGTGCTCTGCGGCGGGCTCCCACTGGCCGAACTCGGCGACGACCGAGGCCAACTCGGCTCAGTCATCACCCTCTCCCGCGCCGAACGCGGCCTCCTCGCCGGCTGGCAAGACCCACCAGCGTGGGACCCCAAAGCCGGCCGCGAAAGCGACCCACCAGGCCGAGGGAAGTTCCTCATCAAGGTCGGCGGCCGGCCCGGCATCCCACTCGACGTCACCCTCACCCCCGCCGAGCAGGCCCTCAGCATGGGCAGCCGCCGCTGGCACGAACAATCCCGCGTCGGCGCCCTCGACCACCCCACCCCAACTTCGCCCGACCACCCCACCACCGGCACACCCGACCACGAGGCGGGCCAGGTGTGAGCACCGCGAACAACCGACGCGCCCAACCCAGCCGCCTCACCGGCGAGACCATCGCCGGGTTCGTGCTGCTCGGCATCCTCGCGCTCGTGCTGGTCACGGTGTACGCGGCGGCCACGGTCGGCCACCACCTCGCCGGCCTACCGCCAGCGCCGGCCGACCCGTGGCAGACCCTGTTCGGCGTCATCCGCGGCGACCTCGCTTGGCCAGCCGAATCCACCGCTGTCGCCGCCGCGTTCCTGGTCGCGCTGCTCGCCCTGGCCGGTCTCGGATGGCGGGTCACCGCCCGCCACCGGGCCCGCACCTCCCGCGTCGACCACGCCGCCCGCTACCTCGGCCGCGGCCGCGACGTCGAACCCCTCACCCACGCCGCCGCGACCGCGACCGCGCGGCGGCTCGGCATCCACGGCTCCGCGGGTGTCCCCATCGGCACGACCGTAGCGACCTCGACACCGCTCTACGGATCCTGGGAGGACATGCACATCGACATCTGGGGCCCACGCACCGGCAAAGCGGTAGAGCGCTCAACTCCCGTTCTTACGCCCCACGGCTGGGTGCCGATCGGTGAGTTGGCGCGTGGATGCCAAGTGATCGGCATGGACGGTCGACCCACCGTCGTGACGGGGGTCTATCCGCAAGGGAGACGACCGGCCTACCGGATGACGTTCAGCGACCGCACGAGCGTGGTGTGCGATGGTGACCATCTGTGGACGGTTCGCCGTCGACGTCGCACCGACCGCACGAACGAGGTGAGTTGGCGCACCATGACGACAGTCGAACTGCGCGAGGCGGGTCTACTCCGCGGCGACCCTGTCGTGGGTCGGGCAAGGTTCTATCTGCCTGTCGTCGCACCGGTCGAGTTCGCCGGGCCGCTTCCACCTGGTGTGGAGTACCCCTTAGCCGCGCGGCCATCGCTAAGCGCACACACGCACGTCCGCGCTGACTCGCGCACCGTCCCACCCAAGGACCATCACCTCGACGCGTACGTCCTGGGTGCGCTCCTCGGTGATGGGTGCATGAGCGGCCGTTCCGAGGTGGTTCTCAGTACCGGCGAGCCAGCCGACATGATTCCGCGGATCGAAGCACGTGTTCCTGTCGGGGTGGGCGCTCGGCAGAAGGGCACCTCCTACGACTGGCGGCTGGCGACCAGGGTGAGGGGCTACAACCCGCTCGTGCGCGCGCTCCGTGAGATGGGGCTGATGGGCAAACGCAGCGAGTCGAAGTTCGTCCCCTCGGCTTATCTTCTCGCTCCGGTCGACGAGCGTCGCGAGATTCTGGCAGGTCTCCTCGATACTGACGGTTGGGTCGAAGACGCGGTGGCCGTCTTCGCTTCTTCCTCCGACCAGTTGGCTGATGATGCCGCGTTTCTCGCCCGATCCCTTGGCGCGGTCGTTGTTCAGACGCGCAAGCCGACGTCCCACATGCCATCGAACGTGGTGCGAATGCGTTTCCCGGTGACCGCACCAAATCCGTTCCGGCTAGCTCGCAAAGTGACCTCCTACGACGAGGGCGTTGCGGCGGCACGGATGCACGAGCCGAAAAAGAGCATCGTAGGTATTGAGGACGAGGGCGAAGCCGAGATGGTCTGTATTTCTGTCGCGGCGGAGGATGGCCTGTTTGTGATCTCGGATTTCACTGTGACGCACAACACCACCAGCCGTGCGGTGCCCGCGATCCTCGACGCACCCGGCGCGGTCCTGGTCACCAGCAACAAACGCGACGTCCTCGACGCCACCCGCGACCCGCGTACGGCATCCGGCCCGGTCTGGGTATTCGACCCGCAATCCGTCGCCCGCGAAGAACCCACCGACTGGTGGTGGAACCCGCTCACCTACGTCATCAACGAAGTCCGCGCCGCGAAACTGGCCGAACACTTCGCCTCCGGCAGCCGCGCCGCCGACGCCCGCACCGACGCATTCTTCGACTCCTCCGGCCAGGACCTCCTCGCCGGGCTGCTCCTGGCCGCCGCGCTCGACAACCGGCCCATCACCGACGTCTACCGCTGGCTCACCCGCCCCACCGACAAAGAACCCGTCACCATCCTCCACACCGGCGGCTACGACCTCACCGCCGACCAAGTCGCCGGCGTGGTGTTCGCCCCCGAGAAACAACGCGGCGGCGTGTACGGCACCGCCCAACAAATGGCGTCCTGCCTCACCAACCGGCAGGTCGCCCAGTGGATCACCCCCACCTCGGCTACCGACCGCCGGCGGCAGTTCTCCCCCGAAGCGTTCGTCCGCGACCGCGGCACCCTGTACTCGCTGTCCAAAGAGGGCCGCGGCACCGCCGGGCCCCTGGTCACCGCACTGACCGTGGCCGTCGTCGAAGCCGCCGAAGAACTCGCCGCCACCTCACCCGGCGGGCGGCTCCCGCACCCCATGCTCGGCGTCCTCGACGAAGCCGCCAACGTCTGCCGCTGGAGCGAACTCCCCAACCTTTACAGCCACTACGGATCACGCGGAATCGTCCTGATGACGATCCTGCAATCCTGGTCCCAAGGCGTCGACGTCTGGGGCGAATCCGGGATGAAGAAACTCTGGTCCGCCG
>JBOFLG010000176.1:0-6239 GCA_051657745.1 Dermatophilaceae bacterium | reverse complement strand
CCCAAGTCCCCCCCGATGCCGGCCTGGGCCGCGGAGTTCGTCCGGAAGCGCAGCGTCGCCCGGGTCGAGCGGCTGCGCGAGCTGCGGCGCGACGGCCTGACGGTGATCGGCGACCTGGATCTACTCGTGGGCGGCGGTGAGTTCGCGAACAACGGCGACACCGACCAGTCGGACCTGGTGGATACCCCGTTGCCGGGTACCGTCACGGCGGCGGCGGCCGTCGCCGACCTGGTACTGCGGCCACTCCAGGACGCGACGGCGCCCATCCCGGCCGTCAACGCGGGCGGGGACGGCGACCCACCCGCCGCACTGCGAGTCGATGTCGGTCGACGTGCCAGCGCGGCGCTCCGGCGCTTGCGGCGCTCCGGCCATCACTAGCCAGGTTCACCGCAGCGACCAGGTCCCTCGTGCGGCCGGAGACGGCGTTTGGTTGCCGTCTGACCCGGAGGCTGGTGCGGTATTGCTATTGGCGTCGGTGGAAGGTGATGGTGGGGAGTCCGGTGTCGGTGGTTGTTTCTTGGTGGTGGTAGGTGGGGTCGTGGATGCGGCGGTGGTGAAAGCTACAGAGGGGGATGGCGTCGGTGAGGTTGGTGGTGCCGCCGTGTGCCCAGGGGTGGCGGTGGTGGAGTTCGGTCCAGGTGTAGGGGCGTTGGCAGCCGTGGGCGGCGCAGGTGGTGTGTCGGGTGGCGAGGGCTTTGCGTTGGGTTTCGGTGAAGAGGCGTGCGCTGCGGCCGAGGTCGAGGGGTTGTGATCGCCCGCCGAGGACGGCGGGGATGAGCCCGGCTTGGCAGGCGAGGCGGCGGGCGGTGGCCGCGGAGATGGCCTCGCCGGTGTCGACGGCGGCGGCTTTGAGCTGGTTGCGTAGTCGGTCGAGGTCGAGGGTGATCACGACGGTGGCGGCTGCCTTGTTGGACAGGTGGTCGGTGGGCGCGTGTTCGATCAGTTCGGTGAACGCTTGTCCCATCCTGCGGGTCCAGGGGTCGGTGCCGTCGCGGCCGTGGGTGTCGCCTGCTTGGGCGTGGTGGGCGCCGTAGTTGGCGCGGCGGGGTGAGGCCATCGCGTCGAGGATGCGGGTGAGGATGGATCCGGCGAGGTTGGGGATGGTGAAGTGGCCGGTGGTGGTGCCGTCGCCGTTGTCGCGGAGGGTGAACCGTGCGCGGTCATAGGCGTGTTGTTCTTCGCTGCGTAGGACCTCGTCTTGGTGGGCGTCCACGATGGGTTCGTCGGGTTCGACCACGGCGAGTGCTCGGCGTCCGGTCTGTCGAAGTCGGGCGGGGTCCATGGTGGTGGCTTGGTTGATGAGGTCGGTTTCGATGCGGGCGCGTTGGTGGTCGGTGAGCCCTCGGGGGAGGGTCCGGGTAACGTGCTCGATCACGGCGGCGTGCTCGCGGGAGAGGTCTCCGGCGATCAGAGCCGCGCGGGTGTGGGGTAGCCGCCGCTGGAGGCTGTCGGCCAACTTCACGGTAGCGAGCGCGGGCCGGGGGTTGGTGTGGGTGGTGTCGGCCAGCCAGGCTCCGGTGTCGGAGTACCCGGCGTCGCGGGCCACCCCCGCAGCCCGTGCGGATGCGGTGAGGAGCAGGGTGAGGCCGTCGAGGCGGCGTTGGGCACGCTCGATCTGTCGGATGAGGGTGGCGTGCTCGGTGTTCGGCGGTGGGTCGGCGTGATGGGAGATCTCGTCGAGGGTGTGGTGGATGGTGTTGAGGGCGTGGGTCCACGAGGCGCCCGGGTGGGGGTTCGTCTCGTGGAGGGCTGCGACCATCTCATCACGGTACTCGAACATACGTTCGAACACAAGAAGATGGGAATGTCTTGCCCGCTGGGCGGCGTGAGCTTCACACAGCCAGGCCGTGAAAGTTGCGTCCGTCGGGCGCGACGAGTTGAACGGTACTCGGGTGTCACCGGGCGGCGGCGTCAATGAGCGACTGGGTGGTCTCCTCGGCCCGCGTGATGATTGAGACGACTTCGACGGCTGTGGAGGTGAACGACCGCCACTGCGCGGCCGTCACGCAGTCGGGAAAGTCGGCGGCATACGCGTAGGCCGGGTGGAGCTCCGCGGAGCCATCGACGGCCACGCTGAGCATTGGGCGACTTCGACGTTCCAAGTGCCGTCGGTCTTGTAGAGCCAGGAGACAACCTCGGTGCCGTCCCGCTCGAGAAGTCGCTCCACCCTGGTAGCCCAACTGGGCCGCGGGGGTTCACTCTTGAGTACGCCGAGAGTGTCGTGGGTATGGGTGCTATCGCCTCGGTTGCCGGTCATGCAGTCCCCAGAGTCAAGGATGAATCCGGTGCTGTCGCCGGATCGAAGTCTTCATACAAGCTTGCGGGTACGGGGACCTGAACCCGTATCGTGTCGCCAACTGGACGTGGCGACGCTTGGGAGTGAGGAAGTGCGTTGAACGAGCAAGGGGGTGAAGCCTCGCGACCCGTGCCCGCAGCCCAACTCTTCGGCTCCGAACTTCGTGCAGCGCGTGCCCGCGCCGACCTCTCTCTTGCGGCAGTCAGCGGCCGGTTCCGCACCCACGGCCGGATCGTTCACCGCGGGTATCTCGCCAATGTCGAGACCGGCACGCGGATTCCTTCCGACCGGAGTTTCGCGGAGATCGCCGATCGAGTGTTCGCTACGAACGGATTTCTGGGGCGGCTGTGGGACTACGCCGACGACGAGCGCGCTCACCGACAGGATCAGGCTCACCAAACGCGGCATCTCGTGGCCCAACTTGCTGCTGACACGCTCGCCCCGCTGGTCTTGGGCGATGTCGTGTTCGTTCCCTACATCGTCGGCAGCGATACGGTCGCGTACATGCGCATGAGCCGGCGTGCGTTCCTAGCGAACGGGACAGTGGCTGCCGCGGGCGCCAGCAGGCACCGTGATCTCCGCAGACCGCCGGTTGCGATGTGCGACGATCAGTTTCCGATAGCAGAGTTCGTCACCCGTGCGTGGCCAGAGGTGGCCCTGTCCCGATCGACTTCCGGGGATGGGGCCAGTTGGAGCGCGGTCCTCCCTGGAGGGCGTTCGATGCTCGGCGCGAAGGCGGAACTCCGAGTTCACCCCGCGACGGTGACCCCGAATCGGGTGCTCGTGAAGGTCGAGAATGCGGCCACGCGAGGTGGGCGGTCCAGCCTGGAGAGAGACCTTCTCATCGGTGCGGTCGACGATGACGAACGGACCCGGTTCTTCGCGCAGGACGGCCGTTCGGTCCGCAACCGAGCCGTGGCCACGATCTCGGCCGAGAGAGTCGTTCCGGTGCCCATCGCCTACGAACTTGACGACATCACCTATGCCATCGTCTGGGCCGTGTCGAACTACGATGATGCGCTCCTGGCAGACGATCATGTGCTCCACGAGACTCGCGCTGGCCTGACAAGTTACGAGAAGCTGTCGGCGTCCGCGGTGAGTCGTGAGGCCGCACCCGGTCTCAACGCGGTGTCTCGCATGTGGTTGGGCTCGGAGTTCTGCGCCAGGCACGTCCTTCGAGCGTTGTCCGAGCTGCCGTCGCTGCCGATGTTCTGGACCCGAGAGCAGCGCGGTGAGGAGGCCAGTTCGTGGCTCTTCTTCGACCATAAGTACCCCTACCTGCAATCGACTATCGACATGCTCGGCGAATCCACCTCACGGGCCTTCTGCATCCCCGAAAGCGTTGTGAGCGACACCCCGCGGCATGAGCGGGTCCTGTTGTTCCTTGCAGTAGCTCTGATGGAATCTCTGGGGATTCGGGCGCAGGTCATCGGTGACCCTGCCTACGAATCCGTGGAGGGTTTCGTCGTATCTCCTGACCGCGAAGCCGTCATTGCCAACTGGATCGGCGGCGATGGCATGTGGCGCGTGGATGTCACGGCACGCCGTTCAATGGTTCGTGAGTTCACTGGCGTCGTCGGAGAGGCCGCCAATCGATCGATCATCAAGGCCGCAACGCCAGCCGCTCGACTTCGCCTGCTCGCGGCCTACCTTGATCTCCCCTGGGTCTGGCTGGTGAACCGCTGTTCGGCACTATCCCAGCATGGTGCGTCTGGGTTGGTCCGGCCTCGCAGCCGGATGATCTCGATGGCCGGCGTTGACGCAAGCTGTGCCTATGTGGGATCTCTCCCGACTGCAAGTTAGTTCGCTTCGGATCATTGGAAGAAGGCATCGTGACCACAACCAGCCTGCTACCGCGGGTAGCGGTCTTCGCCATGGGCGGGACGATCGCGATGACCGATGCCGGCGGCGGTGCCGTACCGAGAGTGTCCGCTCGCGAACTGCTCGCCGCGGTGCCCGGACTGGCCGACACCAGGGTGGACCTGCGGGTGTCCCAGTTCCGGCAGGCTCCGGGGGCGTCACTGTCTTATGCCGACATCCTGTCCCTGACGCAGGAGATTGTCGGATCGGATGTGGATGGTGTCGTCGTCACCCAGGGTACGGACACGATCGAGGAGACGTCCTGGTTGATCGATCTGGTCCACAGCAGCGACATTCCCGTCGTCGTCACCGGAGCCATGCGCAATGCCGGCCAGGCCGGCGCGGACGGTCCGGCAAACGTCTTGTCCGCAGTCCAGTTGGCCGCAAGTTCAGCAGCTCGTGGCCTCGGTTGCGTGGTCCTGTTAGGTGAGGAGATTCACGCCGCGCGTTGGGTTCGAAAGGTGCACTCCACCGGCCCGGCCGCCTTCTCCTCCTATCCGGGTCCCATCGGTGGTGTGGTCGAAGGTCTCGCCACCGTTTGGAGTCGTCCCCGCCGTGGAATGCCGATCGTCTCAGACCTGGTCAGACCCGAGGTACGCACGGCCACAGCCACACTGGGGCTGGGGGACGACGGGGTCGTTCTGGAAGCGATCGGCGCCAAGGTCGACGGCATGGTGGTCGCCGGTTTCGGAGCGGGCCACGCGCCGGCCGCCTGCCTGGGTGTACTCACTGCTCTCGCATCCCGCATGCCGCTCGTGTTGGCCTCTCGAACCGGGGCGGGGTCGGTGTTGTCGAAGACTTACGGATTTCCCGGTTCGGAATCCGACCTCCTCCGACGCGGGTTGATCCCGGCCGGATGGTTGGACCCGATCAAGTCCCGCGTCCTGCTGCACCTCCTGCTGGCGACCGGTGTCAGTCCGGAAACGGTGCGTCAACGGTTCATCGACCTCGCCGCCGCCGCCACGTCACCTCTCCTAGGGACATTACATGCGTAGTCATGAACTCTCCATCGGCCGGACCTTCGCCGTGTCGTTCGACCACGGAGAGGACTTCTTCGCTACCTTGGCCGCCTTCTGCCGTGACCGGGGCGTGCGCCAGGGGTACGTGCCGATGTTCATCGCGGGGTTCTCCGAGGTCGAGATCGTCGGTTCCTGCGAGAAGCTCGCCGACCCCGACGCGCCGGTGTGGAGCCGAGTCCACCTCAGCGGGGTGGAGGCCATCGGCGGCGGCACCCTGGCTCACGATCCCGACACCGGCGACCTGCTCCCACACCTCCATGTCTCGGTCGGCGAGAAGAGCCGCTCTGCCGTCGGTCACACCAGCCACCTGCTGGCCGCCACCGTCCAGTTCCTGGTCGAGATGGTCGTGGTCGAAGTCATCGCGCCGGCCATGACCCGTCCACTTAACGCAGACCTCTACGGCGTACCCACTCTCACGTTCGGCCATCCGGACGCCCCGCATCGACCTGGATGACGGGGGAGGCGGCGCGATTCGTTGTGTCAGACACCGCCAACCCCGTCACCATCAAGTCAACGATCGCCACGACCGCGCGGGAAGACCTCTGCTGTCGCCAGCACGAGCCGGCGACGACAGGCCCGACCTGCCGGATGCCTACTACGACGAATGAGACACCGCGCGCGAGCGGCGGAAGCGGCCGAGGATCTGAGCTGCCGACCAGGGCGTCTCGAACAGCAAGCCGACAGGCTGACGACTGCGGTAGCGGATCATCAGCATGCCGAGGGCGAGCGCGGCCACCAGGTTGGCGGCGGTCAGTGCCCGGGCGTCGTCGATGCCTCGCCCGGCCAGGACAGTGGTGACCGCGGTCATGATCACCGGGTGGGTGCAGTAGAGCACGATCGAGTGCCGGCCCAGCCGGCCCAGGAGCGGCAGCGGGCGGTCCGGCAGGAAGCGCTGGGCCAGACCGATCACGAACACCGGCCAGGCGAGGCCTGCCCATGCCACCAGTGTCAACTCGGCACCGTCGGTCACGGCGCGGACCTCGGGTCCGGTAGCCAGGATCCATGCCGTCGACACACAGGCGCCTACCCCGGACAGCGACAACCAGACGAGTCCCCGCCAGTGC
>JBOFLG010000175.1:0-7372 GCA_051657745.1 Dermatophilaceae bacterium | reverse complement strand
CCGCGAGCCCAGCCGCGATCTGACCCTGGTGTTCTACGACGGTGAGGAGATCGACGCGCAGTACAACGGGCTGCTCCGGGTCGAACGGGAGCGGCCGGACCTGATCGACGACGCCGCCTTCGCCGTGCTGCTCGAACCGACCAACGGGACCGTCGAGGGTGGCTGCAAGGGCACCCTGCGCGCCGAGGTCGCGACGAAGGGCATCGCGGCCCACTCGGCGCGACCGTGGAACGGGCACAACGCGATTCACGACGCTGCCGACGTCCTGGCGCGCCTGGTCGTCTACCGGCCCGAGACTCGGGAGGTCGACGGGCTGGAGTTTCGTGAGGCGCTGAACGCGGTGCACATCGCCGGTGGGGTGGCCGGCAACGTCATCCCCGACCGGTGTGTCGTCACGGTCAACTACCGGTACGCGCCCGACCGCTCCGAAGCGGACGCCGAGGCGCACGTCCGGGCCGTGTTCACCGGGTTCGTGGTCGACGTCGTCGACAACGCCGGGGGAGCGCGGCCCGGCCTGCACCTCCCCGCAGCGCGGTCGTTCGTGGCGGCACTCGCCCTGCCGGTCCAGGCCAAGCAGGGCTGGACCGACGTCGCCCGGTTCTCGGCGATGGGGGTGCCCGCAGTGAACTTCGGCCCTGGCGACTCGAACCTCGCCCACACCGATGACGAACGGTGCCCGGTGGCCCAGTACCCGGCCTGCGAGCAGGCCCTGACTCGCTGGCTCACCGAACCCGAGCCACCCGCTCGCCTACAGTGACCGGCGTGGACGAGACGACGCGGCATCCTCGCCCCGAACGCGACTACCACCAGGGCCCGGTCGTGATGCGGGGCTCGAAGGTGCCGCGGGCGACCACCGACCGCTGGCTGCTGGACAGCCGCAGCCCAGCCGACTGGGTGCACACCGACCCGTGGCGGGTCATGCGTATCCAGAGCGAGTTCGTCGCCGGCTTCGGCGCGCTCGCCGAACTCGGCCCGGCGGTCAGCGTGTTCGGCTCTGCCCGAACCACCCCGGATGACGAGCGGTACCGGCTCGGCGAGCGCCTCGGCCGGGCCCTGGTCGAGGCCGGCTACGCCGTCATCACCGGGGGCGGTCCGGGCTCGATGGAGGCGGCCAACAAGGGCGCGCTCGAGGCGGGCGGCACCTCCGTGGGCCTGGGCATCGAATTGCCGTTCGAGGCCGGCCTCAACCCGTACGTCGACCTCGGCATCAACTTCCGCTACTTCTTTGCGCGCAAAACCATGTTCGTGAAGTACGCCCGCGGGTTTGTGGTGCTACCCGGCGGGTTCGGCACCCTCGATGAGTTGTTCGAGGCAGTCACGCTGGTGCAGACCGAGAAGGTCACGAGCTTTCCGATCGTGCTCATCGGCCGGGGGTACTGGAGCGGCCTGGTCGACTGGCTGCGCGACACGGCGGTGCTGACCGGCACCATTGGTGCGGCCGACCTCGACCTCCTCACGGTCACCGACGACATCGACGAAGCGGTCGCGTCGGTCGTTGCCGCCGACCGGGCTCGACCGGGAGTGACCGAACCGGGGCGTGGACCCACGGAGTAGGCCGGCCCGGGCCTCGTACCATCAGCACGTGCTCTCCTTGCTTATCGGTGTCGTCGTGGTGGCTGTGGCCGCCACGGTTGCCGCCGTGTCGACCGGCCGCGTGCGCGCCGACCCGCTCGCCGAGGCCACCCGCAGCACCCCGGACCACGGGCTTCCCGCGGTTCCCACTGCCGACGATGTCGACGCGGTGCGCTTCGATACCGCGCCACGCGGCTACCGTCCGTACGACGTTGATGCGCGCCTCGACGTGCTGCGCGCCACCCTTGCCGATCGCGAGCTCGAGCTCGCGCGGCTTCAGGCCGAGCAACCCGACCACCAGGCAGTGGATGCCGCTGGGTCGAATGCGGCGGGGTCGAGCACCGCTGGGTCGAGCACCGCTGGGTCGAACACCGCGGGGTCGAATGCGGCTGGGTCGAATGCGGCTGGATCGAACAGCGTGGGGTCGAATGCGGCTGGGTCGAATGCGGCTCGCACCGGGAGCGCGTGACGTGGCGTTCACCGTCATCCGCACTACTCGCCTCGCCCCGGTCGTTGCGTGGGCGACAATGACCGACCTCGCCGAGCACACTCGTCACGTGCCGCTGACGTCGGTGCAGATGCCGCCGTCGGGTCTGCGCCTGGGCGCGGAGGTGGCCGCAGTGACCCGATGTGGGCCGCTCGCGGTGGCCGACACCATGCTCGTCACGGTGCTCGATCCTGGGCGTCGACTCCGGCTGGTCAAGACCGGGCGACCGGTGCGCGGCTGGGCCGAGATCACTGTCGAACCGGCGGATGGCGAGGGGTCGCGAGTGACCTGGCGCGAGGAGCTGTGGCTGCCGGGTCTGCGGTGGGCGACCCGGCCGCTCGGCGACCGGCTCGGTGCGGTGCTTTTCGGCCGGGTCGTCGATGGCCTTCTCCGTGCCGCGGGACAGACCGGGTCGTGAGTACCGAACAGCCACATCCACGGGCCATCCGCGGCTACCGGCCAGCCCAGGTCGATGACGTGGTCGGCCGTCTTCAGGCCCGGATCGTCGAGCTCGACGCGCAGATCGCGGCCTACCATGGCGAGCCGCCGCCGACATCCGGCCTCGAACCAGGGCGGTCCGCCCCGCCAACCGCAGCCACTCCATCCAACCGCGAGGACATGCCCGTGCTCGGCCGCCAGGACAGCCCCGCTCCTCCATCCCGCCCCGACCCGCTCACCGGTGTACCGGCGCCCCTGCGTCGCATCGAGGTGAGCGTGGTGGCGGTGTACCTGCTTCTTGCTGGCTACCTGATGAGCGCCCTGTTGGTCGATGTCGATGGTCTCTACCTGTCGCAGGGGGTGCGTGACCATCAAGCGTTCGAGTGGTACCTCGGGGCGTCCGCACACAACCTTGCCACCTTCTCCAACCCGCTGTTCAGCGACTTGCAGAACTACCCCGACGGCGTGAATCTCATGGCCAACGCCGCAGTGATTGGGCTCGGTCTCCCGCTCGGCGCGCTGACCGTGCTCGCTGGCCCGGGCTGGACCTTTGTTGTCGTGCTGCTGCTCGGGTTCGCGCTCACCGCGTCCGGCTGGTATTGGGTGTTCCGGCGGTACCTCCCGGTGCACCCGGTGGCGGCCTTTTTCGGCGGGCTGCTCGCCGGCTTCGCGCCCGGCATGGTGTCGCACGGCAACGGGCACCTGAACTTCGTCGCCCAGTTTCTGGTGCCGCTGATCGTCGACCGCGTCCTGCGGCTGGCCCGGGATGGGCGCACCCGGCGCGATGGCGTGGTGCTGGGCCTGATGGCCGCGGCCCAGGTGTTCATCGGCGAGGAGGTGCTGCTGCTCACCGCGATCGGGCTCGCGATCGGCGGGATCGCTCTGCTGGTGCAGCGGCGGGTCGACCTGCGCCGAGTCCTCCCCGGGTTGGGCGTCGCGGCCGGGGTGACGCTCGCGATCGTGGCGGTACCGCTGTGGTGGCAGTTCGCCGGTCCGCAGAGTTACTCCGGCATCTACCACCCGCCCGCCGGCAACGACCTGGCCCAGTTGTGGGGCCGGGCGACCCGCTCGGTCGGTGCCGACCCGTGGGCCTCGGCCGCGCTCTCGATCAACCGCACCGAGGAGAACTCGTTCTTCGGTGTCCCGCTGTGGCTCGCGGCCATTGCCACCGCCGGAGTGTTGTGGCGCAGTGCCGTTGCGCGGACGCTCGCGGTGGTGGTCGCGGTCACCTGTTGGCTTTCGCTCGGTGAAGAGGTCGTGGTGCACGGCGCGGCCACTGGCATTCCGGGTCCGTGGGCGGTGGTCGAGAAGCTCCCGGTGATCCAGGACGTGCTTCCGGGTCGGCTGACGCTGGTGGCGATCCCTGCTCTGGCCGCGTTGCTCACCCTTGGTGTCGAGGTGCTGCGGCGGGCGGTGCGCCGTGGCACGAGTCGCCGGATGGTGGCGCTGGCCGCCGGGAGTGCAGCCGCGCTCGTCGCACTCGCACCCATGGCGCCCACCCCGCTGATCGCCGAGCCGCGCGACCCGCTTCCGGCGTTCTTCACCGGCGACGAGTGGAAGAACTGGGTCGACGACGGCGGGTCGGTGCTGGCTGCGCCACCGCCGTGGGTTGCCGACACCCGCGCGCTGGAGTGGCAGGCCGCGGCCCGCTGGGGGTTCCCGGTCGTCGCCGGCTACTTCGTCGGCCCCGGCCCCGAACCCGAGCGGCTTGGCCAGTACGGCGCCACGCCGACCCTGCTGACCCAGTGGATCTCGCAGGCCGCGAACGACGACGTCCCGGTGCCGGCCGACGCCGCGCAGGTCGCCCAGTTCGAGACCGACCTGCGGGCCGGCCGGGTCGACGCGATCGTGCTCCCCGAAGGCCGGCCGGCGGCCGAGTCGATGCGGGTGTCGCTCACCGCGGTCTTCGGCGCACCGACCCGCACCGGTGGCGTGTACGTCTGGGACGTGCGGGGCATCACCGATGGCGACTGAGGCCCTCGAACAGATGCGCGTGGACGAGGTGTCACGAGAGCCGATTGCGGTGCGTCCGTCGCTGCTGAGCCGTGCGGGTCGGCGAGCGCTCGCCGCGCTGGCCCTGCGGCATCCGGTCTGGACGCTGCTGCTCGTCTACGTGGCGTCGCGCCTGTGGTCGTTGTTCGCGGTCTGGCTCGCGGCCACCAGCTTCCAGAACCCGTCCGGGGTCGGGAATCTTGACCCTGAGCTCAGCGACATGCCCGAGTTGTGGGATGGCGCGTGGTACCGGCGGATCGCTGAGGACGGCTACCCGCCGGACCTCGCGCGGGACCCGGAGAACGGACGTTTCGCCTACAGCGAGTGGGCGTTCTACCCGCTGTATCCGCTCCTGGTTCGGGCGCTGATGGTGACGGGGGTGTCGTTCACCTCCGCGGCGATCATGCTCAACGTCGTGCTGGGCGCGGTCGCGACTCTGCTGATCTGGGCCGTGCTCCGCACCACGGAGCATGCCGAGCGGCAGCCCGAGCGCGAGCGGCTGGCCATCGTGGCGGCCGGACTGTGGTGCCTCTACCCGGCGACGCCGATCCTCGGTATGCCATACACCGAGGCGTTGGGCGCGGTGCTGGTGGCCGGTTCGGTGTTGCTCCTGATCCGTCGGCGCTACGTCGCGGTGGCCGGACTGGCGCTCGCACTGGGTTTCACGCGCGGGGTGGCGCCCGCTCTCGGGGTCGCCGTCGTCATCCACCTTGTCGCGCGCTGGCGGGATGAGCGGGGCTACGGCGGCCGGTTCCTCGCCGGCGAGCGATGGCGGATCGCGATCCTCCTGGCAGCGGTTGCCGCGGCGACGGTGGCCTGGCCCACGGTGGCCGGCGTGGCAACCGGGCGGCCCACGGCCTTCGTCGACGTGCAGTCAGCGTGGGGGCAACGGCCCGAGGCTGGCCCCTTCGTGCAGTGGCTCGAATGGGCCTGGGTGTCCAAGGGGGTCGGTGGCGTTGTGGTGCTGGTGGCTCTGGTGGCGACCTACATCGCGCTGGTGCTGGGCCGGCACGGGCGGTGGATCAGTGTGGAGGCCCGCGCCTGGGCTCTGGCCTACCCGCTCTACCTGGTCGCGGTGGTGCGGCCGATCACCTCGATGTGGCGCTTCCTCCTCCTGGATTTCCCCATCGCCGCACTGCTGTCGTCAGTGGCAATGCGGACGGCGAGCGGGCGGTCAATCGCACCGCACTGGCCGCGTCGGGTGGCGTTTGTGGTGGTGGTTCTCGGCGGTGCGGTCCTGGTCTACAGTGCGTCGTTTCTGACTCGGGTGCCCTGGGGTGACCAGCCACCGTGAGGCCCGCTCCTCGAAGCCGATGCGCAGCCGGCGCCCGACGGTGTCGCTGATTTCGTCATCGGGTCGCCGCTGCGGGATAATCTCCGGCAGACCCGGCGGCCCAGCGCCGGTGCACCACGCGGCGCGCAGCCCCGCAGCCGCGACGATGAAGGGATCACTATGGCGGCGATGAAGCCGAGAACGGGCGACGGCCCACTCGAGGTCACCAAGGAAGGTCGCGGCATTGTGCTGCGCATGCCCCTCGAGGGTGGCGGGCGGCTCGTCGTCGAGATGACTCCCGACGAGGTCCGCGCGCTCGGCGACGCCATCGACAACTGTGAGGGCCTGAACTGACCTAGCAGCCGAATGCCCGACGAGGCCCTGAACCGGTGGCGGTGGGGGCCTCGCCGCGTCTGGGCGCTCGGCTAAGGTCACCTAGTGCCGCGCTCCGACGTCCTCCTCGATCCACCAGTCGCCGTATGGTCTGCGGACTCGGATGGTGCGCCCCCCGCTGGTGTTCGGGCTCCGGACGGGGTCGTGGTCGCGGTCGGCGACGAACCGGTGGGGGATGGCGCAGCCCGCCGCGCGCTCGGCGCCATCGGTGGGTCGGTTGACGTGCTCGACACCCACGAGCCGTCGACATCCGCTGGCTCGTGGACGGACGTGCCAATGTCGGACGGCCAGCCGGTGCGCCGCGTCGTGGTCGTGGGTGCGGGGTCAGGAGACCTCCACGGCTGGCGGTCGGCTGGGGCCGCGGCCGGCCGAGCCACCCGGGGTCGCGGTGCCGTCGTGCACGCGCTCGGCCAGGACATCGCGGATGACGCGCTGACCGCCTATGTCGAGGGCGCCGTCCTCGGTGGTGGGGTGCCGCCGCGGTTCACCGCAGCTGGCCCGATCACGC
Organism: Dermatophilaceae bacterium; assembly: GCA_051657745.1. Classification (GTDB taxonomy): domain Bacteria; phylum Actinomycetota; class Actinomycetes; order Actinomycetales; family Dermatophilaceae; genus JBOFLG01. Next base: position 709 of record JBOFLG010000175.1, on the reverse strand, counting down.
CCGTAGCGCCAGCAGCACGCTGCGCGGTGCGGGGCGGCGGGGTGAACCGCGAGCAGGTCGTTGTCGACGCGGTGGCCCGGGCGCGCGCCCAGTTGCGCGCCCGGGCCCTCGCAGCGGTGCCGTCCAACGTCAAGAACCCAGCCTGGGTCGCCCGCCGGGCGCAGGCGGTGGCCCGCCGGGTCGGGCTGTCGGCGACGGTGTGGGATGTGCCGGCGTTGCGCCGCGACGGCTTTGGCGGGCTGCTCGCGGTCGGGGGTGGCTCCGCCGCACCGCCACGGCTGGTCCGCCTCGACTACGAGCCTGCCGGCGCTGTCGCGGGCACGCCGCGGATCGTGCTCGTGGGCAAAGGGGTCACGTTCGACACCGGCGGGCTTCAGGTCAAGCCGGTCGAGCACATGGTCGGGATGAAGACCGACATGTCCGGCGCGGCGGTGGTGCTCGCGGTCCTTGCCGCATGCCACGAACTCGACGTTCGGGTGCGGGTCACCGGGCTGCTTGCGCTCGCCGAGAATGCCGTGTCGGGTTCCGCCTACCGGCCGGGCGACGTCATCCGCCAGTGGGGCGGGCGCACTGTCGAGATCGGTAACACCGACGCGGAGGGCCGGATTGTGCTCGCCGACGCGCTCGCCTACGCGGACGCCGCGCTCGACCCCGATGCCATTGTCGACATCGCCACCCTGACCGGCGCGGCACGGGTGGCCCTGGGGCG
>JBOFLG010000174.1:0-2310 GCA_051657745.1 Dermatophilaceae bacterium | reverse complement strand
GGTTCAGGCCAGGCCGAGTGCCGGTGGTGCTGATCGCCCGTTGAGCGGTGCTGCTGCTGGCCGGGATGGCGAGCACGTCGCAGCCAGCGGGGCACGGCACGCCGACCCTGCGGTGCCGAGTCAGGGACCATGGGCAGCGGGTGCCGTCGCGGCGGCGGTGCTCGGGCCAGACCGCCTGTCGTGCAGGTTGATTCGGGAAGTCGACGTCTGTTGGTCGCGGGCGGCTTGCCCTTGCTCCTGACAAGGTGACAGCCGGAGCCGGAGCGAGCCGGGTGATCGCCGGGGCGGTCATGCCGCACTGCCGATCAGAAAGGAGTAGTGGGACGGGCAAGGGGGCCGGTGGGCACGTCCGCCGCGCCCGGTCAGCACGGGCGCCGATCCGGGCCGTCCTGGGATCGCGCTCGGCCCGGTGGAGACTCCGGCCGGGGTGGCGCGGGACCGTTCGAGTCGGGCTCGCATTGTCAGCCTCCGTCATCAACACGACTAGCCTGCCTAGCCATATCCGGTGAGACCACCATGCCTAGCCTGGCTAGTCATGTCAAGGCGCGCGAAGGATTGGATCAGGCTGCCTAGCCAGGCTCTAGGCTGGCGCTGTGAGTCTGGACCCGGAAGACCCGCGCCCGCCGTACCAGCAGGTGGCGGCAGCGCTACGCGCGGCGATCCTTACCCGCACCTTCGAGCCCGGCGACCAGTTGCCGTCACAGGTCGACCTCGCCCGGCGCTACGGAGTGGCGCGGATGACGATCCAGCAGGCTTTGCGCATCTTGAAGGACGAGGGGCTGACGTTCTCGCGGCAGGGGAGTGGCGTGTTCGTGCGTGAGCGGACCGCCCGCCCGGTCGGGCTCCGCCCGCACATCGAGCGTGCGTTCGCGGCCGAGCATGTCCGCATCGACTTCTCCGGCTACACCGCCGAGACGCTGCACGGCATCCTCACTGGGCCGCTCGACCTGATCCGCGAGGGCAGGCTCACCCCGCAGTCGATCCACGTGCGGATGCTGCTGTCCGACATGGCGCGGCCCCTGGCGATCCCGGTCACGGTGAGCGGTGACCCGGCGTCGAGCCAGCCCGTCCGCGACCGGATGGCCGAGATCAGCGCCAGGCACGCCGGTGCAGTCACCGCGACCGTCGAGGAGCTGGCCGACCTCGAACTCGTCGCGCAGGCCACCGCCGAAGTCCGCGTGCACGGGTCGGCGCCGCTGTTCAAGGTCTACATCGTCAACGAGGTCGACGCGTTCTTCGGTTACTACCCCGTGGTCAAGCACGGCGTACGGATCGACGGGAAGCGCCAAGCCATCTACGACCCAATGGGCAAGGACGCCACGATGTTCCAGCACACGGATGACGGCGACCCTGAGTCGATGGGCTCGCTCTTCGTGAGCCAGACTCGACAGTGGTTCGAGAGCGTCTGGACGACCATCGCCACTCCTCGCCAGCCATGAACGCCGCCGAACTCGTCGCCCAAGCCGCCGTCGTCCTCCTCGACTTCGACGGCCCCATCACCCCCCTCATGCCACCACCGGTCAACGCCGAGGCTGCCGAGACCGCCCGGGCCGCGCTACGCCCGTTCGTCGGCCGCTTCCCGGAAGGCATCGAGACCACCACCGACCACCTCGCCATCCTTCGCTACACCGGCCAACACCACCCCAACGCACTCCCCGCCGTTGAGCAAGCGTGCATCGACGCCGAAGTCACCGCCGCTCAGACGGCCATCCCGACCGACGGCGCCCAGGAACTCCTGGTCACCTGCGCCAATCGTGGCCAGCCAGTCGCCATCGTTAGTAACAACGACCGCGCCTGCATCGACACCTTCCTCGAACGCCACCACTGGACCGACCTCGTCGAGGCGATTGTCGGCCGCACACCCGGCCACCCTGACCTCATGAAGCCCGATCCGGCGTCGGTCGTGGCAGCTCTCGCAGCGCTCCACGCGAAAGCAGACTCAGCAGTACTCATCGGCGACTCGCCGGGGGATGTAGAGGCATCGCGTCGGGCCGGCGGGGTGCCTGCAATCGCATTCGTGAACCGTCCAAGCAAACGGGGTGCTTTGACGCGAGCGAATCCGGCCGCCGTCCTCGAGAGCATCGCAGTGCTCATTCCCGCGGGTCACTGACGAACGGGTGGGTGCGCTGCGGGCAGCGAACACCGCCCACGGTGTCGAGCGCGTCAGTACGTGTACACGTCCCCGCCACCACGGAGGTCTAGCGACACTCCCATGGACAGCTGCCCTGCATCTTTGAATCGGGACTAGCGACGTGGGTTCGATTCCTACCCGGGGAGCGGGTGCGCGGCTTTCTCCCCGGGCAACGCGCC
>JBOFLG010000173.1:0-7545 GCA_051657745.1 Dermatophilaceae bacterium | reverse complement strand
ATGCTGGTGTGCGTCGGAATCCCGACGAATTGCGGGAGGGAGGTGATTCCTCATGGTCAAGATCTCCGCTCGGCGCGCTGGTGCCATTCGGCTGACCAGTGCCGCTCTGTACGACGTGGGCTGCGTGAGCGGTCCCATTCTTGCGTAGCCCTTTCTCACTCGGTGGGGTCGCGGCCCCGCGCGGCCCCACCGAGCCTTTTGGTCAATTCGGACCGCCCAACCAATTCGGGCGGAGAAAGGGAAGCAGATGACGGCCACGATCCCGAGCCGGCCCGCGACAGCGGAATCGCCGGTGCTGCGGTTCCCGCCGCTCACCTTTGTCGACGAGCCGACGGGAGTCATGGTCGGCCGGGTCGATACCAACAGTTACGCCGTCCTGCCCCCCGAAGGGGTGGCGGTGCTCCGGCGGCTCCAGGCCGGGTCATCACTCACCGATGCCGTCGCATGGTTCGCCGCCGAGTACGGCGCGCCGCTCGACATCGACGACTTCGTCGAGACGCTGCGCGAGTTGGGCTTCGTGCTCGGCGCGGACGAGCCGATGCCGGCCCCACCACGGCTCCGGTTCGCGTGGCTAGGGCGCCTGCTGTTCAGCCCGGCCGCGTGGGCTCTCTACGTGGGGGTCGTGGCGGCCGGTCTGGCGGCGATGGTCCGGGACCCGTCGCTACGCCCGGGCTACCAGCAGATCTTTTTCACCACGCACCTGTCAGTCGTGACCATCGTCCTTGCTGCGGCTCAACTCCCCCTAGTGGTGCTGCACGAGCTCTCCCACGCGCTGGCCGGGTGGCGGCTCGGCCTGCCCTCGCGGTTCAGCATCGGCCGCCGCTACATCTACCTGGTTGCCGAGACCCAGCTCGACGCACTGCACTCAGTACCCCGTCGGCGGCGCTACCTGCCGTTCATCGCTGGGCTCCTCATCGACATGGTCGGGCTCGCCGGGCTCACGCTGGCCGCCGCCGCGTTGCGGAACGCCGGTGTACCGCAGTGGTGGTGGCGTCTCTGCCTCGCGCTGGCCTTTGTGCAGTTCGGCCGGATCGTCTGGCAGTTCCTGTTCTACCTGCGCACCGACCTCTACTACGTGGCGGCCACCGCGGCCGGCTGCACCGACCTCGATGCGGCCGCACGCGACCTGATCCGCCGCCGGGTCGGCCGGCTGTTTCTCGAGCGCTGGCGGCGCCCGGGTGCCGACTTCAGCGACCGAGATCGGCGCGCCGCGCGCTGGTATGCCCCGCTGCTGGTCTCCGGCTATGGCGTGACCACCGTCATGGTGCTGTGGGCCGGGATCCCCGCCGTGATCCAGATGTGGACGCTCACCATGAGCCGCTTCCAGCCCGGCGCCAACGCACCGGTCGGTGACCTCATCGACTCGATCACCTTCATCGCCGTCAACCTCGCCCAGGTCTGGCTCCTGCTGCACCTCATCCACCGCGACCGGCGCACCCGCGCCGCCGAGACGAAAGGCACCTGAACATGTCCGAACTCGTGATCTGGAACGACCGTCCGGCTGGGAGCGCTCCGGCCCCCCGGCTCACGGTGCGCTGCCACCGCACCCTGCGGGGTGCCTATACCGGCACCGCGGCACTACTCCGTGAGATCGTGCCGACGCTGCTCACCGGGCCGGGTTCCGCGGTGGTGCATCGCCACGCCGGGGCGATCCTCTGGGTCGCCGCCGACCTCGCCGCCCTCGGCATCCGCGGGGCGGTGACGCTGACCAACAGCGCCAGCGATGCCGAGCGAACCCGGTTCTACGCGGCCGAGCGAACCGCCGAGCACGCCAACGGGATCGCCGAGGTCGTGCTCGCCTGGGCCGAGCAGCAGCCAGCCGACGCGGTGGTCGAGTTTGTCGAACTCGATAGCGCCGACCACACCGATCTGGAATTCGTGCGAATCCTCACCCGGCGTAGCCCGAACAGCGCGCTGACCGTCGTCGCGACCGCGTCATCGCCGGCAGCAGCGCCCGGTGAATCAGCCGCCGACCACGTCGACACCGACGGAACCTCGCGGGGCACCGCTGCCGAGGCGGCCTACCAGGCGCTCTCGGAGCGCGAGCGCGAGCTGCTGCACACCGCGCGGGCCGAGGCGCTGCGAGCCGCTGGTGAACCCGCGGCAGAGCGTGGGGCACTGCTCTACCACCTGGCCCGCGGCGTGGACGCGCACACCACAGGCATCGCCACGCTCCGGCACGAGATGATGCGCAACTTCAAGGACGGCTTCTACCACCGAGTGATCGAACTGGCCGAGCACGGCCGGGGCCTGGCCACCGCAGCATCCGACGACGGGGCCTACTGGCGGTTCACCCACTCCCTCGCGGTCACTCACAGCTACCTGGAGCACCACGAGGAGGCCCTCCAGCTTTTCGCCGAGGAGCGGAACCGCACCACCGACCACCTGATCCACATGACCAACGCCTACTGCATGTCCATGATGTACACCCGCCACCTCCCGGCCGAGCAGCACGACGAGGCACGGGCCACCGAGTGGGCGAACCTCGCCATCCTCCTCGCCGGGCTACTGCCCGGAGAGGACGACCGAGTGATCCGCAGCGCCTTCATGCTCAACGGCAAAGCCCTGGTCGACATGCACCGGGGGGACCTCGCGGTGGCACTGGGCCGGGTCGAGCGGGCTATCGCGATGACCGACGCCCACTTCGATGGTGAGCACCAGTTGCATCGCAGCGTGCTGGCGCATAACCGGGCCCGTCTGCTGGCCGGGCTCGGCCAGGTGGAGGCGGCGATCGACGCGATCACCGAGGTGATCGATGCCGACCCGGAGTTCGACGAACTGTACTTCGAACGCGCCGCGATGTACCTCCAGGCGGACCGACCGGACCTGGCCCTGGCCGACTACGACCAGGTAGTCGCGCTGCGTCCGTGTTGTTCCGAGGCGTACTACAACCGAGCCGACGCGCACGTCGAACTGGGCGACCCCGCCCGTGCCGTCGCTGACCTCGACACCGCAATCGTGCTCCGACCCGACCATGTCGACTCCTACCTCAACCGCGCCGTGCTCCGACTCGAATCGGGTCTGGTCGACGAGGCATCCGCCGACGTCGCAGCCGGCCTGGCGCTCGACCCGAATCTCCCGGGGCTGCACGTGACCCGCGGTCTCCTGCTCGGTGACTCCGACCCGGGAGCCGCGATCGCCGCCTTCGACGAGGCACTGCGGCACGACCCGGGCAGCACCACCGCGCTGGCAAACCGGGCGATCATGCGGTTCGGCGCCGACGACGTGGCCGGCGCCAAGGCCGACCTGGACGCGGCGATCGCGATCGAGGACTCACCCGAACTGCGCATCAATCGGTCGGTGGCGCTGCGCGCGCTCGGCGACCATGACGCCGCGGTCGCCGACCTGCGAGCCGCGGGTGACCTGCCGGGCGCGGATGTCGCCCAGATCGAGGAGTTGCTCGGCGTCGACCCGGCTCCCGCGCAGCACGCGGTGTCGGTCTCATGAGTCCGCGCGCGGAGCGGCAGGATGCCGCCGTCCCGCCGGGCGCCGCGTCATCCCCGAGTTCGGATGCCGCGTCATCCCCACGTGCGGATGCCGCGGTCGACGCTGGAGGTGCGGCCGCCGATGGCGGCCAGGTTCGCGCCGTCCTGCGGCGGCATGCCGGCGGAGTCGTGGTCATCACCACGTACGACCCCGCAGACCGATTGCAGCCGCTCGGCTTCACCGCCACGTCCCTGGTGTCGGTCTCGCTCGACCCCCCGACGGTGTCGTTCAACGTCAGCCGGGCCAGCAGGTCCGGCCGCGCGTGGCTGACCGCGGCGCGCGGACTGGTCCATGTCCTGGACGACAGCCAGGAGCAGCTCGCCCACCGGTTCGCGACGTCCGGGGTGGACAAGTTCCACGGGGCCGCCTGGCACCGCGCCGAGCATGGCCTGCCGGAGCTCGCTGGTGGCCTCGGTTGGCTGTTGGTTCACACCGCCGAGCGGATCCTGGTCGCCGACCATCTGGTGGTGGCCGCCACCGTGGTGCGCTCCGAGCTCCGGGCCGGCGGCGGTCCCCTGCTGCGCTGCGACGGGGCGTTCCATCGGCTGGCCTGAACGATCGGCGAACCCGGCACCGCTCCCCGGCGCAGTTCGCCGGCGCAGTTCGCCGGCGCAGTTCGCCGGCGCAGTTCGCCGGCGCAGTTCGCCGGCAGCTCGCCGGCCCAGCGAGCGCCCGTGCCCTGATCGGCATCCGCGGGAAGGATGTCCGACCTGGCGACGTTCTCCGGCACGGACCAGTGAGCGCGCCCGAGGAGACCCATGCCGATCGCAGCCCCGCCCCCGCCCGGCACCGTGACGATGTACCACACGACCTGGTGCGGCTACTGCCGTCGGCTACGGTCCCACCTCGAACGCGCCGGCATCGGATTCGCCGAGGTCGACATCGAGCAGGACGAGGCGGCGGCGGAGTACGTGATGTCGGTGAACGGCGGTAACCAGACCGTGCCGACGCTGGTCTTTCCGGATGGCTCGACGGCAACCAATCCCACGATCACCGAGGTCCGAGCCCGCCTGGGCTAGCCCCAGCCAACCCCCAGGCCCCAGCTTTTCCGCCCCATGCGGCATCGCGCAGGTTCGCAGGTGTTGACAACCCATGCGAACCAGGCCATTCACGGATGGGGCGGAAAAACCGGGTTCAGGCGGGGTGAAGCACGACATCCGGCACGCCGAGCGGGCCGCCGAACCAGTGCTCGATCAACCGGCGCGAGATCGACAAGCGCCCGGACACGAGGACCGACCCGTTGGCGAGCGCGGCGGTGAGGCCCTCGCGGCTGAACCAGCGAGCCTCCTCGATCTCGCCGTCCGTCATCCGCAGGTCGGTACTGCGGGCCCGCGCGGTGAAGCCGAGCATCAGGGACGACGGGAACGGCCACGGCTGGTCGCCCAGGTAGGTGATGTCGGTGACCGTCACCCCGACCTCTTCACCCACCTCCCGCGCCACCGCGGCCGCCACGGTCTCCCCTGGCTCGACGAACCCGGCGAGGACCGACATTCCCCCGGCACGGAAGCCCCGGCCGCGGGCGAGGAGCAGCCGGTCGGCGTCGTCGACGACCGCCACGATCACCGCCATATCGGTGCGCGGATAGTGATCACTCCCGTCGGACCGGCAGCGGCGGATCCATCCGGCGAGATCGGGTTCGGTGGCCGACCCACACCGCGAGCAGAAGCCGTGGGTGCGGTGCCAGTTCGCGAGCGCCAGGGTGGTCGCGAACGCGGCGGCGTCGAGGTCGGGCAGGTCCGCACCGACCCGGCGCAGCGAGCGCCAGGAACCGTCATCGGCCTCGGGCGGTGGCGCGCCATCGACCAGGCCGAGGTGGGCGCGACCGCCCGCATCGCCCAGGTAGCAGACCAGGTGGCGGGCGTCATCCGGCCTCGGCGCGGTGAACACCACCCGCGGGCCGGATGCCGTGTCACGCACCTCAGCGCGGTCGCCGCGCAGGCGCAGCACCGCAGTGGCCGGGTCGGCCAGCAGCCGGGTGACAAGTGCAGGGTCGCCGCGCAGTTCCGCGCGCCGGTCCAGGGCTGCGGCGCTCAGGGCCAGACCGGGCAGGGACGAGGAGTCCAGCGGCGTCGGCGAACCCGGTGCGCGTGGTGGCACGGCCGCCGGGGTCGGGACGATCGAGGGGCTCGGTGGGTACATCGGGGAGCCAGGAGGCACGCGGCCCAGCGTAAGGTCCGGAGAGGATGCCGGTGCACCACCTACCGTGGTCGGGTGGACCGCACTCCGGCATTCCTCGCCGCCCTGGCCAGCGCGGCCGTGCCCGGTCTCAACCCGATCAGTGTCGAAGCGCTGGCTGGTGCACCGGGTCGACGTTTCGATATCGCGTTCATCCAGGACAGCGAGTTGCGCCGGTGGGTGGTTCGCGCGCCGCGCACCGATGTCGCCGGCGCCGAGATGGACCGCTCGATGGCGCTGCTCCCGCTGCTGGCGCGGCGGCTGTCGTTCGCAGTACCCGCGCCCCGCGGTTTCGTGGCGCTGGCCGAGGGCGGTCGCGCAGCGGTCTACCCGTACCTGCCGGGTGATCCGCTCGACTTCGGTGCGCTACCGGCTGGGCCTGGCGTGGCAGTCGAGGTCGGGCGAGCACTTGCCGCCCTTCACGACACCGACCCGGCGGTGGTGGAGGAGGCCGGGCTCCCCGGGTACCACGCCGACGCCTATCGCACTCGGCGGCTGGCCGAGCTGGACCGGGCCGCGGCGACCGGTCTGGTTCCGGCCGCGCTCCTCGGCCGCTGGGAGACGGCGCTCGAGGACGTGGCACTGTGGCGGTTCGCCGCGGTGCCGACGCATGGCTCACTCAGCGGCGACCGGGTGCTGGTGGTGTTCACCGACGACGCCGACGCCGCCTCCGGGCGGGTCCACGCGGTCACCGGGTGGGAGCAGGCCCAACTCGCCGACCCCGCCGACGACTTCGCCGCGTTGGTCGACGAGGCCGCACCGGACGCGGTCGAGACGGTGCTCGAGGCGTATGCGCACGCCCGGGTGGAACGCCCCGACCCGCACCTACTCACGCGGGCTCGGCTTGCCGCCGAACTCCGGTGGGTGACCCGGCTGCTCGTCGCCGTGGGGCGCGCCGACCCTGGCGCCACCGATGCGGTCCTCGCCACCCTGCGCCACCTGGATGACGAGGTCAGCACCCCTGCCACGCCGACCGACGACGGCCACCAGAGCGCACCTGGGCCGCGCGGAGCACACGATCAGCCGATGACCCCACCGGTCGATGCTGCGCCAGGCGACCCGAACCGAAAACTGCAGGAATAACGGGGCCACACGTCACTGGACCTCGACGCAGCCCGGGCCTCAGATGTCTCGCGAGACACCTGAGGCCCGGAGCCGAATCAGGACGTCACGGGGCTGGGAATGACCCCGCGCCGGCAATTTCCTTCCCAACGGAAAGCGCAATGTTCTCGTCAGTGAGGGTGTGGCCGTAGATATCGGTCACTCGGAACGTATACGGCCCCGGACCCATGCCCTGGTTGACGACAAAATAGTTGTAAATGGACCGTTCGACTTCCTTGAACGGACCAGCACCGATGCGGTACTCGAACTTCGCAATCGGATGACGATTGTTGCGCACCTGAACCGCGGTCCAGTACTGAGTGCTTCCTTCTTTGAACCGGTAGGCCACTGGCCCGGTGGCTTCCGGGCTGACGATCCGCCAGCGAATCGGAACGCGGCCATCAATCTGGTCGGCGATACGGACAAATGCTTGTTGACTCAGATCGATATCGCCAGGCTTGCACTCGGGGCACCGATCCACGATGCGGACAACCTGCGTACCCTTCGGGCCATTCACTTCAACAAAAGCGCCGCACAGACTGGCATTGCCGTAGTCCGATTGGTTCATCGCGGCGACCATCATGTTCTCGGGTGACTTCTCGAATGAGCAGTTCCCCTCACCGGTCGCGGCGTAGTAGGTGCCCTCGCCGGTGCGATATCCCTCCGAGCCGGCAGCCGCGGACGCAGCACCCGGCGCGGACGCAGCACCCGCGGACGCGGCACCCGGCGCGGACGCGGCCGCCGGCGCGGGCACTGGCTCGGCCTCCGGCGCGGGCTCGGCCT
>JBOFLG010000172.1:0-1926 GCA_051657745.1 Dermatophilaceae bacterium | reverse complement strand
CTCCGGCCTGCTCGCCCGGGCGGAGGAGTCGGTGGGTGTCGCGCGTGGGGTCGCCACCGCACAACCCGCGCTCGAGCCCGCGTTCCGGGACGCGTTCATGGCGGGCCTGCAGTCCGCGAGCCTCATGGTCGGCCTGGTGTGCCTCGCCGGTGCCGTGGTCGCCGCGCTCACCCTCCCCGGCCGGCTCACACCCACACCGGATGACGCGGATGCCGCCGTCGCGCCGGCGCCGGCCGCCGTCGGCATCTGACGCCCGGTCGTGGGGAGCCCGGCAGACGTCATGACACCGATCGGGCTCCCCGCGCGCGCAGACAACGTCATCCGTCGAGGTGACCGCGCCGCACCGCCTACCCAACGATCCACCAGTGTCTACGATCGCTGAGACGCAACGGGACTCGCTCAGCGAGGGTCAGCAGCAGGTGCCGCAGCGCTACTAGTGATCACCCGAGGTCGAGTCGAGGAGGTGCGCGGATGGCGGGTGCGACATCCGAGGTGTCCGTTCGGGCCGCGGAGATCATTGTGTTCGCCTGCCCGGTGTGCCAGGGTCCGCTGCCCCGAGCGACCGGCGGCTACCGCTGCGCCAACGGGCATCAGTTCGACGGAGCGCGAGAGGGCTACGTCAACCTACTGCTGGCCCACCTCCGCAACTCCAAGGATCCCGGCTACACCACGGAGATGATCGCGGCACGGCGCGACTTCTTTGATGCCGGCTATTACGAGAAGCTGGCCGACCGCGTTGCGGAGCTGGTGACCTTCTACCTGCCCGAGACAGGCGAACGGCTCGTCGTCGATGCCGGTTGCGGCGAGGGCTACTACCTCCGGCGCCTGCGCTCGCACCTGCTCGATCGCCACCAGACCGCAGTGCGGTGCGGCATGGACATCTCCAAGCACGGCATCCGGGTAGCGGCGAGGCGCGACCCGGAAGGCATGTATGCGGTGGCAGGTACGTACCGGATGCCGCTCCTGCCCAGGCGAGCCAATGTGTTGCTCACGCAGTTCTCGCCGGTGAGCGCGGCTGACTTCCGGCGGGTCGTTCGGCCGGGCGGGGTGGTGTTGGTGGGTGGGCCTGGCGAAGACCACCTGTTCAGCGTCAAGGAACTGTTGTACGACGCTCCGACCCGCCACCAACCGCAGGCCACGCTTGCTGACGAGCTGGGATTCGAGGTGATCGCGGCCCACCGGATCCGCTACCCGTTGGCGCTGCGTGGGCCTGGACACGTGGCCAAACTGCTGACCATGACGCCCTTCTTCTGGTCGGTGCCGCCCGAGACCCAGGCTCGGCTGGCCGCGATGGGCCAGCTCGATACCGAGGTGGACGTGATCGTGCACGCCTATCGCCGCACCGAAGACGCCCAGGCGTACGAGTGATCCGAGCCTTGGTGGGCGGCCGGGTCGACGCCACTCCCTCCGCCAGCGCCACGCGCAGGGCCGCGTGAGCGACCGGCCGCGGGCGCGCCGCTACCGGAGCCGCGGCCGAGAGTCGCTCAGGTTGAGTCCGGCAGGGTGGTGTACGAGCACCCGGTGAGCGTGTCGCTGCGTATGTAGGTGACGGTCACCGCGTGATCCTTCGAGTGAACCTTCCAAAGCACTCTCGAATGGAGCCACCACGATGACCGCCGGACCCAGTATCGACCCTGCCCGCTTCCTGCACGACGAACTCGCCCAGGCCAGCCCTGACCTGATGCGCGAGATGCTCACCACGTTCGTCAACGCGCTGCTCTCGGCGCAGGCCGACAGCGTGTGCGGCGCGGAGTACGGCACCCGCAGCCAGGAGCGGACCAACCGCCGCAACGGGTACCGGCACCGGGACCTGGACACCCGCGCCGGCACCATCGACGTCGCGATCCCCAAGCTACGCGAGGGCAGCTTCTTCCCGGACTGGTTGCTGACCCGCCGCCGGCGAGCGGAGGCGGCACTGACCACGGT
>JBOFLG010000171.1:0-5024 GCA_051657745.1 Dermatophilaceae bacterium | reverse complement strand
CGAGCGGCCCGGCGTGAGGCCCGCCCGGAGGACGCCTATTGCGCCGAGGTGGTGGCCACCACGCTCACCGCGATGGGGGTGCTCACCGACGAAGCACCGAGCAACTGGTACGACCCGGGCCGGTTCTGGAGCGGTGACCGGCTGCCGGTCGCCTCCGGCTGGGACTACGGGGCCGAAATCGAGGTGGCCGGCCCGAATTGTTAGGGCGACGGAGGGGTCGATGACCGCCATGCGCCGAACCCGTGATCGTCACGTGGCCGCACCGGTGGAGCGCCCGGGAATCGGCCAAATACCACACCCGCTCCCACGCCAACCGTGTACCTGTCTGCGTGGCTTCCTAAGGAAAGTCCCAGTTGTTGCCACCTGTTGATAAGCGGCAGCATGGCTAACTCGGCACGCTTCTCATGTGCTCGACTCTAGATTGCACGCCCCGGTGCGATCGCGACAAGGAGGTCAACCCTGTGAGACCCGCGTTACGAGATAGACGAACGGTCATCTACGCCGCAGGTCTCGCACTCTGCGCAGGTATCGGCATCCCTGCGGTCGCTACCGCCGACCCGGAGCCGGCTGTACCGACTGTCGATGTTGCCGCACTCACGTTCGTCGACCCGGGTGCGACCGCTGAGTTGACGGTGAAACTCACCGCGCCGGTGAGTTCTGCGGTCACGGTGACGTGGTCCGCTCCCGACGCCGGCGCCGACCTGTCGACGACGTCGGGCTCCGCCACGTTCCCGGCAGGTTCCCCGGCTGGCGCCGAGCAGACGCTGAGCGTGACCGCGGCGGCCGCGACGATGCCGGATGTGGCGTCGACGTACGCGTTGCAGCTCGGTGGGGTCAGTCCGGTTGGCGCCGCGCCTCAGATCGTCATCAACGCCTCGGGGTTCCCGTACCTGGACGCCTCACTTCCGGTCGCGGCTCGAGTCGACGATCTTCTGGGGCGGATGTCGCTCGAGGAAAAAGTAGGCCAGATGACCCAGGCCGAGCGGAAGCCGATCGAGCCCGACCCCAGCCAGATCGCTACCCTCAAGCTCGGTTCACTTCTCTCGGAAGGCGGATCCGGCCCGGCCGAGAACACCCCACAAGCGTGGGCCGACATGACCGACTGGTACCAGTCCCAGGCGCGGACCACTCGGCTGCAGATTCCGCTGATCTACGGCATCGACTCGGTGCACGGCCACGGCAACCTCCGGGGCGCAACCATCACCCCACACAACGTCGGCCTCGGTGCAACCCGTGACGCGCCGCTGGTGCGTGACGTCCAGAAGGTGGCGGCTACCGAGACCCGGGCGACCGGCATCCCCTGGGTGTTCGCGCCCTGCCTGTGCGTCGCGCGTGACGACCGCTGGGGCCGCATCTACGAATCGTTCGGTGAAGACCCCTCTCTCGCAACGCTGCTCGGCGGTGCGTCGATCGACGGGCTGCAGGGCAACGGGACCACAGACCTCGCGAACCCGGACCGAGTACTGGCGACCGCCAAGCACCTCGCCGGCGACGGGGATACCGCATACGGCAGCGGCCGCGACGCCGAGGGAGCCAACAGCAGCGACTACCCAATTGACCAGGGCATCACCCGGCAGAGCCGTGCAGCTTTCGAGAAGATCAATCTTCCCCCCTTCTGGTCGGCCGTCCGTGACCACAAGGTCGGGTCGGTCATGCCGTCGTACTCAAGCCTTGACTTCACCGACGACGGGCTCGGAAAACCGGTGAAGATGCATGCCAACAAGGCGATCCTGCAGGACTGGCTGAAGGGCGATGCCGGGTTCGGCGGATTCATCATTAGCGACTACAAGGCCATCGAGCAGATCCCACTCCCCACCAAGGGCGAACAGGTGGCTGCCTGGGTGAATGCCGGCGGCGACCTGGCCATGGAAGCCGACACCTACAAGGAATTCAGCACGGCACTCCTCGAGCAGGCCAAGTCAGGCGCGGTGCCGCAGGCCCGAATCGACGACGCGGTGCGCCGCATCCTCACCAAGAAGTTCGAACTTGGGCTATTCGAGAAGCCGTTCACCGACCGGCGCAATACGGCGAAGGTCGGTAGCCCCGAGAATCGGGCTGTGGCGCGCAAAGCCGTCGCCAAGTCGCAGGTGCTGTTGAAGAACACCGGCGGCGTGCTGCCGATCAAGGATGACGCGAGCGTGTACGTTGCCGGCCGCAATGCCGCTGACCTCGGCAACCAGAATGGTGGCTGGACGATGACCTGGCAGGGCGGGTCCGGCGCCAACACCACCGGCACGACCATTGTGCAAGGGATGAAGGACGTCGCGCCCGGTGCCAAGATCACCTACAGCGCCGACGGTAGTGCGCCGGTCGGCGACGCCACAGTCGGTGTTGTCGTGGTCGGCGAGACACCGTACGCCGAGGGCTGGGGCGACGTCGGCGGCAAGAAGTGGGCGCAGGACCCTTCTGACAACGGGGTAGAGCGCGAGGCGAAGAGCATGTCGCTCCAGGCAGGTGACGCGGCCGTCGTCGACACGGTGTGCGCGAAGGTCACGTCATGTGTGGTGCTCGTGGTGTCCGGCCGACCGCAGGTGATCGGTGATCGACTCGGCAGCATCGACGCGCTGGTGGCGTCCTGGCTGCCTGGCACCGAGGGTGCCGGCGTTGCTGACGTGCTGTTCGGGCGGCAGCCGTTCAGCGGCCGACTTCCGCTGTCCTGGCCGCGCACTGCCGAACAGCAGCCACTCAACGTCGGTGACAGCACCTATGACCCGCTGTACCCGTTCGGCTGGGGGCTGACCACTGCGGCCACCGGCGTGGCGGCTCCCGCTCGGTCTGCCGCGGAGCAGCAACTGGACACGCTGCGGGCCTCGGCCGCGCAACGTGCCGACCCGGCTACCGGGGTGCCCGCAGCGGCATCCGCGGTGATCGCCAAGGCCGATGTGGCCGCCATCCGGGGTGACACCCAGACGGCAATCAGCCTGTTGGGACAGGTGAAGAAGTAGCGCGATGATGACGTAGTCCAGCAACGGACGGGCCCAGGGCGTCGGATGACGCTCCGGGCCCGTCCGGCTGTGTCGGGGGCGATGCCGCACCGAGTGCGTGGCCGGCGCATCCGGCCTACGGTGAGGGACCGGGCTCGATGAGGAGCCGCGCTTCGTCCGCCGGAGGGCACATGCGTCCGTCTCGAATCGTTGCCTCTGCTGCTGCGCTGGTCATGTCGACCATTGCGCTCGGCACCTCCACCATCACCACCGCAGGAGCCGCGCCAGCGGGTGCGAGCGCGGCATCCGCGAGCAGCGACACCACCAGGTACGCCGTGCTGGGCGTCGAGGGAGCTGATACCGGCGCGATCGCGGCCCGGTTGCGCGCGATGGGAGCGAGCGTGACCGCGGTGAACTCCACGGTCGGGCTGGTCACCGCGCGGTCCGCGGACCGCGATTTCCTCGCCGACGCACGGGCCATCTCTGAGGTCCGGCTCGCGGCTCGTGACGGCCTGGTCGGGCGCTCGCGCGGTGCGGCGCGGGTGCGTGACCGGGTCGAGTACGAGCACCGCGAGTCCGCGCGCTCGACCGCGAGCGCACCCGGTGTTACCGCGGCGGGTGCGCGGTCGACGCCGCGGTCAACCACCCGCGATCCGCTCGACGCCGCACTCTGGGGCATGGACATGATCGATGCCCCGGCGGCGCACCGCACCGAGCGCGGCGACACCCGGGTTCGGGTCGGCGTCATCGACTCCGGCATTGATGCCACGCACCCCGACCTCGCCGCGAACTTCAACCGTCGTCTTTCGCGTAACTTCACCACCGACCTGGTCGACATCGACGGCGAGTGCGAGTACGACGGGTGCGTCGACCCGCCCGACGTCGACAACGATGGTCATGGCACTCATGTGGCCGGCACGATCGCCGCGGCGCTCAACGGTGTGGGGCTGTCAGGGGTCGCTCCCGGGGTCGACCTGGTCAACGTGCGCGCCGGTCAGGACAGTGGGTTCTTCTTCCTCGGCCCCACGGTCAACGCGCTGACCTACGCCGCCGATGCCGGCATCGACGTCGTGAACATGTCGTTCTACGTCGACCCGTGGCTGTTCAACTGCCGCGGCGGCGCCCCTGAGGACACCCCCGAGCAGGCCGCGGAGCAGGACCTCATCATCGAGGCGATGACCCGCGCCCTGCGCCACGCGCATCGCACGGGGGTCACCCTCGTGGGAGCGCTCGGTAACGACCACGATGACCTCGCGAACCCGCGGGTCGACACCACCAGCCCGGACTACCCGCTGGGTACCGAGCAGATACGCACGATCGACAACGCGACCTGCGTCGATCTGCCGGTCGAGGGTCCTCGGGTGATCGGGGTGTCCGCGCTGGGCCCGTCGGAGCGCAAGTCCGACTTCTCGAACTACACGACCGACCTCGACGCTCAGGAGATCGAGGTCTCGGCACCGGGCGGCTGGTTCCGCGACGGCTTCGGAACCCCTTCCTTTAGCACCAACGAGAACCTGATCCTGTCCACGGCCCCACTCGCCGTCCTCCAGGGCGAGGGCCTGGTCGACGACGACGGGAAAATCACCGCTGACGGGGTGGCCGCCGGGGTACAGAAGGACTGCACCGACACTCCTGCGGAGGGCGCGACGTCCTGCGGGTACTACCAGTACTTGCAGGGCACCTCGATGGCTGCTCCACACGCTGCGGGCGTCGCCGCGCTGGCAGTGTCTGCCCACGGGCGTGCTGGTCGCTCCGGGTTCGGTCTGGACCCCGACCGGGTGCGCCAGCTGGTTCTTGGCGGAGCGCGCGAGCACCCCTGCCCTGTGGGTGGGGTCCAGTCGTACCTCGATGAGGGGCGGGAGGCCGAGTACACCGCCACCTGTACCGGTGACCAGAACTTCAACGGGTTCTACGGCCGCGGCATCGTCATATTTGATTAGTAATATGCATCACTAAGAACTTCATTTGGACAACTTTAAAGGTGATTTTCTCAGTATTTAGATTTTTTTGGAACCTCAGATTCCAGATTTTCCAGCTGTATCTCGGCCAAATATTGTCCTATCCTAACAAACCACACATGAATGAAAAGCTTATTTAACC
>JBOFLG010000170.1:0-12175 GCA_051657745.1 Dermatophilaceae bacterium | reverse complement strand
CCCGCCCGGAGATTCAACGTGCGCTGGACACGCTCCTCTCGCGCGCCGACCCCGCCGCTCAGCAGCGCATGAGTAGCCGACTGTCTCCGCAAGGCCCGGGTGCCGCACACGTCGAACCGGACTCGGCCGACATGGGGTTTGTGCCTGCCGCAGCCATCCTTCGGTGGCTGGTTCGATCGAACGACGATGCAGTTGGGGAACGGCCGGCCGGTCGGGCCGTTGACGTCGAGGACGTCGCCGAGGTGGCCGCAGCAGTTCGGCACTTCGAGAACCTCGATCACCGTTTCGGCGGGGGGTTCGCCAAAGCCGCGTCCGCAGAGTACCTGGCCGTCAGGGTCAAGCCGCTCATCACGTCCGTAGGATCGGGCGCGGTCGGCGCGGCGCTGCTGTCAGCAGCCTCGGAGTTGACCTACAAGGTCGGCGCAATGGCCTACGACAGCGGACTGCACGGCGTCGCGAGCGGCTACTTCCGCGAGGCCCTGGAACTGGGTCAGGCCGCTGGTGATCGGCCACTCGGTGGCAAAGTCCTCGCGGTGATGAGCCACCAGGCGAACTTTCTTGGTCGCCACGCTGAGGCTCTCGACCTCGCCCGCGCCGCGAAACTCGGGGCTGCAAGCGACGCCCCGCCGCGGGCGAACGCCATGTATTGCGCGATGGAGGCGCGGGCCTGTTCCGCACTCGGCGACGAGCGGGCGGCGACGCAGGCCATCCGGGAAGCTGAGACGCACTTCGCCAGGCAGGGCGCCGACCCTGGGCCGTCCTGGATCCAGTATTTCGATGTCGCTGAGTTCCACGACGAGCTCGGTCATTGCTTCCGAGACTTGGGGCGCCCGGCTGAGGCGGCGACGAATCTCGGGATCGCGTTGGAGGCGTCGAGTGCGGCCTACCCCCGCAGCCGCACGTTCAGCCGCCTGGTGTTGGCATCGACGCACCTGCAGCGCGGCCAGGTGGAGCAAGCGGCGGAGGTCGCGATGGAAACGCTCATGGTTCTCGGAAGCCTACGTTCGGCGAGGGTCCGCGCCTATGTCAGCGACGTCATGGCGAGGTTCGGCATGTTCGGTCCTTGCACTGCTGCCGACGACTTTATGCGGCAAGCGCGGCGTCTCCTGCCCGCCTAGTGGCAGGCGGTCGGGGCGTTGTTGGCAGAGTGCGTCACACGCCTGGGCGCCAGTAGTGGCGAACCCCACCGCCTTCGGGAAGGGATTTCAGCCGCGCCCGGACCTCGGGAATGAGGCGGGGCTCGCGACCGGTTCGGGCGGCCAGCCACGCGATCATGCGGAGCTGCCGGATTGTCGCTACGGTCTCGAACCCGGCCCACATCGTGATGTCGCGTCCGTACGCGTTGGCGAACTCCGTGTAGTCCTGCGCCGTATACCAGCCAACTCGGTGATAAACGGCAGCCACGATGAGGTCCCATTCTTGCGGACCTACGCACGCGCGCTCAAGGTCGAGCATGAGGACATTTCCGGACTTCTCCCGAACGATGTTCTTGCGATGCGCATCACCGTGGATGACGCACGGGCCGCCGCCGAAATTGACACCCTCGAAGTCCCGGCGCGCCTTTTCCAAGATGGCACTGAGGAAGTTTTGCTCCTCACTCGGCAGGCCAACGGCGGATTCGATGTGCTCAGCGATTCCGGCGAAAGGATCGAATGGCTCCGTAACCCCTGGCGGTGGTGTCGGGATCAGATGTAGTCGTCGCAGGAAGTTGCCGAGCTCCGACGGCGCCGCCTGGCTAATCTCCCGGACGCGGACCCAGAAAGTGAGGACGCACCCGGCCGCCTCGACCGGTACGGGTATGGCCGGCAGTACCCGAATGGCCGGAAACGGCACAGATTCGAGCCATCGGGCGACCCGCACCTCTCGCGCTGCTCGCTCAGCGGCGTTACCCGCCGAGACCCGTGCCACGATGCCTCCCGGCAGGCCGAATACAGCATTCTCTCCCAGCGGTCCAAGGAGGTCGGCACGCTCGGCATCCAACCCGAGGATGGTGGCGGCCTGGGCCAGAGCGCGGTGGGCGATGGTGGGAGTCAAAGCCGGTGCGTCACGCATGGGATGCGCCGCCACTACTGGTCGTCACCAGGACAAACACGAGAGTTGACCGCGTCACAGTGGACAGCATCCCCGAGTGCGCCGCGGGGCCGCCACTTCCGGAGGTGACCGGCCAGTTCATTTCGCGCTCGACCGCGCTCAGACCGCGGCGATCCGGTGACCGCGTGGTGAACTTGATGTGCTCAGCGCGCGGGCTGCGGCTGCGCGGTGGTGACCGACCCGTGTTCGGTTGCCGTGGCCGGAGCAGCAGCCCGGCGGTGCTGACAACGGTGCCTCATCGACGCCTCGGGTGGCGTAGTGCCGCCCCTCGCGGTGGGTGGCCGATTCCTCGCGCTGGCAGACGTGGGCTATCTGAGGTCGAGGGCACTGTCGAAGACCGTGGTGAGGGTCGATGTGAGGTCGTCGTTGTCGATGTCTCGCACGAGGTGGGTGAAGTCGTCCTGGGCCGCGCGGAGCAGGGGTCGCTGAGTTTCGAGGTACCGGATGAGAAGGTTCTGGACCGGCCCTCGCGACTCGGGCAGCGCCGCCTTCGCGTAGATCATGGTGAGCGGGAACGCCCAGCACGCGTGAAGGAATCCGAACGCGGGACGCATGGCATCGCGCCATGGTGAGAAGACAGTGCTTTCGGGGGTACGGGTGCCGGTCGCCACCAAGGCGTCGT
Organism: Dermatophilaceae bacterium; assembly: GCA_051657745.1. Classification (GTDB taxonomy): domain Bacteria; phylum Actinomycetota; class Actinomycetes; order Actinomycetales; family Dermatophilaceae; genus JBOFLG01. The sequence continues at coordinate 9,462 of JBOFLG010000170.1, read as the reverse complement.
TGAGCCAGTTGTGGCCGGCTTCGTGAACCAGGTCGCGGGCGAGGATCTCGGGGTGCCCGGTGTGGTCGGTGAAGACTGTTCCCGGTAGGGCGCTGATGGTCCAGCTGTGGAGGGTGTCGAGCAGGTCGCGCCGGGCGAGGAGGCAGATCACCGTGGCGCTGCTGCCGACGAGCGCGGTGAAGCCGTGCCGTCTGGCCAGAGCAATGGCGTCGGCGACGTGACCGCGGTCGATATCGCCGGCACGCCGACTGGCTGCATTGATCAGGTAGTACGAGGTGTCGGAGATCGTGGGTGAGCGCAGCAGCTCATCCGCTGGTGGGTTGAGGATGATCGTTGGGCCGGTGGGCGTGGGTGAAGCGAGGGCGGTGATCTGCGGTAAAGCTCGGCGGTACCAGTCGAGACTGGTCGTGTCTCGGGCCTCGGCTGCCCGGTGGGCGCCTTCGAGGATGTGGTGCGCCATGGCGTAGCCCAGGGCGAGGTCCCCACCCGACTCGTGGAGGTTGCGCGGAGCGTTGGAGACTGTCGCCGAGCCGGTCGAGATGAGGGCGTGGATCTGACTGTGGCGTATGCGGCGGTATTCGTCGATGGCGTTGACCAGCGCCGGTTTCGTGAGGGCGGTGAGTGCGCCTGGCGGTGTCGGAGCGCGCCCGGCGGCGCCGGTGGTGGCCGGCGCCGCGGAAGCGTGGCGAGCGGTGGTCATTGAAGGGCGGGCAGGTCCGCCTCGGGGTCCTGGGTCTGTGAGTCCGTGATCGCGGGTGCCCAGTCATCGGCGGAGACGCTGGACGTGTGGGCGGTGGTGCGTACCCCGGCGTTGCTGTCGCGGAGGGCCTCGACGGCCATGAGGAACTTGTCGTGGTCGTTGGTGGAGGCGGTCATGTGTCTGTCCTTCCAGTGGTGGCTGGGTCCTCGGCGAGGAGCCAGTTGAGGAACTTTCGGCAGCGGCCGGTGACGACTGGGTCGGTGCCGTGGGTGAGCTGCGAGCCGTACAGCAGGGCCGTCCCTGGCGTCGGGCGGACAGTCCAGCGCGTTCGGAGAAGGGTGTGGAACCAGGGGGAAGAGTTGTCGGCGCCGTCGTGGGCGATGCTGATCGATGGGTCGTACCCGCACGCATCAGGTGGCGCGGCGTCGGACCAGAGCCGTGGGCTGCCGGTGGTTTCGACGGCGAAGTCGCCACCGTCCTCGGCCGCGCTGATGAGGACGCTTGTGCCGGCGATCTGGCGTGGCCATGTGGCCGGGTTGGGGGCGATCCCGTCAACGTGCGGGGTGATGTGTTGTCCGGGGCCGTACTCGACGTAGGTCCACGGCCGCCACGTGGTGATGGACGGGAGCGCTCGGGTGATCGCGGGAAGAGCGGCCCGCAGCGCAGCGTCGAGGACGGTGGTCACCTCGTCGGGGAGGTTGGTGACCTCGATCCGGCCGCACGGTTCGTAGACGGCCATCGCCTGCTGCGCGGACCGGCCGGGGATCTCGTGCATGGTGGCGCACCGGCCCTCGTCGTATGGCTCTGTGCCGTCACGGGCCAGGAGACGTGTCATGGCGGTGCTGAGGTCGGTCACCTGGTTGGCGGTGAGGAAGCCCTCAACGCTGTGGATCGCGAGGGTTTCGGCGACATGGATCATCAGGCCTCCATCGTGCGTGCGGGGTCGGGCGGCCGTGCGTTGACGTCGATGTCGTTTGCGTCGGTGCAGGCGCACGATCTCGGCGTCCCGCGGGCTGCTATCTCGAACACGAGCGAGGTGAGAGTCGCGACTGCGTTGTTCCGAAGGGCTGCCCACTCGTCCCAGGTCATGTCGAACGCGGGTTCCAGGTGGAGGTCCAGCGCGGGATGCTGACGTCCTGAGGCATCGGACATCAGGAGAGAGCGACCGATGGTGACCAGGCAGCCAGCCGGCAATCTGGCTTCGGCAGCGTTGGTCAGCCGGCACAGACGACCGGCGAGTTGGGCGGCGTCGTCCGGGGTGCGGGGCAGCAGTCCAACCCGCATCGGCCCTGGGGGCGAGCCCTCGTTGGGGTGGCCTTCACAGCTGTCGTAGGTGATGGACTGCCACCTGGTCGTGAACGCGTCGATGAGCGGCCAGACGCCGGGTTCGATGCCGCGCTGCCAGTCCGGGTGGTGCGGGTCGAGGTCGTCAGCCTCGACGCCCCCGGGAACTCCGTCGACGTTGATGTTTCCCGTGGGGCTGAGCCGGATCCGGGCCGGAAGTCGGGGCGAGGTGGGGTCGTCCCATCGGGCCACGAACGCGGTGACGTCGCGCATTGAGTTCGGGGTGCGGGGTTGCCATCGAATGCGTCGGCAACGGGCTCCGGCCAGGTCGTGCGGGGCGGCGACAAGAGCGGCAACGCCATCGATCAGACGCATGCGGTGGGTGCAGTAGGCGTCGTCGGAACCGGCGGCAGCCGACTCGCGCAGTCGAGTGGCGACACACCCGCCGCCGCAGGTGCTGCGGTATCGACATCCCACGCACTTGGCCATGAGGGACTTTCCCGCGCTCAGCAGCGGGGACGCCGCCTGAGTACCAGCGATGTGAGCTGGCGTGGTGACACTCCCCAGGGTGGCTAACTGGGCCTGGGGCCAGGGCAGTTCGTCACAGCTGCCGAGGCGTCCGTCGGGGTACAGCGTGAGAATGTGGTGACATTTGAGATCGCTGAAGTGGCAGCTGCGGACACCGAGGCCCTGCAGTCGCCGGATGACCGCGACGACCGGCTCGAGGGACAGCTGGGCGAACAGTCCGGTCGAGATCCAGTGGCTCGCAGTTTCGAGGATGAAGTCGGCGTACTCGTCGGGGGTCGTGGCCCATGTCGGCCCGCCGGTGGGGTTCACGGCGTTGCGTTGGAGCCGTCGGCTAACGGTCTCGGACCGGCCGCGAGCGGCGGCTTGAGGGCTGGATGATCCGATGCTCGGGACGGGTGTGGTGACGGTGGCGTCGAAGCAGGGTACGAAACTCACTGCCCGGACGGCGTCGGACTGGCTGAGGTAGGTGAGGACTTCGTTCGCCCGACCGAGGACGCGTGGGGTGACCACGCTGATCAATCCCACCTGTCGACCGCGCGCGGCGAGAAGATCCAGCGCAGCCTCGACGCGTTTGTGTGTTGGTCGCCCGTCGTAGCCAACGCGCCAGGCGTTTCCCGTGGGGTCGCCGTCGAGGGATATCCCGAGTTCTAGTTCCGGGTAGTGCTCGTCGAACAAATCCAGCCAGGAATTGGTGAGCCGGACACCGTTCGTCTGGAGCGAAACGCGGATCACGTTGGGTGCCGTGGCCAACTCGTCGAGGACCTCGGCGATGTGGTCCTGCCCGGCCGTCAGCGGTTCGCCGCCGTGGAGCTCGACGGCAACGGGTCGTCCCCTGAACAGTCGGGTGATGCTGGCAACATCGCCAGCATCCATTCTGGCTGCGCTGGGGGTTGCCTTCCGCTTCTCGTAGCAGTATAGGCAGTCGATGTCGCAGGTGTCGCCACGGACCTTGAGCAGCACCGACACGGCCTCACTGTGGTCGTCGAGGTCGAGCGACCGGTAAATGTCCCCGACATCGATCGGCGCATCGACCGGCAAGTCGAGCGGTTCGCGTGCAGGGCCAGTACCGGCGTTCGCGGTCATCACCCTGCCCGCCTGGCCTGCACTCGGGACAGCCAGTCCGTGAATTGGGCCGCCGTCAGGCTGATACGGGTGTCACCGCAGCCGATGAACCATCCGTCGCTGTAGCGGTGTGGCAACCAGCCGAGGCCGGAGACGCTTCCGGGCACGTTCTGGTCGTGCGAACTCGGCGGCTGGTCATCCGCTGCGGCGGGTGCGTCGGCGTCGCCGATGCTCGTGAGCGGCCAACACTCGGTCAACGCGGCCGCCGTCCGGATCTGCGCGACAGCGAAGGCGTCCTCGGCGGTCTCTGCCTGACCCCGTTCGAGACCCGAAAATGGATCATGCAGCGAACCGAGGACGCGTCGGTCCAGGGAGGGCAGCCACTTGTCCCCGAGGAGCGGGGCGCCGGCCGCGGCGCATCGGGCCAGGGCGGTGCATGCGTCCAGGCGGTTCCACGTGACCGCGGCCTCGTCGTCGAGGCCGTCCAGATGTAGGCCCACCAGATCCTCGGCGAGGCTGTGTGCCTGTTCGACCTGATGCGCGACCGCCCACTGGCAATACACGCGCTCCTCGGCATCCGTGATGACCGGTTGCCACCCCTCCGGTGTGAATCGGTGGGCCGTGCGCAACCTGGTGAGGTCCCCGATCGCGGCCCGGACGGTTCGGAAGACCTCGATGTCGTGGAGCCGAACATCGAAGGCCGCGAGCTGCCCACGGAGCGTTGTCACCTCGTGGTGTGTCGAGGTGGTCAGGTCGAAGCGAATCCCGTCGACGATGCGGGACCGGTTCCCGGCCGCGGACGCGGCATCGGTGATGATCCGGAGGTCGACGTCGCTACGGGCGTGTGCCAGCCCATAGGCCAACGCGCCCTCGACCCAGACCTCAACATCTGGCCGATCGCCGATGATGTCCGCGGCAACCCGTTCGGCCAACGCCAAGCGGAGTGTTGCCGAGTTCCGCGCCGAAGCGACCTGACTGATCGGGTTCATGCTGCGCCCCGACGGGATGTTTGCCCGTGAACGAGCAGCGCCTGGGTGGTCGTGAGGACCCACTCGTCGAGGGCCGCGCGGACGTCGCTGCGTTGGGCGCCGACATGCGGGCTGAGGAGCAGGTTCCGTGGCGGTCCGACCCGTGTGAACAGGTCGAGGTCGTCGGGTTCGATCGGGTCGATCGCGAGCCCAGACAGCGTGCCCACATCAAGTGCGTCCACGCATGCCGATACGTCGAGCGTGTCCGCTCGTCCCACGCAGACGAGCGCCGGGTGTTTGTCAGCGACTGCGGCGAGGAACGAGAGCCCGAACAGGCGGGTTGTCGCGGCTCGCAGCGGCAGGGCTACGACGTGAAGGTCCGCCCAGGCCATGCACTTAGCGGGTGGGAGTTGGCGAAGGTGTGGCGGGGTGGACGGCCATGCGGCGTAGGCGAGGTCGGCGACGAACGGCTGCAGGGTACGGCCGACGGCCCGGCCCGTGGGTCCGGCGCCCCACACGACTCCGCGGTACTCGGACAGCGGTCGGGCGAGACACTCGTGCTTCAGGTGCAGTCCGGCGTGGATCCCCTGATGCCCTAGCGGCAGGCGCCGTGACAGGGATAGCGAAGCGGCGAGCGCCCACTCGGCCACCGCATCGACTGAGGCTGCGGCATTCCGGTGGACTTTGACCCCGCAAGCCGCCAGCGCAGTTCGGTCGAGGGAGTCCGTTCCCGACCCCGGCCGGACCACATGGCGCAGGTTGGGCAGGCGTGACAGGGCGTGGGCGTCGACTCGTGTCCCGGAGCGGGCGACCAGGACGGCCACGGCATCCGCGACTGGGGGCGTCAGGTCCGCGAGATGATCGACGACGCGGACGTCGTGGTTGGGCAGGTGGCGGCGCAGTGAGGCGGGGTCGGCGGCGCCGCGGATGACGACGATCGAGCTGGAGCCGGAGGCTCGGTCGGGCTTGTTCATGGTTTCCTCCGGGCAGGTCCAGCCTCGTAGAGCCCGAACGCGAGGTCGCCATCACCGGTGAGGACCGTCAACGGCGACCGGCGTCCGAAGTACTCCTCGCAGGCGTGCTTGACCCCGGGCAGCCCGTTCCACGCCCGCGGGTTCACCTCGATGTCGGCGTAGTCGTCAACGACCAGCCGGCCGCCGGGCGCGAGGCGGGGAACGCAGTGGACAAGGGAGGTGAGGATCGAGTCGTGGAAGTCGCCGTCGAGGTACGCGAAGGCGATTGCGGTGGGGAGCTCGGCAGGCAGGGTGTCGGCAAACCAGCCGGGGTGGATCACTGGCGGTGTCCTACTCCAGCGGTGGTGGGTAGCAATGACCTCGTCGGGGCTGGCGAGGAGTTCTCCGGCGCGGAGATGGTCCGAGTCGTGGGCACCCGCGGGTGGCAGGCCGGCGAAGGAGTCGTAGACGTGGACCTCGCGGTCGCCGTCGCCGAGGTCGTCGAGGATGGCGCGCAGCCACAGGGCCATGGCGCCGCGGTAGCAGCCCACTTCCACGACGGCGCCGCCGATACCGGCCCGGACCACGTGGCCGAGGTGTTCGGCGATCGCCTCGAGTCGGTCGGGGTCGATGGTGCCAGCGTGGTCGGTGAGCAGCCAGGATCGAAGGGTGCCGAGCTGGCCTCGGCCGGCCTTGGTCGTCGCTGGCTGCGCCCGTGGAATTCGTGTCGTCGGGCTCTGTGTCATGAGGTCACCACCTGTCGAGGAGGGCGTCAGGGTCTGTGCGGGCGAGCGCGGCACGCAGGGGTTCGGCAATCCGGGGAAGCAGCGGTGCGGTGGACAGCCGTTCCACAGGAAGCCACTCGACGCCGAGCTGGATTGGGTCGGGCGGGTCAGGCATCCGGGGTTCATCGCGTGGGTCGAGGAGTTCCGCCAGCAGGTTGAACTGCACTTTGTGGACGTTCCCGAACTCGCCGGCCCGGCGGGTGGGGACGTACTCGACGACGAAGAGGAGCCGGCGGGGTTCGACTCGCAGTCCGGTCTCCTGCAGCACCTTCCGGCGCACCGCGTCTCGCAGGGGTTCCCCTTCGCGGGCCTTGCCGCCCGGGAGGTTGTAGTGGAAGCCCGCGTGGTCGTCGTACGACAGCAGGAGGATGCGGTCGTCGCGGACGATCGCGGCTTTCACGGAGACGCTGATCCTCGGCAGCGCAGCCACCGAGAGGCTGCCGGTGTTGTGGTCGGTCATCGCGGGCTCAGACACAGGCTCGCGCCGTCGGGTCGGCGACCGCCAGGACGTCGCCGACGGTGGCCATGGGTGTGGCCATCGTGGAATGGAACGACCCGGTCACCGAGAACTCCAGGGCTGCGTCGCGCATGCCGGCCATGGCCGCTCTCGTGAGTTGGTTGGCGTAGATGCACATCCGGAACCCGAGGTCTGCGAGTTCCTGCCAGCCCAGGTGCGAGAACGCGGTCGGGATGGTGACCAGGGGGACGGTGCCCGACCAGAGCTCGGCGATGCTGCGGGGCTGGGCTCCGGTGGTGTCTTTGGAGTGGATGAGTACGGCGTCGGCTCCGGCTTCGGCGTACAGGTGGGCGCGTTCGAGTGCGGTGGGAACGTCGTTGCCGGCGATGAGGGCCTCCGTACGGGCGATGAGGACCGCGTCGCGCCCGACGACGGCCCGCATCCGGTCGAGCTGTCCGGCGACGAGGTCGACGGGCGCCAACGACTGCCCGCGGTCGGTGCGGAAGCTATTGACCTTGGGGTAGGTGCTGTCTTCCAGGCACAGAGCAGCCGCCCCGGCACGGAGTAGGTCGTGGGCATATCGGTCGGCGCTGGCCAGTGAACCGCCGGCGTTGTCGACATCGACGATCACGGGGAGCGGGACCACCCGTCCGAGCGTGACAACCACGCCGGTAAGGTCTCGAACGCCGAGGACATTGGTGTCGGGTAGCCCCAGGGAGGACGAGACCTCCAGCCCACTGACCCATAATGCCGTGAACCCGGCTTCTGCGGCGATCCTGGCGGCGATGGCGCTGGAGGCGCCCACCGCCCGTACCGGATGGTTCGACGAGGCGGCGGTCATCGCCTCTCGCAGCAAACAGGCGCGCGATGTCCCCGTGGGCGTCACGACGTCGGCCCCGATGTCGTTGGTGATGTGCGCGGCAGGTCGGGCACCAGGGAATGGTCGATGAGGGTTCGCCACATGGTGGCCAGAACAGTGGCCGCGGGCGCGCCTGCGTCGACCGGCACCACCTCGCCCAGCAGGGGGTATCCCTCGGGGTGGGTGAGAACCTCGTTGTAGGTCAGCTGGACTCGGGTCTGCACATCGGTGGTGTCCCAGTCCGCCCGGGTGGCGTCGCCTGCACGTCCTCGGGCTCGCGCGACGGACTCTCGTGGGTCAAGGGTCAGCACGAACGTCACGTCGGCCGCGTTGCCCGGGCCGTCGTCGAGAGCTCGTGCGATGTGCTGGTAGGTCTCGTCGGGGCGGATGCCGTGCTTGACGGCGAAGAACGCCAGTTCGCTGATCAGCCACCGGTCCGCGATGACCGGTCGATCGCCCAACGAGGGCCGGATCAACTCGTGCAGGGTGGCGTGCTTGTCGGCCAGGACGGCGGCCAGGTAGGAGTCGCGGTTGCTCATGGACGGCGTGTACTTGCCTTCGACGATGTCGGCCGCGACCGCAGGGGCGAGGAAGTTCGTCGTCAGAACGCACAACGGAGTGATGTCGTAGAGGTTCTCGAACAGTCGGAACAGTCCCTTGCGGGCGGTGGTCTTTCCGGTGCCGTCGAGGCCTTCGATGACGACGAACGGATATGCCCGTCCCATCACTCCACCTGCCCGGCGCCGGTGCCGCCCGCGTACTTCGTGAACCGTCCGCGCCACGGGACCGCCAGCGTGACCAGATCGACCAACCGCAGCTCGGCCAAGTCGCCGAGCAGCCTGGGCAAGCGCGACTCGACGGCAATGGTGGACGTGATGGCCCGGCAATAGGCGTCCATGGCGTCGGTATCGGTGACCCTGATGTGACGCAGGTGAGCCTCCAGTGCCCGCAGCCCGAGCCCGAGGGCCACGACATCTGCGGCTTCCTGCACCACAGGAAGCGTGACGGCCGGCTTGTCCTGGTCGAGGGTCACGTGGTGCACGCCCCGATGACGGATGACGGTGAAGAAGCCCACCCACCAGGCCGCGGTCGCGCATGCAGTTCGGACCCGGCCCGCCCACGCATCGGTGGATGTCTCGACGAGTCGCGCCGCGCAGGCGTTGGCCGACTCTGACAGCGGATTCTGGATGAGGTCACCGCCCGTGTCAGGTATCTGCAGCGCCAGCGCGGTACTGACCCACGGTGCCTCGGCATCGCCATAGGACCCACCGCTGGTGGGCCGGCCCGCGGGGTCTGTGCTGACAGGAAATGGCATGCCAGCGAACTGGCGTGCGCCCACCCCGTCGCCAACGTCGGGCAGGGGTGTGTCGTCCTCGACCAGCTGTCGCCACTCCCGCAGGTGCAGGTGCACCCGCTGGACATGGAGCCCGTCGGCCATCGCCAACCAGGACCGATGAATCGACTGCCCCCTCCGGGCTCCGTGTGCGGTGGTTGCCATCGCCTCGTTTTCCCTCTCCGTCGTGCGCGGTCGCGCGCTCGTCATGGCTGCTGCATCCTCGGAGGCCCCATGACGTCCGGATGTGGTGTGAGGGGACGCCGTGAAACGAGCCGATACGGCACGGCCAGCACGAGCGCATGTCACGGCTGGGGTGTGGTACCCGTCGGGACGGGGTGTGTGGTCTCCCGTCCCGGCGCCATGTCTTCACTGTGGCACCGGTATCGCACAAGGACTACGCACTGAGCACGAAGTCCGTACGCACCGACGGCGCAGGTGCCGTCTCGGGTGTGCGTTACCCTCGCCATTCGGGACGGGAGGGCTCGCGGTGGTCGTTGCACAGTGGACAGGTCATGAGACGAGGCACCTGC